>JBARRS010000001.1:0-15143 GCA_049644345.1 Gaiellaceae bacterium
GGCCCGTCGCGCTCGTCGAAGGCCCCGGCGCGCGCACGCTGCTCGCGGTCCGGCGGCGCCCTGCGGGCTGGCTCACGACGCAGCTGGTCGCCCGGCTGCCGGCCGGCGTGGTGCTCGGGTGGCCGGGCCTCGTCCTCGACCGGAGCGGCTTGCCGGCCGTCGCCTACACGCGCTGGCGTCACTCGAACCGGAAGAGCGCACTCGACCTCGCGCGCATCGACGCCCTCGGGCACCTTCACAAGGTGCAGATCACCTTGCGAGGCTTTCCTCAGAGCTACGTGCCGCCGCCGGCTGCGCCTGTGCTCGTGCACGGTGCGCTGCACGTGATCGAGTCGTACGGGATCGACGGCGCGGTCGGGACGATCGACTGGTACCAGGAGCGCCACACCTGGGCCGGCCAGTTCATCGACGGCGGCGTCGGAGACTTCCCCGTCGGGCCCATGTTCGCGGCCGTCGGTCGGGCGGGGACGATCTACGCAGCGTGGACGGAGGCGCTGCTCGGGACCGGCGAGCTGCCGGTCACGCTCGCGGTGCGCCCCCGCTCGCCGACCGAGATCTCCTCGGACTTCGTGCTCGACAGGGCGCTCACCACCGGCCTCGCACTGACGGCCTCGGGACCCGAGGTGGCCGCGAACGAATGGATCGGGGCCGCCGAGCTCGGGCTCTCCGGCGTCGACGTCGTCTGGGCCGCGGACGTCGTCGCCCACGGCGGTCGCGTCGAGCTGGACGGGTGGATCGCCGGTCTCGCCGCCGCCCCACGCGGCGCGCGCGAGCTGCTCCTGGCCGGCCCGGACGGCCTCTCCTGGTTCCGCTCGCCGAGCCCGCTTGTGATTCGGACGAGCATCGGCGCAACCGCTGCGGCAGACGGCAGCGTCCTCGTCAGCGGGCGCGTACGCGGCGCGACGGGCGGAAGCGTCACCGTCTACCGAGAACGCCCCGGCTCGCCGCGCGAGGCCGCAGGAACGGCCCCACTCGCCGCGGACGGGTCGTTCACGCTGGTCGACCGGCCGGCGGCACGGCCGCTCCTCTATCGCGCCGTGTACACGGACGCAGCCACCGGCATCCCCTACGCCGCCCTGCTCCGAGACCCGATCCGCTGACGGCGACCCCTCCGATCGCTTTTCCACAGGCTGGACGATTGGCTGTGGAAATGTTGAAAATGAAATTTCCGCAAATTGCGGCCTCTACGTCTGGACGGACTCTTGATCGCCCCCTTGCGACCGTCTAGTCTGCCGCTTGCGCCGAGCACGGAACGCGAGTAGATCGAAGCCGTGAGTAGAGGCCGTAGCCGGAAGGCGAAGGTCAGTGGTCGCGGGGGACGAAAGCGAAACCGGCTCGGCGAACTTATGGTCCAAGCCCGGTGCCTTTCCACGTATAGGGTCCGGCGATGCCCCACTTGAGGCCGCCCAGCGTCGACCACGGCGTGATCTCGTTCCTCTGGGGCGTGGGCCTCGGTCTCTACATCTGGCTCGGGCTGGTGGCGATCGGCGTCTCTCAAGCCACGGCCGGGATCCTCGGCGCGGTTGCCGCAGGTGCGATCTTTCTCTACGTGCGGATCTTCGGCGAGGAGACGCCGCGGCGTCAGCGGCCGCGGGACCGTGCCTTGTGATCCGCGGCCAGCGCGAACACGAGCAGCCGCGTCAGCTCCGCGCCGAGCCGCTCGCGTAGGCGGTCGAGCACGGGCCGACGGCGCCTCTCCCCGAGCGCGGCACACTGCGCGAGCAGGAGCTCGGCTCCACGATCGATACCGTCGATGTCTGCGGCGCCCATCACCCAGGTTATCGGCGGCATCGCCCTCGCAGGTTCATCCCTGACGGGAGGGTTAAGTACCGGGCGGGCTACTCGAGCGTGAGCCGGCGCGCATCGAACTGCGCCGAGTAGAGCTCGGCGGCGAACTCCTCGATCGTCCCGGCGATGTCGCCCTCGAAGACGTGCTCGACGACGCCGATCTCCGCGTCGTTATGAAAGGGCAGATCGACGTGCTCCGCCGAGACGAGGTTGATCGAGACGCGCGCGCAGCCGGGGCAGCGGACCGCGACTCCGACAAGCCCCCCAGGCCCCGCGGGCGTGAGCACGACGAACGACGAGGGGAACACCGGCCGCGGTCGCTCCTCCGGATAGCAGAAGAAGCTCCACGGCCACTCCCCCGCCCCGATGCGCCGCGCGGCGAGGTCGGAGAGCTCTGTCGAGACCTCCTCCACCTGGGACGTCATCAGGTTCAGGAACGACCCGCCGGCGAGGCCGAGCGGCGCCCAGTCGAGCTCGTCGTGCGAGACGAGCCCCGGGTGCTCGTTACCGCACCCGCAGGCGAAGCGGATGCCGTAGACGGCTGGATGCGAGGCGCCCGGCAGCCGTTCGAGCCGCCGAAAAGCCGAGAGCATCACGCGAGTCTCCCCGTGTGCGGGGCACGAGAACTTGTACCGCGTCGTCAGATCGTCGTACATGCGCTCTTTGTAATCGGCGCTACGGACGGCGCTAATAAGTGATCAATGAGTGCAAGTCGTATTTCGACAGCCGTTCGCGGCCGCCGAGGAACGCCAGCTCGATGATGAAGCAGATTCCGCAGACCTCGCCGCCGAGCTGCTCGACGAGCCCGGCGATCGCTTCGACCGTGCCGCCTGTCGCAAGCAAGTCGTCGTGGATGAGAACTCGTGCGCTCTGCCCGATCAGGTCGGGTAGCAGCTCGAGCGCGTTCTGCCCGTACTCGAGCTCGTAGGTCGCGCTGACGGTCTCGGGCGGCAGCTTCCCGGGTCGTCGCGCGGGGACGAACCCACAGCCGATCTCCCGAGCGATCGCTGCGCCGAGGATGAAGCCCCGCGCCTCGGCGCCGAGCACGAGATCGGGCTCCCTCGTCCTCCCCCACGCCGAGAGCTCCTCGATCGTCTGCGCAAGCGCCTGCGCGTCGGCGAGCAGCGGCGTCACATCCTTGAAGTCCACACCCGGCTGGGGCCAGTCCGGGACCTCCCGGATCTTCGTCTTCAGGTCGACGGCCACGTCAGGAGACGAGCTGCCGGAGATCGCGCCAGAAGAGAAGCTGGGTCAGCTCCTGTGTCAGCTCTGCCAGCGTCTGGAGCTCCTCGATGCCGGCCTGCCGCCGTTCGGGATTGCGCGAGCGCAGCGCCGGCGCTGCCAGCTGCTCGAGAAACGAAGTCTCTCGGGCAGCCGACGTCTCGAACGTGCGCAGGTGCCGCGCCGAGATGCCGTAGCGCGTGAGCCTCGCGCAGGCGGCCGCGATGTCGACGTCGCCTTCGCCGTAGAGCTTGTCTCCACCGTCGGCTCGCGGTTCGAGCAGGCCGAACTCCTCGAGCTCCCGTGCGAGCTCGGGCGTGATGCCGGCCCGGTCGCAAAGCTCTCTGAGCTCGAGCTCGCCCTCGCCCCCTGCCAGACCCGCGACACGCCGGCGCTTGCGCTCCTTGCTGCCGCTCGTCGGTGAGGCGAGCTCCTGGCGGATCACCCGCAGCGGCAGGAACTCGTCGCGCTGGAGCCGGAGGATCGTCTCGAGCCGCTCCACATCTTCCTCGCCGAAGAGGCGGTAACCGCCGCGCGTCCGGCGCGGCGTCAGCAGGCCCTGGTCCTCGAGGTAGCGGATCTTCGAGATCGAGATGTCCGGGAACTCAGCTTTCAGGCGCTCGCAGACGGCGCCGATCGTGAGCAGGCGCTGCTGGGCGGGGGCTTTCGCCGGGGCGCTCACGTGTCGATGAAGCTCAGCCGGTACTTGCCGATCTGGAGCTCGTCGCCGTTGTCGAGCTTCGCCGGCTCCTCGATCCGCCTGCGATTGACGAAGGTGCCGTTCAAGCTGCCCTGGTCCTCGATCCAGTAGGCGCCGTCCCGCTCGACCAGCACGGCGTGCTTGCGCGAGACGGTGACGTCGTCGAGGAAGATGTCGCAGTCGGGCGACCGGCCTATCGTCGTGCGCTCGCCCTTCGGTACGAAATGCTCGCCGGCTCGGCCCCCGCCGGAGCGCACCACGAGCGCCGGCCCGTCCATCCGCAGCTCCTCGAGCGGCTCGCCCTCGTCCTCGAGCGCGTCGGGCGTGTACGTCATCGTCGTCTCCGAGCCCGGCTCGCTCTTGACGAGCAACGCGCCGCAGCGCGCGCAGTAGTTCGCGGCTTCCGGGTTCTGGAAGCCGCACTCAGGGCAATAGACGTGACTCACTCCGGGACGCGGGGAGCCGCCTTGCCCGTCAGGATCTCCGTCAACCGGTCGACGTCGACCTGGTCGAGCACGCTCCTTCCCTCCGACTTCTGCAGCCGCGCTACGAGCTCCGCGCGCAGGATGTCGATCTTGCCGTGCAGGATCCGGCGCCGGTACGAGACCTCCTGCTCCTCTTGCTCGAGCTGTTCGATCAGCTTCTTGAGCTCGTCGTCGGGCAGGGTGGCGAGATCGGGCAGAGGTTCCACAGGCAGGGCCTTTCGCTCGGGGGCAGGTTCAGGAAAGTAAAGCAGCAGGCGGACGAAGGGTCAACCTCAGCTTGAGACTCAGGCGGTGACGCTCGCTCCGGTCTCCTCGGTCTGCATGATCTCCTCGACGAGGTGACGCAGCTCCTGCTCGAGCTCGTGCGAGCGCTCCTCGGTCTCGCCCTCGGCGTAGATGTGGACGACAGGCTCGTCCGGATCGGGGAGCACCTGCGCCCAGCCGCGCTCCTCGAAGACCTTGATCCCGTCCGTGAGATCGAGCTCGCGGTCGCGGAGCCGCTCCGTCAGCACCCGCATCACGAGACCCTTCATCGCCCACGGACAGGGGAGCTGGCGGTGCACGAGCGTCGACGCGGGCAGGTCGGCCACGAGCTCGGACAGCGGTCGCCGGACGGGCGCAAGCAGCTCGAGCAGCTTGCACAGGCTCGCGACGGCGTCGTAGGCGGGCAGGAACTCCGGGAATACGTAGCCGCCGCCCACCGCGCCCGCGAAGATGACCCCTTCCTCGGCGGCGCGCTGCGTAAGGTCGGCGAGGGACGCGGGCGTCCGGATCACCTCGAGCCTGCTGCCCTCGACGAGCCGGTCGACCGCGCTCGTGACGGTGACGGGGAACGCGAGCTTGCCGCGCCGGCCGTCCGAGCCCATCAGGCGCAGGAACAGGAGCAGCGTCTGCTCGACCGGGATCTCACGCCCCAGCTCGTCGACGAGGAAGAGGCGCTCCCCCGCCCGGTCGAAGACGGCGCCGAGGTCGGCCCCGATCGCCTTGACGAGCCGTTTGGCCTGGCCGATCGACTCGCGGAGCGTGCCCCGATCGTCAGCCTCCTGCGAATCGGCGAAGCCGTGGGCCACGACCGCCTCGACGCCGAGCGGGCCGAGCACGAGCGGCAGGACGAAGGAGGCGGCCGAGTAGCCGTAGTCGACGACGATCCGGTACCCGCGGCCACGGATCGCCTCGGTGTCGAGCGTCCCGAGCAGATCCTCGGCGTACGTTTCCTGCGCCCGTACCGGGTATGTGATGCTGCCAACCTGGTTGGCCGCAGAGCGGCGGATCTCCTGGCGCACGAAGTCCTTCTCGATCTCTTTCTGCATCCCCGCCGTCAGCTGGATGCCGGGCGGCTCGAAGAAGCGGATCTGGATCAGCTCCGGATCGGCGAGGGCGACGCCGACGTGGAAGCCGGCGTCGTAGCTCTCGCTCTTCAGCAGGTGGCGGTTGACCGACGAGGGGATCACGCGAAGATCGGCAACGTCCACGCCGGTCGAGTTCAGACCGACGATCATGGCGCGCTTGACCATTCGGCAGGCGGCGGGCGACTCGCGGCTGGCGACGACGCGCGCGCCCCGCTTGAGCGTTGTCCCGAGCGCCGCGGCCAGCCGCACCGCGATCTCGGGGGTCAGGTCGACATTGACGAGGCCTGAGACACCCTCGCGGCCGAACAGGCGCGAGGACGCGCGGGACTCCCAGATCAGGCTCTCGTGGATCTGCGATCCGGTCTCGACCTCCTTGTACGGGTAGATCCGCACGCCCGGATAGACCACGCTCTCGGCGCCGAGGGCGACCTCGTCGCCGATCGCCGCGCCCTCCTGCACGTGCACGTGTGCGCCGATGTCGCAGGAGCGGCCGACGATCGCGCCCTCGACGACGGCGCTGCGCCCGATGTACGTGGCCGCATCGATTACCGACCGCGAGGTCCTCGCTCGCTCGCGCAGGGTGACGCTGTTCGAGAGGACCGAGTACGCCCCGACGGTCGCGTCCGCCCCGATCCGGCAGTAGTTGCCGATGTACGTCGGTCCCTCGATCTGGTCGAGGTCGTCGATCTCGGCGCCCTCGCCGATCCAGATGTTCCCGCGCAGCCTGATCCCGGACACGTTCAGGCGAACGCGCTCGTCGAGCGCGTCGAAATTCGCCTGCCGGAACTGGTCGAGGTTGCCGATGTCCTGCCAGTACTCGTCGAAGACGCAGCCGTACAGCGGACGTCCCATCTCGAGGAGGAGCGGAAAGAGCTCTTTCGAGAAGTCGAAGGGGCGGTCGGTCGGGATGTGGCGCAGGATCTCCGGCTCGAGTACATAGATGCCCGTGTTGATCGTGTCCGAGAAGACTTGGCCCCAGGAAGGCTTCTCGAGAAAGCGCTCGATCCGTCCGTCGTCGTCCGTGACGACGATCCCGAACTCCAGCGGATTCTCGACCGACTTGAGCCCGATCGTGACGCTGGCTTCTCTCTCCTGGTGGAACGCCGTCAGCTTGTTCAAGTCGACGTCCGTGAGCGCGTCGCCCGAGATGACGACGAAGGTCTCGTTCAGACGGTCGCTCGCGAGCCTCACCGAGCCTGCGGTGCCGAGCGGCGACTCCTCCACGGAATACTCGATCTCGAGCCCGAGCGACTCGCCGCTGCCGAAGTAGCTGCGGATCGCCTGCGGCAGGAAGGCGACGGTCACGACGACCTCGTCAAAGCCCTGCTGCTTCAGCAGCTCGAGGATGTGCTCCATGCACGGCTTGCCGACGATCGGCACCATCGGCTTCGGCTGGTTCGAGGTCAGGGGACGAAGCCGAGTCCCCTCCCCGCCGGCCATGACGACCGCTCTCATTCGGCCACCTCGCGCCGGGCCTTCAGCAGGTAGCCCGCGAGCGACAGCACAGCCAATCCAAAGCCGGACCAGAAGATCCACACCGGCCAACGAGTCGCCTCGCGGGTCACCAGCACAAACGCGAGCGAGGCGTAGAGCAGCCAGGTCGCTGCCTTCCCGAGGAAGCTGACAGCGAAGTCGTAGCCGCGCTCCACAACGACCTTGTACCCGGCGATCAGCGTGAGATCACGTGCAGGAATCGCCAAGGCGGCCCACGGCAGGCGGCCGGCATGCCAGAGCAGGATCACTGCTGCATCGATCATCAACCGGTCGGCGAGGGGATCGGCGATCTTCCCGAAGCCGGACTCCACCCGCCACCGGCGCGCGAGCCAGCCGTCGACCTGGTCGGTGATCCCTGCCGCGCCGAGGACGATCGCGGCCGGCCAGCTATGACCCGCGTCCGCGGTGAGCACGAGCGCGACGAAAACAGGGATCAGCGCAAGCCGCGCGACCGTCAGCGCGTTCGGAAGAGCCGCCAGTGGAGCGGGGACGGCGCGGGCGCTCATGCTGAAAGGATACGGCGGTGGCCGAGGGCCTCACCCTCCCGGGCTTCGTGAACGCGCACAGCCACGCGTTTCAGCGCGCCTTGCGCGGCCGCGCCGAGGGCGGCGACTTCTGGGCGTGGAGGGAATCCATGCTGGCGCTGGCCCGGGACCAGGTCCCTGGACAGGTCCGCAAGGAGTACGTCCACGTCTACCGTGAGATGCGCGAGGCCGGCTATACGGCGGTCGGCGAGTTCCACTATCTCGGCTTCGACGAGGCGGTCGCCGCGGCCGAGGCCGCCGAGGAGGCTGGGATCCGGATCGTCGTCCTCCTGTCGGCGTACGCCCGGGGGGGCCTGCCTCGGTTCCGCCAGGAGTCGGTGTCGGAGTACCTCCGCCAACTCGAGGATCTACGTGGGCGTGGAATTCGCGTCGGCGTTGCCCCCCACTCCGTCCGCGCCTGTCCAGCCGACTGGCTCGACGACCTTGGCGCCTACGCCGAGCGCGAGTCGCTACCGCTCCACGTCCACGCCGACGAGCAGCCCCGCGAGATCGAGGAGTGCGTCGAGGAGCACGGCGTCCGGCCGATCGAGTTGCTCGAGCGGACCGGCTGCCTCGGCCCAAAGACGACCGTCGTCCATGCCACTCACGCCGACGAGCGGGAGCTCGACCTGCTCGCCGCTGCCGGCGCACGCGTCTGCGCCTGCCCGACGACGGAGGCCAACCTCGGCGACGGTTTCTGTCCCGTCGAACAGCTCTGCGAGCGAGGAATCGGAATCTGCATCGGCTCGGACACGAACGTCCGGATCGACCCCCTCGAGGAGCTCCGCGAGCTGGAAGGAATCGCGCGTCGCCGGGCACTCCGCCGGGGCGTCGTCTCACCGGGCAGCCTGCTCAGCTTCGGCGCCGACGAGGGCGCCGCTGCGCTCGGGCTCGATCAGTGGGGCGAGGTCGCGGTCGACCTTTCGCACCCCTCGCTGCGCGGCGTCGACGGCGACCCGTTCGCGGCGCTCGTCTTCGGCTGCTCCGCCGATGTGCTCGTCGATGCCCGAATAGCGTGAGCACGACGCGGAGGTCGAGCTCCGACGCCGATCTGGCGGGTCGACCAGCTCGTCCCGCTCGGGGTCGTCAAGGGATAGCGGCGTGGCTCAGGCGCTGATCTTCGACCTCGACGGAACCCTCGTCGACACCGTCTATGCCCACGTCATCGCGTGGCAGCGCGCGCTGTCGGAGGTCGGGATGTCGATCGACGGCTGGCGTATCCACCGCCGCATCGGCATGAGCGGCGGGCTCTTCACCCGCGCCGTCGCGCGCGAGACCGGCCGCGACCTCACGCCGGAGGAGATCGAGGCGGTTCAGCAACGCCACGGCCAGCTCTTCCGGGAGCTGCTGCCGGAGCGACGGCCGTTGCCGGGCGCGGTGGAGCTGCTCGCAGACCTGCGCCTCCGTGGAATCCCGCACGGCATCGCGACCTCTGGCAGACGTCCCGAGATCGACGCCTCCCTGGTCGCACTCGGGGTCGGCGACGAGACGGTCGTCATCGAGCGAGGCGACGTCCGCAGGGCCAAGCCCGAGCCCGACCTCTTCGAGGCCTGCGCGGGGGCCCTGGGCGTCGAAGCCGCAGATTGCTACGTGGTCGGCGACGCCGTCTGGGATCTCCTCGCCGCCCGTCGTGCGCACATGCTCAGCATCGGCCTGCTCAGCGGCGGCTACGGAGCCGAGGAGCTCCTGAACGCGGGCGCCTTCCGCGTCTACCAGGACGCGACCGAGTTGCGCGCCTCTCTCGGCGAGCTCGGCATCGACGCCTAGCCCTCAACCTCGGCTCGAATCGCGCCGATACCCAAAGGCAACACTGCGGTCACGTCGAAGGAGGTGTGCGTGCGGGCCGAGCTCGCGATGGAGCAGGCGCTTAGGTATGCCGAGGAGCTACGAGAGCTGCATGCAGCCGAGCGAGCCAACCGAAGAGCGGCGGAGGAGGCTCTGGCGCGCCTCGCGGACTCGTACGCGACGACCGTCCGCGCCCTCGCGGCGGCGCTCGAGCTCCGTGACGACATGACAGGCAATCACGCGGAACGCGTGACGCGGCTCGCACTGGGCCTTGCGAGACGGGTCGTGCCGCGGCTCGCGGACGATCCCCAGCTGGAGTACGGCTTCCTCCTCCACGACGTGGGCAAGATCGGCGTCGCCGACGCGATCCTGCTCAAGCCTGGACCGCTCGACGAAGACGAGCGCCGGGCAATCGAGCTCCATCCACTCCACGGCCAACGGCTGGTCGCTCAGATTCCCTACCTGAACGGCCTCGCGCGGCAGGTGGTTCTCTCGCACCACGAGCGCTGGGACGGCGCCGGCTATCCGAACGGCCTTTCCGAAGAGGAGATACCGCTCGCCGCGAGGATCTTTGCGCTCGCGGATACGTTCGATGCGATGACCACCGACCGCCCGTACCGGCGCGCGCTGCCGGTCGAGGATGCCGTGCGCGAGATCGAGCAGCAGGCGGGGCGCCAGTTCGATCCTGAGCTTGCACCCGAATTCATCTCCCTCCTCCCCGAGCTTCGGACGGCGGCGTGAGCGACGGCGGAGAGATCTCGGTTCTCGTCGTCGAGGACGACGCCATGGTCCGCGGCTGGGTCGCGCTCTCGCTTCGGGACTCCGAATTCCGCGTCGCCGGGGAGGCGATGGACGCCGCGCAGGCCCGCGAGCTGATCGACCGGCGCCGGCCCCGCATCCTCCTCGTCGACTATCGGCTTCCGGATCTCGCCGGCACCGAGCTCATTCGGGAGCTTCGTCGCCGCGGCGAGACCGCGCCCGCGGTCGTGATGACGGCGAACAACGAGCGCGGGTTCAACGAGTCGGCGCGCGAAGCCGGCGCTCAGGGAACCGTTCTGAAGACCGGGAGCCGCGACGAGCTGCTGCAGGCGCTCCGCGCGGCGGTCGACGGCCGCCACTCGTTCGATCCGCGCCACCCGCAGCGCGAACGCGGACAGGCCTCCCTCAGCCCCCGCGAGCGTGAAGTGCTTCGCCTTGTCGCAAGCGGGTCGACCAATCGCGACGTCGCGGCGAAGCTCGAGGTCAGCGACGAGACGGTCAAGACGCTGCTCTCCCGGACCTTCGCAAAGCTCGGCGCGAGCAAGCGGGCAGAGGCTGTGTCAATCGCTCACGACCTGGGCCTTCTGTGACCGGGGACGAGCGTTCCCAGCTCGCGCACGACCTGAAGACCCCGCTCGCGGTCATCGCCGGCTACGCCGAGCTGCTCGCCGCCCGCGACGACGAGGAGACCCGCGTGGCCGCCTCCGAGCAGATCTTCGAGGCAGCGGGCCGGCTGCGCGAAGCGATCGACTCGCTGCTCGGCATCTCCACCGGGCCGGCGGAGTCGAGGAGCGGCCTCGCCGGTGAGCACCCGGCATCCACTACCGCGAACGGCCGGCCCGCCCGGGTGGTCGTCATCGACGACGACGTCTTCGTTCGCCGGCTACTTCGCCAGACGCTCCCCACCGACGAGTTCGAGATCGCCGAGGCGAGCGACGGCGACGTCGCGCTGGCGATCGTCGAGGCACAGTCTCCGCAGCTCGTCCTGCTCGACTGGCGGATGCCGCGCCTTCAGGGCGACGAAGTACTGCGCACGCTGAAAGAACGCGATCCGAAGCTGCCGGTGATCGTTCTGACGGCGGACCGCGACCAGCGTGCCATCGCGGAGTCGCTTGGGGCCGACCTCTTCCTGACCAAGCCGTTCAGCCCGGTCGAGCTGCTCGAGAACATTGGTCGGCTAGTCGCCGAGCGTGCGACGGACGAGAGCGCGTAGCTCGGCCGGCGAGTAGGCGTTCTTCTCCAACAACGCGACCGCGCGCTGCCTGAGCGCAAACCGCTCGCGCTCCGTCAGGCGCTTTGCGGTGAGCACGATCACCGGAATCTCCCGGTCATCCGGGCTCGACTGAAGCCGCTCCAGGACAGTGAACCCGTCAAGCCCCGGCATGACGAGGTCGAGCACGAGCGCGTCCGGCCGCCGCTCCGCGATGCTCTCGAGCGCAGCGAGCCCGTCTGCTGCCTCCCCAACCTCGATCCCGTCCCCGCGGAACGTCGCCCGCACGAGCTCCCGGATCGCCCGCTCGTCGTCCGCGACGAGCACGTAACCCGTCTCGTGCGGCAGCACCCTTCGCACGGCCGCCGCCAACTGTCGGCCCGAGAACGGTTTGGTCAGAAAATCGGCTGCGCCGAGCGCGCCGGCGCGATCGCGGCCGTTCCCGGCCGTGCAAACGATCACGGGCACGTTCGCCGTGGCCTCGTCCGCCCGCAGCTTCGCAAGCACCTGCCACCCGTCGAGCTCGCCGGCGAGCGTGATGTCGAGACACACGATCTGCGGCGGCGTCACGCGGGCGCGCACCAGTGCGTCCTCGCCGCTTGCCGCCACCTCGACGGCGAGTCCCTCGGCCCTCAGGTGCTCGGCGAGGAACGCTGCCGCAGCGTGGTCGTCCTCGACGATGAGTGCGCGACCGCGGCCGTTCCCCTCGGCTCGCACCGACACCGGCAGCTCGAACCAGAACGTCGAGCCCTCGCCCTCGCTGCTGTCGAACCCGATCCGTCCGCCCTGCGCGGAGACGAGCTCGCGGCAGAGAGCGAGACCGAGACCGGCACCCCCGATCTCCCGCGTGTCCGATGAGTCGACCCGGAAGAACTTCGCGAAGATGCGCGCCTGCTGATCGCGGGGGATGCCGATCCCCTGGTCGCGTACCGAGACGCGGACGTTGCCCTCCCGCGCTGTGGTGGTGACGGTTATCGCTCCCCCGTTGGGCGAGTACTTGATCGCGTTCGAGAGCAGGTTCGCGAGAACTTGGGCCGTCCGTTCGCGGTCCGCCGTCACCATGAGCGGGCCGTCCGCCGGCTCCAGCTCGAGCGTGTGAGCTCCGGACTGCCCTGAGAACAGCTCCGCCTGCTCGGCCAGCAGTTTCCCGAGCTCGAACGGTTCCAGCGCAAGCGCGAGCCGCCCCTCCTCGATCCTCTGGAGGTCCAAGAAGTCGTTGATGAGGCCCGTCAGCCGCTGCGCCTCGCCGTAGATCGTCTCTAGGTACCGTCGCTGCGTATCCGCGTCGACATCGCGCGTGATCATCAGCTCGGCGAAGCCGAGAACGCTGGCGAGCGGCGTGCGCAATTCGTGTGAGACAGTCGCGAGCAGCTCTGACTTGAGCCGTTCCGCCTCGCGCTCCGTCGTCACGTCGCGAATGCTGATGATTCGGCCGATCAGCTCACCGGCGTCGTCGCGGACCGGGCCGGTGAAGCGCAAAAACGTCCGCCCCGACTCCGCGAGCTCGTACTCGTCGACGAATTGGGCCTCCGGATCGGATTCGAATCTCTCGACGCCCCGAAGGTAGGCGTCTCGGTCGACGACGCGCTCGGACACGATGTCTACGGCGTCGGCGTCGGAAATCTGCGCGGATTCGCCAAGAATCTCGGTCACGGCGTGTTCGAAGGCCGCGTTCGCGAGCACGGCCCGCCCCTCGAGGTCCAGCATCGCGATCCCGTCGACGCTGCCTTCGAGGGTGGCGCGATTGATCGCCGCCTGTCGTAGCAGCTCTTTGTTCGCGTCCTGCAGCTCCTTCGAGCGGGAGAGGATCTCCGACTGCATCTTCTCGGTGCGGTCGCGAAGCTTGCTGGTCACCGCCTCCTGTTCGCTCCCAGCCTCCTTGAGGCGCACGAACTCGGTCACGTCCTCGACTCGGTGGACGATGTAGAGCAGCTCTGCGTGCTCATCGAGGACCGGCGAGTTGACCGGGCTCCAGTAGCGCACTTCGAAGCCACCGCCTTCCTCGGATGGTCGCTGGATGTCGTACTTCTGCACCGCCATCGTGTCGGGAACGCAGCCCTCTCGCACCCGATCAAGCGAAGCCCTGAGGTTGCTCACTCCGGTCGCATCCTTGTCGTCCGGGTTGTCGGGAAAGACGTCGAAGATGCCGCGGCCGACGATCTCTTCCCGCTTCGTCATCGTGGCGGCAAGGTAGGCGTCGCTGACGGCGACGATGCAGAGCTCGGGGTCGAGCACCAGGAAGAGGCCCGGCGCTGCCTCGAAGAGCGCACGGAAGTCAGGCTCCGGCATTGCCCCTTTATCGGCCGTTCACCGCTGAGTGTTGAGTAGGCGCTCGACGAGTGACGCGAGCTCGAGCGGGCTGAAGGGCTTTCCGAGGAACACATCGGCTCCAGCGCGGGCCGCCGCCTCGCGGTCCGCGGCCTGCGTGCGCGCGGTCAGCATCACGACCGGAGTGTCCGCAAAGGCGGGTTCCCGCCGCAGCTCGGCCAGGACGTCGAGGCCGGTTCGGCCGGGCATCATCATGTCCAGGACGATCAGATCGGGCTGATTCGACCGCGCGAGCTCGAGCGCCTCGTCGCCGTCGCGTGCTTCGACGATCGTGTAACCACCCTCGGACAGCGCCGCTCGCGCGAGCGCACGCAATGCGGGCTCGTTGTCGCAGATGAGCACGGTGGGCGGCACCGAAGAACAATCCTCTCCCGTTGCCGCCTTGCAAGGCAACCGGGTGCTATCGCCGGCTGGTGATTCAGCGCGGCGCCGCTGCCAGCTGCGCGACGCCCAGCTGCTGCGCTAGGAGCCGCCGGAACGCCGCCGGGGCCATCGCGCCGGCCTCGTCGGTCTTCGACTGCGGCCGGAGCAGGTTCTGCTTCGACGGCCAGTAGGCCCATGCGAGCGTCGAGGCAAACCGCTCGCTGCTGAGCTGCGCATGTGCGAGCCCGCCGGTCTGCCACCAGGAGACGCCGCCGAGCTGCCTCTCGAACGCCGTTCGCTTCGACTCGTTGAGGAGGAAGAAGTCGACCTGGTGGCCGTACTCGTGCTGAACGACTCCCCAGGAGAAGATGCCGCTGTCCAGCAGCCCTGCGTCCAGCCAGATCTCACCAGGCGTCGCATCCGAATTCCCCACGCGCCCGATGTGGATCGTCACACGAGTGGGGACGAGGCTCCAGTTGAACGAGCTCGCGTTCAGCGCCGCCTTGACCTGCGCCCGCTCGGGCGCGGTGCCCCCGTCGAAGACGTAGTTCCCGCCTCGGGCGTAGGCCTGCGCGGGGGCAATCAGCGTGATCGCGGCGACGAGGGGAAGGAGGATTCGCCTGTGCATGTCCATACCGTCGCCCCCCTGGGACCGCCCGGTGTCCCCCGTTTTCCGCCACTGACGGCGCTCCTGTCCCCTGTCCGGGGCGCGCGGTCAGGAGTTGTCGCCCATACAGGGGACGGAGAGACGCACGAAGTTCCCCGCGAGGGATTCTCATTCCGCCGGTGGGGAAGACAGGAACGTGAGGAGCGGCCGTTTACCCCCTCCCCACTCAGGTGAGTGGGCTAGGCCGCTCCTCAAGCCAGTCCACGGCCGGTGGACTGCTCTTGAAAGACAGACGTCGTTCTACTCTCGAACCTGCGGTGCTTTACAAGACCTGAACAACTCGTTCGAACCAATTACGTCGAACCTGTCCAAATGGGGCGTTGCGGCTTCTCCCTCCTCTCGACATCTTTCGATTCGAGGAGGGGCCGATGACCAACACGAGAGTCGAGCGGGAGAATGCGACCGAAGAGGTGGTGGACTGGCGGCTCGCGCAGCTCCTGCGCGCCGGCTACCGCCACGAGGAAGCGGCG
>JBARRS010000002.1:0-7401 GCA_049644345.1 Gaiellaceae bacterium
GAGGGAATCGACGTCGAAGCGGTCGTGATCGACGACGACGTAGCGGTGCAGGACAGCCTTTACACCGCAGGGCGGCGCGGCGTCGGCACGACGGTCCTCGCGGAGAAGATCTGCGGGGCAGCGGCCGAAGACGGACGCCCGCTGCCCGAGGTCGCCGAGCTGTGCCGAAAGGTGAACGCCAACGGACGGAGCATGGGGATGGCGTTGACCTCGTGCATCGTCCCCGCGGCGGGGAAACCGACCTTCGAGCTGGGCGATGACGAGATCGAGATCGGCATCGGCATCCACGGCGAGCCCGGCCGGGAGCGGGTGAAGCTCGCGCCGGCGGCCGAGATCGTCGAGCGGCTCGCCACCCCGATCGCCGAGGATCTTCCGTTCAAGAAGGGCGACGAGGTGCTCGCCTTCGTCAACGGCATGGGCGGCACGCCGTTGATCGAGCTCTACATCGTCTACAACGATCTGAACAAGTTCCTGGGCGCGCGAGGCATCACGATCAAGCGCAACCTGATCGGGCCCTACATCACGTCATTGGAGATGGCGGGTTGCTCGATCACGCTGCTGAAGCTGGACGACGAGCTGACCCGTCTCTGGGATGCACCGGTCAAGACGGCCGGTCTCAGGTGGGCGGCGTAAAGGAGGCGGTGCGCTCGAGGGCGACAGTCAGAAGCACGACCGGGCAAGGCGCATGAGCGTCATGTACAACGACGTCCTGCGCTGGGTCCGGGCGTTCGCGGCAGAGATCGCCGCGAACAAGGAATACCTGACCGAGCTCGACGCGGCGGTTGGAGATGGCGACCACGGGATCAACATGGACAGGGGTATGTCGGCCGTGCTCGTCAAGCTCGATGATGCGCAGGCCGGCGAGGACATCGGCGCGCTGCTCAAGACGGTCGGCATGACGCTCGTGTCCACCGTCGGCGGCGCGGGCGGTCCCCTCTACGGCACGCTGTTCCTGCAGCTGGGGACCGCCACCTCCGGCAAGGGCGAGCTCGGGCCGGACGACTGGGTTGCGGCGCTCGAAGCCGCGATCGGCGGTGTGCAGGCCCGGGGAAAGGCCGAGCCGGGCGACAAGACGATGATCGACGCCCTGGTCCCCGGGGTGGACGCCCTCAAGGCCGCGCTCGCCGAGGGTGCGTCCTTCGAGGACGCCCTCAGGCGCTCGGCCGAGGGCGCCGAGCGGGGTATGGAGGACACGATCCCGCTCGTCGCCAGGAAGGGGCGCGCGAGCTATCTCGGAGAACGGAGCGCGGGGCATCAGGATCCGGGCGCGACCTCATCGCAGCTGCTCCTCGAGACCGCGGCGGATACCTGGAGCGAGCCCGCGCACGCGGGGTGACCATCGGAGGGTAAGGAGGAGGAATGGCAGAGTACGCAGCAGCAGTCGACCAGGGCACCACCAGCACCCGATTCATGGTCTTCGATCACGGCGGGCAGGTGGTCTCGATCGACCAGAAGGAGCACGAGCAGATCTACCCGAAGCCGGGTTGGGTCGAGCACGACCCGATGGAGATCTGGCAGCGAACGCAGGAAGTCGTTCGCGCGGGGCTCGACAAGACCAAGGTAAAGGACATCGCCGCCGTCGGCGTGACGAACCAGCGCGAGACGACCGTGGTCTGGGAACGCTCGACGGGGCGACCCGTCTACAACGCGATCGTCTGGCAGGACACTCGGACAGACAAGATCTGCGACGAGCTGGCCGCCGACGGGGGCCAGGACCGGTTCAGGGCGAAGACGGGGCTTCCGATCGCCACTTACTTCTCGGGCCCCAAGATCAAGTGGATCCTGGACAACGTCGACGGCGTGCGATCCAAGGCCGAGAGCGGCGAGGTGCTGTTCGGCAACATCGACACCTTCGTGATCTGGGAGCTCACGGGCGGCCCGGACGGCGGTGTCCACGTCACCGATGTGAGCAACGCAAGCCGCACGATGATGATGAACCTCGAGACCCTCGACTGGGACGACGAGATCCTCGGCATCCTCGGTGTGCCCCGGGCGATGCTGCCGCAGATCCGTGCGTCGAGCGAGGTCTACGGCGAGGCGAAGGGCGATCTCGCGGGCATCCCGGTCGCCGGCGATCTCGGCGACCAGCAGGCGGCGCTCTTCGGCCAGACCTGCTTCTCCGTCGGGGAAGCGAAGAACACCTACGGCACGGGCAACTTCCTGCTCCTCAACACGGGGAACGAGATCGTGCCTTCGAAGAGCGGGCTGCTGACGACGCTCGCGTACAAGATCGGCGACCAGCCGGCCGTCTACTGCCTCGAAGGTGCGATCGCGATCACAGGAGCGCTCGTGCAGTGGCTCCGGGACAACATCGGCCTGATCTCGAGCTCGCCGGAGATCGAGGACCTGGCGAAGTCGGTCGACGACAACGGAGGCGTCTATTTCGTGCCGGCGTTCTCCGGTCTCTTCGCTCCGTACTGGAAGAACGATGCCCGCGGCGTGATCGCAGGGCTGACCCGCTACGTCACCAAGGGCCACCTGGCGCGGGCGGCGCTCGAGGCGACCGCCTGGCAGACGCGCGAGGTGGTGGATGCGATGAACGCCGACTCCGGCGTCGACCTCACCTCGCTGAAGGTGGACGGCGGCATGGTGCACAACGAGCTGTTGATGCAGTTCCAGGCCGACGTCCTCGACGTGCCGGTGATCCGGCCGACGGTCGCGGAGACGACCTCGCTCGGCGCCGCCTACGCCGCCGGCCTCGCCGTCGGCTTCTGGTCGGAGGTCGAGGACCTGCGCGCCAACTGGGGCAAGGACAAGGAGTGGACGCCCCGGATGGACGCGAAGGAGCGCGAAAAGGAGTACGCGTTCTGGAAGAAGGCCGTCACGCGGACCTTCGACTGGCTCGAATAGCTCGAAAGTGAGGAGCCCGGCGGCCCCAGCGGCCGCCGGGCTCTCCGCCCAGGTCACTCATTCCCCTGCTGCGATACTGCGACGGGTAGCGTGGCCTCTCTCGAAACGGAAGTGCTCGTCGTCGGCGGCGGCTCGACCGGGGCCGGCGTCGCGCGTGACGCGGCGATGCGGGGCTTCTCGACAGTGCTCGTAGAGCGCGGTGACCTGGCGGACGGGACCACCGGACGCTTCCACGGTCTCTTGCACTCGGGCGGGCGCTACGCGGTCAAGGACCCGCCGGCGGCGCGCGAGTGCGTTGCCGAGAATGCCATCCTCCGTCGGATCGCGGCCGACTGCATCGAGGACACAGGCGGTCTGTTCGTCTCGACCCCGTGGGACGACCCCGCCTTCGGCGACGACTTTGCCGAAGGCTGCCGCGAAACGGGCGTTCCCGTCGAAGAGATCCCGGTCGCCGAGGCGCTGAGCCGGGAGCCTCGCCTCGACGCTCGCATCTCGCGTGCATTCACCGTCCCCGACGCAAGCCTCGATCCCTGGAAGCTCGTGTGGGCGTGTGCCCGCTCCGCCGAGGCGTACGAAGGCCGGATCCTGCCCTACCACACCGTGCTCGGCCTGGAGCGCGACGGCGACAAGGTCGTCGGCGCGCGGGTCAAGAACGAGCTGACCGGAGAGGAGCTCCTGGTCCGTTCGGAGATCGTCGTCAACGCCGCGGGGGCGTGGGCGGGGCAGATCGCCGCGCTCGCCGGATGCGAGGTCACGGTCCTCCCCGGCAAGGGGATCATGATCGCGATGAACCATCGGCTCGTGAATACGGTGGTAAACCGCTGCAAGCCGCCCGACGACGGCGACATCATCGTCCCGATCCGCACCGTCTCCGTGATCGGGACGACGGACACGCGGGTACCGGACCCCGACGAGCTCGAGGTGACGCAGGCCGAGGTCGACGAGATGCTCGACGAGGGCGAGAAGCTCGTCCCAGGCTTCCGCGAGGCTCGTGCGCTCCGCGTTTGGGCCGGGGCACGGCCGCTCTTTTCGGCCGAAGAGGTGACGGACACGCGCGACGTGACCCGCTCGCATGCGCTCCTCGACCATGCCGAGCGCGACGGGGTCGCGGGCTTCGTCACCATCACCGGCGGCAAGACGACGACGTTCCGGCTGATGGCCGAGGCGGCCGTCGACGCCGTGTGCGCGCAGCTTTGCGCCGAGCGTCCCTGCAGGACGGCCGAAGAGCCGCTGCCGGGCTCCGAGGAGGGTCGCTTCTACTGGCTGGGCTCGCGCCTTCGCGCCCGAGAGCCGGTTCCGCGGTCGGAGGAGATCATCTGCGAGTGCGAGCTGATCACGCGCCGGCGGCTGGAGGAGGCGATGGATCGGCGCCACACGACGAGCCTTGACGACATCCGCCGAACGCTGCGGCTCGGAATGGGCCCCTGCCAGGGCGGCTTCTGCATCTACCGTGCCACGGGCATCCTCCACGCCGTCGAGCAGCTCGACCATCGAGCCGCGAACTTCGCCCTCCTCGACTTCCTCCAGGAGCGGTGGAAGGGCGCCTACCCGATCCTCTACGGCGACCAGCTGCGCCAGGCGCGGCTCGACGACTGGATCTTTCAGGGCCTCTTGGCGGTCCAGCACTTGCCGGCGTGACCGTCGCTCGCCTCCGGCTCGCTCCCGTGGGGGAAACCCTGTTTCCCCCACGAGCCCCCTTCTCCGTAGAACCGGGGGAACCTCCCGGTTCCCCCGCAGAACCCCCTCCCCACGCTCATAGGCCGAGTGTCGGCCTATGAGCTATGACACGGTGGTGATCGGCGCCGGGCTCGCCGGCCTCACCGCTGCCTTGCGGCTGGCCGAGGGAGGACAGCGGGTCCTGGTCGTAGCCAAAGGCGTGGGGGCGACGCACCTCGCACCTGCGACGATCGACGTGCTCGGCTACGCCGACGGGCGCGTCGAGAGCCCGGCGCAGGCGCTGCCGGATTTCCTGGCCGCGCACCCCGAGCATCCCTACCGGCACCTTTCCCTGGAGCTGATCAGGGCCGGCCTCGAGTGGTTCAAAGCTCGTCTCGCCGACTACGGCTACCACGGGGGGCTCGAGGAGAACTTCCTGCTTCCGACCGCGGTCGGCGTTCCCAAGCCCACGGCCGTCGTCCCCGAGGCGATGATTGCCGGCGACCTGCGTGCCGGCGGCCGTTTCGTGTTCGTCGGCCTCAAGGGACTCAAGGATTTCTACCCGGCCTACCTCGCCGACAACCTCACCCAGGCCGCGCTTCCCGGCGGTGCCTCCGTGTCGGCGAGAGCGCTCGAGCTCGCACCGCCGCTCGACGGCGAGGGCGATGTCAGCAGCGTAGGTTTCGCGCGGCGTTTCGAGCAGGCCGATTTCCGGGAGTTCGTTGTGCGCGGGCTCGAGGGGCACCTCCAGCCGGGCGAGTTCGTCGGCTTTCCGGCCGTGCTCGGCCTCGGGCGCGCGCGAGAGGTGTGGCAGGAGCTCGAGACTCGGCTCGAGCGTCGGGTCTTCGAGGTGCCGACGCTCCCGCCATCGGTGCAGGGCATCCGCCTGTTCGAGACCATGACCGCGGCGCTGCGCCGGGCCGGCGGCCGGCTCCTCGTCGGCGACGCAGTGGTGGGGGCGGAGAGCGGTGGCGGCCGCGTCGAGGCCGTGTCGGCGCAGACCGCACGCCGGCCTCTTCTCTACGGGTCGCGCTCTTTCGTGCTCGCAACCGGAGGCTTCGCCTCCGGCGGCCTGAATCTGGACTCGTCCGGGAAGATCCGCGAGACCGTGTTCGATTTGCCCCTCGCCGGCCTACCTCGGCCCGAGCAGCCGCGCTTCGAGCCGGGCTACTTCGATCAGCATGCGATCGCCCGCACCGGCGTCGCAGTCGACGAGAAGCTCCGTCCCGTGGACGAGGAGGGAGCGGTCGTGTACGAGAACCTCCACGTCGCGGGGGCGACGCTAGCGGGAGCGGCTCCATGGCGGGAGGCCTCCGGCAACGGCCTCAGCCTCGCGACCGGCTACGCTTCAGCCACCGCGATCCTCGAGCGGATCTCGTGACCACCGAGCTCGTCCGCGACTCCCTCGACCACTGTGTCAAGTGCACGATCTGCGAGACGTTCTGCCCGTACTCGCAGGTAACGCCGCTCTTCCCCGGCCCGAAGTACGTCGGCCCACAGGCGGAGCGGTACCGTCGCGCCGGCGCCTCCCCGGACAGCTCCCTCGACTACTGCTCGGGCTGTGGGATCTGCACGCAGGTGTGCCCGCAGGGAGTGAAGATCGCGGAGATCAACTCGCGGGCGCGGGCGCAGCTCTGGGAGGAACGCGGCATCCCGTTGCGGAACCAGCTGATCGCTCGCCCGAGCGTTCTCGGACGCCTCGGCACCCCGGTTGCGCCCCTCGCCAACTGGACGCTGCGCAACCGGCTTCTTCGAGGCGTCGCCGAACGCCTCCTCGGCATCCACCGGGACGCCCCGCTGCCGCGGTTTGCGGGCAGGACGTTCCAGCGGTGGGCGCGGGCCCACATCAGCCCCACCGCCGACAAGAGCGTCGTCTACTTCCACGCCTGCGGTACGAACTACTACGAGCCGGCCGTCGGAGAGATGACGGTCGAGGTGCTCGAGCACAACGGCTTCCACGTCGTGGTGCCGCCCCAGGACTGCTGCGGGTTGCCACTCCAGTCGAACGGCAACTTCCCGGCCGCGCGCGCGTACGTGCGGCGGTTGGCCGCGAACCTCGCGCCGTACGCGCGGGAAGGCCACGCGATCGTGTCGAACTCGACGAGCTGCGGGCTGATGCTGAAGCGCGAGGCGCGCGAGATCCTCGACGTCGAGGACGACGATCTGGCGGTGGTGAGCGAGGCGACGTACGACCTCTGCGAGTTTCTGCTGCTGCTACACGAGCGCGGCGAGCTCCGCACCGACTTCCGGCCCCTTGCGCTGACCGTGCCCTACCACGCCCCATGTCAGCAGCGCGGCCACGGGATCGGCAAGCCGGCCCTCGACCTCCTCGCCCTGATTCCGAAGCTGCAGGCGATCGAGCTGGACGTCGACTGCTGCGGCATCGCCGGCACCTACGGCCTGAAGAAGGAGAAGTACGAGATCTCGATGGCTGTGGGCGAACGGCTCTTCCGGGAGGTGCGGGAGTCACGGGCCGACGTCGCCGCCTGCGACAGCGAGACCTGCCGCTGGCAGATCGAGCATGGGTCGCAGATCCACGCGGTCCATCCCGTCGAGCTCCTGCACCGGGCCTACGGGCTCGATGCGGGCAGGACGCAGGCGGGCGCGGGGTAGGGGGACGCGGTCGCCCGTGGTCGGAATCGTGATCGTCTCCCACAGCGCCACGCTCGCCGAGGGCGTGGCCGAGGTGGCCGGGGAGATGGCCGGCTCCGAGGTTCGGCTCGAGCTTGCGGGCGGCCTCGATGCGCCCGGTTCGCCGCTCGGGACGGACGCGGTGCGTGTGGCGGAGGCGATCGAGCGGGCCGACTCCGGCGACGGCGTACTCGTTCTGATGGATCTCGGCAGCGCGGTGCTGAGCGCCGAGACAGCGCTTGACCTGTTGCCGCCCGAGCGGCG
>JBARRS010000003.1:0-1711 GCA_049644345.1 Gaiellaceae bacterium
GCGCGGGGCGGCGTTCGGCAGAAGCTCATCTACGGCGTCGTGCTCCAACAGCTCGGCCACCAGCTTTCGGCCGAGCGCATCTACGCCGCGGCGGCCGCGCTCGCGCCGCGCGATCCCGACACGCGTGTCGCCGCGGCCGTCGCCCGCTTCGACAAGGATCACCCCGAACGTGCGTTCTCCCGGCTGGGCCCGCTCGTGCGGGTGTTTCCGCGTGCCCCGACCGTCCGTTTCCACCTCGGTTTGCTGCTCGCATGGCTTGGCCAGGTCGATGCGGCCAAACGCCAGTTGCGGCTAGCGTATGCGCTGGGACCGTCCTCTCCCCTCGGGACGGAAGCAAGGAGCTTCCTTCAGCGTCTGGTAAGCATTAGGACCAAGTGACAAGAAATTTGAGCCGGACGGCCTATGGCGTCCGTCCGACGCGCATGGAAGACTGCCGCATCCGCAGAGGCAAGTTGACGTTGACACGAACCCAACTACCGTGAGGTTCCTGAGGGACGAGACGAGGGGGAGTAGTGAACGCAGAGGGGGAAGACGGGGGTAGGACAACGGCGGTCGCCGACGTGCTCGAGACAGACGAGGCGAAGGGGCTGCTGGAGGCGGGACGCGAGGCGGGCTCGCTCACGACCGAAGAGATCGCGCTCGCGCTCGACGAGCTTGACCTCGAGGCAGCGCAGATAGACGAGGTCTACCACGCTCTCGACGAGCTGCAGATCGAAGTCGTGGACGGAAGGAACGGCGGACGGGACGAGGGCGAGCCGGAGGTCGAGGAAGGGCCGCGCGAGGTCTCGACCGACGCGCTGCAGCTGTTCCTCAAGGACGTCGGCAAGGTCGATCTGCTGACTGCGGCGCAGGAGGTCGAGCTCGCGAAGCGCATCGAGCGCGGCGAGCACCGGGCAAAGCAGGAGATGGTCGAGGCGAACCTGCGTCTCGTCGTCTCGATCGCGAAGAAGTACCGCAACCAGGGACTCCCGTTCCTGGATCTGATCCAGGAGGGGACGATCGGCCTGGTCCGTGCGGCGGAAAAGTTCGACCACCGCAAGGGGTTCAAGTTCTCGACCTACGCGACCTGGTGGATCAGACAGGCGGTCGCCCGGGCGCTCGCGGACAAGTCGCGGACGATCCGGATGCCCGTGCACATCGTCGAGAAGCTGAACAAGATCGTTCGTTCCGAGCGCAAGCTGCGTGCGGAGCTGGGCCGGGAGCCGACGGCCGCCGAGATCGGGCGGGACCTCGACCTGACGACCGACGAGGTCGAGCAGATCCGCCGGAGCTCCCAGGCCCCGGTGTCGCTCGAGAAGCCGGTCGGCGACGAGGAGGAGTCCGAGTTCGGGCACTTCCTCACCGACGAGAACGAGCCACTGCCGGACGAGATGGCCGAGGTCGAGATGCGCAGGACGGCGCTTCGTCGCGCCCTCGAGACGCTCTCCGCCCGCGAGCGGCGCGTGCTCGAGCTCCGCTACGGCCTCAACGGCGAGCACCCGCGCACGCTCGACGAGGTCGGGCGGACCTTCAACGTCACGCGCGAGCGCATCCGCCAGATCGAGAACCAGAGCCTGAAGAAGCTTCGCGCTCTCGCAGACGCGCAGATGCTCCGTGAGGTGGCGTAGCAGGCTCGGAAGGCCAGCTTCTTCGTCTCCGCCGAAGGCCCGCTGAAGCGGGCCTTCGGCTTTTCCGGGCGCATAGACTCCGCCGCCGTGGTCGAGCCCTGGTT
>JBARRS010000004.1:0-1957 GCA_049644345.1 Gaiellaceae bacterium
GTCGACCCCGAGGTCGAGCTGCGCCCGACGAAGAACCAGATCGACGACCTGCTCGGCGAGATCCGCAAGCGCGAGGAGCGCGGCGAGCGCGTCCTTGTGACGACGCTGACCAAGAAGATGTCCGAGGACCTGACCGACTACCTGCTCGAGTCAGGCGTGAAGGCGCGCTACCTCCACTCGGAGGTCGACACGCTCGAGCGGATCCAGATCATTCGCCAGCTGCGGCTGGGCGAGTACGACGTGCTCGTGGGCGTCAACCTGCTCCGCGAGGGCCTCGACCTGCCGGAGGTCTCGCTCGTCGCCATCCTCGACGCCGACAAGGAGGGCTTCCTCCGCGGCAAGACTGCGCTGATCCAGACGATCGGCCGCGCCGCTAGGAACGTGAACGGCAAGGTGCTGATGTACGCCGACAAGCTGACGGAGGCGATCAAGGGCGCGCTCGACGAGACGACTCGCCGACGCGCCGTGCAGGTCGCCTACAACGAGGAGCACGGGATCACGCCCGAGTCGATCCAGAAGGGCGTCTCCGACATCGCCGAGTTCCTCTCGCTCGAGTCGCCGACGGTGCCGGGTCGGCGCCGCCGCGGGAAGGCCGAGGTGGAGGGGATGAGCCCAGCGGAGATGGAGCGTCTGGTGGTCACGCTCGAGGAGGAGATGTTCGCGGCCGCCGAGGAGCTGCGGTTCGAGTACGCGGCGAAGCTCCGCGACGAGATCAAGGACCTCCGCCGCGAGCTGCTCGCGGTGGCGGAGAGCGCGGCGTAAGCTACGAGCTCGGCGTGCTCCTTTTCATCTTCCTCGTTGCGATCTCGGGCCTGGTCATCGGCGGGCTTGCACGGCTCGCAGTTCCCGGGCCCGACCCGATGTCGATCTGGCTGACGATGGCGATCGGGATCGCCGGCTCGCTGATCGGGGCCCTCGTCGCGAGGATCTTCTTCGGCGGCTACTTCGCCTGGTTCCTGGGGCTGATCGCGGCGGTACTGCTGGTGATTGCCTACCGCCGCTCGCAGGGCCGCCCGACGTGGGGCCCGGGCGCGCGCCGCTTCAGGCCCTAGCGGAGAGGCTCGGGGCCCCTCGGGAATCGCCGTTCCGCCGTAAGCCCCCAGCCCTGCTCGCGCCAGACGTACGTCCTGACGAGAAGCGCGTCGTCCGATGCGTCGTAGACGTGCAGGCCGCGCGTCTCGCCGCGACGCTTCGGACGCGGCTGACCCAGCCCGGGCGCGATCGAGACCGTTGCACCGCGAAGGCCCCCCGGAGCGATCTCGAACTCGTGCCGCTCGCTTACCGCCGCCTGGTGGATGTGGCCGGCGAGGATCAGCTCGGCGCCGGCGTCGACCAGCGCGGAGAGCACGTGCGAGCGGCGGGAGACCGGCTTCTTCCGGGAGCGCCAGGGAGCGCCGAGCAGGTGGTGGTGGAGGACGACGACCCGAAGCGCCTGCGTGGGAGCGCCCGTCAGCAGCTCGCCTGCGCGGCGCAGCTGACCCGCATTGACGCCGCCCGACTGATGCCGCCAGGGGCGCACCGAGTTCAGCCCGACGACGAGCAGGCGCTCGGAGCGGTACACCGGCTCGGTCGTCTCCCACTGCCGCTCGAACTCGCGGAAGGGAGTCGTGATCCGCCGCGGCGACCACGGGATGTCGTGGTTGCCCGGAACGACGAGAAGCGGCCGTCCGAGCCCTTTGAGGAACGACGCTGCGCGCTCGTGCTGGGCGCGCGTGCCGCGGTGCGCGAGGTCGCCGCTGACGACGACGAGCTCGGGGCCGATCCGCTCGACCAGCGGCGCGAGACAGCGCTCGACGTCTGGCTCCTCGCGTGAGCCTGCGTGCAGATCGGAGATATGGAGGAGACGCACGGGCATCCGCGAATCGAACCTATACTCAGCGATGGTGGCGAACGACCCGACAGAGCTCTTCGACGACCTCTATCTCGGCCTCCGAGCGGGCGGCGCCATGCGCAAACG
>JBARRS010000005.1:0-15871 GCA_049644345.1 Gaiellaceae bacterium
GTAGCGCCCGGTCGGTGTAGGCGTGGCGGACGAGCCCACGGCAATCGAGGTCGAGATCAGCCGTCGGTGGCCGTGGAAGAGCTGGAGCCGCCGTGAGGAGATGTCGATCACCATCCTCGTCCGGACATGGAAGATCCGGAGATCCCTCGCCCGGACGAAGCCGGTGATCCCGTTCGGGCGGATCGGCAGCTGGACGTGGTACCAGGCAGCGCGGCAGCCGCGCCCCGAAACCCACCCCAACACGCCGAAGACCGTCGGCACGTCGTTCAGGTTTACGCGGCCGAAACTGGTGATCCGGCGTCGGCCCGGCTGCCGGTACGCTCGAGTCGGCCGGCGCACGACGGCCGCGTAGGCGACGTTGGGCCCGCCGAGCCGATGCGGCGACCCGGAGGCGCACCCGGTCGCCGGTGTATGCCGCGCGGCGCTCGCAGCCGTGACGGCCACGGCCGCGCAGCAGACGAAGGCGCCGGCCCCTCTGACCATGCGCAAGATTGTCTCAACTTCTTCACCCTTTTTTGCGTCGTAGTTTCCGAGGGGCTGAGTAATGTCAGGAGAGATGAAGAAGTTGTCCTTGTGGCCTGGACACAGCCCGAAGCACGCGCTCGTGACGACGTACGTCGTCCGCCAGCGCGAGGGCGTCCCATACGAGATCGCGCGCGTCGTCTGCGCAGACTGCGGTCAAGTGATCGAGGAACGCCCGCTCCGCCGCGCCGTCGCCTAGGAGGGCTTGGCGGAGCGTCCTCGTCGTCGGGGTTCGATGCTCGCTCCGAGGCAAGGACGCAGGGAGCGTCAATAGCCAAAGCTATTGGCGCGACTGCGTAACCCGGGCGGAGCCGGTGGCGAGCAGCGCGGCGCGACGGCACAGCGCTACGTTTCGCCAAGCCTTCCTACTAGCTAGAGCTCCTCGACGACCGCGGCGAGCGCCTCGCCCGCGCTCGCGTCGATCTTCAGCGTTGCCCGCCCGTCGTACGGGGTCGGCCCCCTCGTCACGATCGCCAGCTCGCCGCCCGCCCGTAGCGTCTGCTCCGGCAGGTCTGCAACCGGGTGCACCTCGAGGGCCGAGCCCACGACGAGCATCAGCCGCGCCGCACGCGCGAGCTCGAACGCGCGGTCGATCGCTTCCTCCGGAAGCATCTCACCGAAGAAGACCACGTCGGGCTTGAGGACGCCGCCGCACGTCGGGCACGCCGGCGCCTCGAAGTCGCGTAGGAGCTCGAGTACCTCCGCGAGCCTGTAGCTTTGCCCGCAGTCCGGGCAGTGCGACGTCCGGATCGAGCCGTGCACCTCGATCACCTCCCGGCTGCCGGCGCGCTCGTGCAACAGGTCGATGTTCTGCGTGATCACGGCCGAGACCAAGCCCTGCCGCTCGAGCTCGGCCAGGGCGAGGTGCCCGGGGTTCGGCTTCGCTTCGGTCAGCATCGAGAAGCGCGGCGCGTAGAAGCGCCAGACCTTGCGCGGGTCGCGGCGAAAGGCCTCGATCGAGCCGTACTCGAGCGGATCGAACTGCTTCCACAGGCCGGTCGGCGAGCGGAAGTCGGGAATGCCGCTCTCGGTCGACACGCCGGCGCCGGTGAGGACGACACACGGCCGGCGCTCGCGGAGCAGGCGCGCGAGGTCGGCGACAGCCACGAATGCGATCGTAGAGAGTTCGGCCGTGGACTTCCGCTTCTCGACCGAGGTCACAGTGCGCTTCGCCGAGACCGACGCTCAAGGTGTGGCGCACCACGCCGCCTTCCTGAACTGGTTCGAGGTCGCGCGGATCGAGTACCTGCGCCGCTTTCGGGGCGGGTACCCGAGCCTGCGCGAGGAGGGGATCGAGGCGCTCACCCTGGAGGCGCACGTCCGCTACCTCGCCCCCGCGCGTTTCGACGACCGGCTCGTGCTCCAGACGCGGTGCGGCGAGCTCCGAGGAGCGCGCTTCCGGTTCGAGTATGCGGTGCAGCGGGCCGAGGAGAAGATCGCCGACGGCTGGACCGCCCACGCGTGCGTCGACGCGAAGACGCTGCGGCCCCTCCGCGTGCCGGCGTGGCTCGCCGACGCCGTAGCCGCCGCCGAGGCGGTTGAGAGCCGTTAAGCCTGAGCGAAGCGCTCGTTAGGGTCCGAGATGCGGTCGAGGCGCGCCTGCCGCTCCGGCGCAGCGAGCAATGCCGCCCCGGCGACGGTCAGTCCGAACGCGAGCACCCGCAGCACGCTCGCCGCCCCGCCCGGAAGCGTCTCGGCGAAGACGAAGGCTCCGGCCGCGATCGGGAGGGCGTTCGTGAACAGGGTGGCGACGCCCGCCGTCGCGAGCGCGCCGCCCCGCTGGAACCCGAGCTGGAGAGCCACGAACGCGAGTCCGTGGCAGGCGAGCAGCACAGGAACGAACAAGAGGCGACCGCCGCCGGGCACCGCGGCCTTCGTCGCCACGTCTCCGGCGGCGTAGAGGAGTCCTGCTGCGATTCCGAGCGCCGCGCCCGGGGCGAGCAGGCGTCGCAGGCCACCGGTGACGAGCGCGGCCGTGAGCGCCGAGGCGCCGACCCAGACCGCGATCCAGAGGACCGTTCCGTGAGTTCCTGTCGGGGTACCGCCGCCGAGCGAGGCGCCGAGCAACGCGAGCCCCACCACCGAGGCGACGACGCCGATGAGCTCGCGGCGGGCGAGCGGGGTCGCCGTCACCCGGCGGACGAGCAAGGCGAGCAGCCCGATGCCCCCTGCCGAGGTGGCCTGAACCAGCGAGAGCGGCGCGAGCCGAAGCGCTGCCACGTAGAGGACCCAGCCGCCGATCCCCATCGTGAACCCGCCGAGCCACCGCCAGTCGGCGAAGAGCATGGCCAGCGAGCGAAACGGCCTGCGCAGGGTCAGCGGCGGCAGCGCCGCGGCTGCCCCGTGCTGGACGAAATAGCCCCAGTTCAGTGCTGCGGCCGACGCGAGCGCCAGTGCGAGGCCGGCTTCCAACGCCTACCGCCGCGCCCGGCCGGCGAAGGGGAGGTATGCCTCTGCTGCCAGCGCCGCGACGCCCACGCGCGGCAGATCGAGCCGCCGCTCGTAGACGACGAACCGGGGCTCCCATGTCGGGAAGAACTTCCGATTGAAGGCGAGCAGGTTGTCGAGCTGGAAGCGTCCCTTCAGGCTGAGGAGCGCCCGCCGCTCGAATCGCTGGAGAGCCGACAGCTTCGCCTCGGGCGCCAGCAGCGCCGCGAACGGCGCGAAGTTGAGCGAGACCCGCTCGAAGCCGTGATCGTGCGCCCACGCCACCGCCTCGCACACGAGCCACTCGGTGAAGCCGTTCGGCGTGTCGCCGAGACGCGGCATCGAAGAGAGCGAGAGGGCCGAGGCGGCATGGCAGACGGCGAAGTGGAGAAAGCCGGCCGCGTGTCCATCCGGCCCGAAGCCGACGACGAACACGGCGTCCTCGTCGCCGAGCGAGAAAAGCGCGTCGAGCGCCATCACGAAGCCGCGCGCGGGCGCGGCGCCCCGCCATGCTCGGGCCACGTTCTCGAGCTCCCGGCGGAGGTCGTGACCGATCTCCCCCGGCCGCAGGACCTGAGCGCGGAAGCCTGCCCGCTCGAGGCGGTGGACCGACTGGCGCACCTTGCGAATGGGCCGCCCCTCGAGCGAGAACCGCGCGGTCTCGACGACAGCCTCGTCTCCGTGGTAGAGCGCGTTCAGCCCGTGGGCCCTGTAGAGCGCAAGGCAGCGTTCCGAGGCCCCCAGGACCGCGACCCGCCAGTCCCGCTCGTGGGCGAACCTGATGAACCCGGAGACGAGCTCGTCGAACGTGGCCGGGGGGCCGATCGGGTCGCCCGACACGATCGCCACCCCGCCTACGACCTTGTAGGCAACGAACGCGCGAGCATCGTGCGTGAAGAAGTAGGACTTGTCGCCGCGAAGCACGAACGGCGCAAGCGTGTCGACGCCCCAGACGCTGACGAGGTCGCGCGCGAGCTGCCGCTCGCGCGCCCCCTGACGCAGGCGGTAGCGCCACGGCGCGAGCCAGCCGACCAGCAGCCAGGCGGCGGCGGCAAGCCCGGCGAGAAAGACCGAGAACGGGAACCAGGTCGCGAAGTCCGCGCCGAGGTGGCCCGAGCCATGCAGGCGAAGGCCGAGGAGAGCAGCCGTCGTTTCCCGGGCCGCGAACGAGATCGAGTAAGGCTCGTCGACCATCACGCGGTTGACCCACAGCGCCGCGGCCGCGTATGCGTAGATTCCGGCGAGCAGCACCGCGCCTCGCAGCAGCATTCTGGGCCTCGCCTCGGGATCGCCCCGGAGGTTGAAGTCGGTTCGGCGGGCGAGCAGGGCGATCGCGACGAGCCCGGTCGCGATCGCGCCGTAGTTGAAGCTGTGGAGCAAATGAAGAGCGGTCAGTCCCGCGAGCAGCCCCATGGACAGCTGCCAGGCGCGATGTTTGCGCCGGGACAGCCCCCGCGCGGTGAAGAGCAGGGCGAGCCCGACCGGCGCGACGAGCGAGCTCGTCAGCGGGTAGACCCGCAGGGGCGCAAGCTGCGAGATCAGAGCACGCGGCCTCTCTGGCAGCATCGCGTCGAGCACGCCTAGGGCTCCCGTCGCGGCGACGAACCAGGCGAGGACGACGGGCGCCCGCCTTCGCTCGGTCGCGGCCCGGCCGCCGATCGCCCCGGCGAGCCCGGCGAGCACGGCGGGGATGTAGACAGCCCGCACCGTGGCCGCCGTAGCGAAAGCCTCATGCGCCGGCACCTGCCTGACGACCACGATCGCCGTCCCGGTCGCGACATACCCCCACCCCCCGACACCGAGCGCGAGCAAGAGTGCAGCGGTCAGCCGCTCCGCCCTTGCCGCCCAAGCGAGCAGCGCAAGCAGTGCGGCCGCCGAGACCCAGACTGCGAGGAACGCAAGCAGCGGCAATCCCGCCCGCCGGGAAAGCTCGTCGAGCGGCAATGCCTCCCGGACCCTCGGGCCCGGCCATCCCTCGAGTGCAGGCCTGGCCAGGTAGAGCCAGCCCGTCGCTGCGACGACGACGGCCGCAGCTGCGACGCTGCTGAGCGCAGTGCGGACGGCCCTAGCCACGGCCCAGGTGGTAGGAGGCCTCGCGCATCGCGAGCGACGCCTTCGCCCGCCAGAGCGCCCAGTTGTGACCGCCGGAGAGCAGCAGGAAGCGGTGAGGGATCCGGTAGCGCGTGAGCTCGGCCGCGAACGCAGTGTTCTGGGTGAGCAGGCGCCGGTCGTCGCGGCCGGCGTAGAACCAGAAGTAGGTCCGCGCGCGCCGCAGCGACGGAGCCGCCTTCGCAAGCTGGTCGAGCGGGCTGTTCGCGGTGAGCAGGCTCTGACGGTCGCCGAAGATCGCCTTCAGGTCGTCCGCGCGCTGGTACCCGGACCAGCTCTCCACGACGCGGAACTCGCCCGGATGATGCAAGGCGATGTTCAGCGCTCCGTAGCCGCCCTCCGAAAGGCCGGCGATCGCCCTCCCCCGGCCTGCGCGAATCGTCCGGTACCGGCCGTCGATCGCGCGCACGAGGTCGCGGGAGACGAAGGTCGCCCAGGCTTCATGCGGGCGGATCCCGTTCGCCCACTCCTTGTCTGTGAACGTCCCGGTGGAGCCGAACGGCATCACGAGAATCATCGGGCGGATCAGTCCTCGGACCGAGAGCCTGTCGTCGAGCACCCCGGCCCGGATCGTCAGCACGAATGCATCCGGGCGGCCGGGGAAGCCGTGAAGCAGGTACAAGGTCGGGTAGCGCTGCTGGGGGTGTTTGACGTACCCGGGCGGGAGGTAGACGTAGGCGCCCTGACGCCGACCCCCGAGGGCGGGACTACGGATGAAGATGTGCTGGAGCGCTCCCGGTCTCTGCTTCGGCGGTGAGAAGCCGCGGTAGAGCCAGTAGTTGAGCGCGTAGCGATAGACGCCGATCCCGCCCACGACGAGGAACGCCGCGATCAGGATCCCGACCAGGAGGAGAGCGCCCGTTCGCGCGCCTCGCCGGGCTGGAAACGCCTGCGTCGTCATCGCACCTGGATGCGTTATACGGCGCGGCCGTTAAGCGCACGTTGCGCAGCGTTAAGAGGTCGCGTAGCAGGCGTTACGTAACGTTGCCCCACTCGAAGCCGACAGGTGCGGGGGCGGGCTGGAGCGGGCTCTCGGCCAGGCCTGTGGCGGGCTCGGGGGCGTTGTAGCCGCCCGGCGCGACGTCGTTGGGGGCATCCGGATGGAAGAGCGAGGCGAGGTACTGGATCTGCCCGCGTCCGGGGCCGAGCTCGAACTGGCCGCCGCCGTAGAGAGCGATGCCGTGCTCGTCGCAGTGGTCGTAGAAGCGAAAGAGCTCGCGGATCGAGCCGAACCGCGAAGGCTTGCAGTTCAGGCACCGCGGTGGGAAGGGCAGCGCCTCGACGTCCTCGACCGAGTGGATGATCGCGTCCCAGGTGATCCGATCGCGGTGCGGCTCGAGCACGCGGTCGGCCTCGGGTGTCAGATCGGGATCCTCGATCCAGACGCCGGGCAGGCCGTCGGCAACGCGTTCGTAGAGCGCCGGATCGGCCGGATCGCCGAAGCCCTCGTAGGCGCCCTTCAGGTCGACCGTGTCGACGACGTCGAGCGTGGCGAGCTCGGCGACCAGCCCGTCGCTCCAGGCAGGCGACGAGTCGAGCTTGAAGCGAAGCCCGGGATAGAGCTCGAGCAACCGCTCGAGACGGTCAAGAGAGGGCGGGTCTCCCAGGCCCATCGAGACGACGAAGGTGACCGGACGAAGCTCGTGGCCGAGCTGCTCGGCGAGCGGGCTGCCGGCCTGCCGGAGCGCGAGGTCGAGCGCTGCGCTCTCGAATGCCCAGCGCCGATAGACGGCAAGCCCGTCGAGAAGCGCCGAGAGGCCGCCGAGCGAGTGCCGGCCCGAAAGGGGAAGGGCGGGCCCGGCCTCCTGGAACGCTCGTTGCTCCTCCGCGTCATAGGTGACGTCCTCGCCCAGGCCCTCTTCCCCGCCGCCGCGAAGCCGCACGACGGTCGTCACGCGCGTCCAGTCCCGGCGCACATCCAGCTCTCGGGACTCGAGCGCGTACGACTCGATCTCGACCGGAAGGTCCGAGACGCGCTTCCATAGACTCTCCGCCATGGAATTCGACCTTACCGACGAACAGCGGCTGACCCAGGAGACCGTCCGCAGGTTCGTGGACGAGCGGATCCTCCCGAACGCGATCGAGAACGACATCAAGCACCACCTCGACCTCGGCGTGATCGAAGGGATGGCCGACCTCGGCCTGCTCGGCATGGTGATTCCCGAGGAGTACGGCGGCGCCGGGCTGGACTTCGTCTCCGAGGCGCTTGCCTGCGAGGAGATCGAGCGCGGCGAGGCGGCGTTCCGGACGCTGATCTCCGTTCACGTGGGGCTGAACTCGCTCGCGCTGCTCCGCTACGGGAGCGAGGAGCAGAAGCAGCGCTGGCTCGTGCCTCAGGCCCGCGGCGAGAAAATCGGCTGCTTCGGCCTGACCGAGCCCGCGGCCGGCTCAGACGTGGCCGGGATGAAGACAACGGCGCGCCGTGAGGGCGGCGCCTACGTCCTCAACGGCCAGAAGAACTGGATCTCATACGCTCGCGTCGCTGACCACGCGCTCGTCTTCGCGAAGACCGACCCGGCGGCCGGGAACAAGGGGATCTCGGCCTTCGTGGTCGAGAAGGGAACGAAGGGGCTCAGCGCCGCGGAGACGGAGCACAAGCTCGGGGTCTGGGCCGGCTCGACCGGCGAGCTGTTCTTCGAGACCCTCCAGGTGCCGGCCGAGAACCTGATCGGCGAGGAGGGCCAGGGATTCGAGATCGCCATGTACGGGCTCGACATGGGCCGCTTTACCGTCGCCGCCGGTGCCTGCGGCGTCATCCGCGCCTGTCTCGAGCGGTCGGTCGAGTACGCACGCGAGCGGGAGACGTTCGGCGAGCCGATCGGCAAGTACCAGTTCGTCCAGGACATGATCGCCGAGATGGTGCTCGGCTACGAGACGTCCAAGCTGCTCGTCATGCAGGCCGCGTGGATGAAGAACGAAGGGCTCAGGAACACCCGCGAGACCTCGCTGGCGAAATGGCACGCGACGGAGTCGGCGTTCCGCGCCGCCCATCTCGCAATCCAGGTCCACGGCGCCTATGGCTACTCCGCCGAGTACGGGATCGAGCGCTACTTCCGCAATGCGCGCGCCCCGATCATCTACGAGGGCACGACGCAGATCCACAAGCTGATGCAGGCCGAGCACGCGCTCGGCTACCGGGCACTCAACGGCCGCGACGGCGCAGTCTCGCCGGTCGCCTCGTGGGCACCGGTGCTCGCGCAGCGCTCGCTTGCATGACGCTACGCCGTGGCGGATGATCCGCCGCAGCGACGATGGGAGGAGGGCCGCATGCCCCACAACTACATCGTGATCGGGACGAACCCCAAAGACCCGGCGACCGTCAAGCAGGACGTGACGGAGGCCGCCCGCGCGAACGGCGGAAACGATCAGAACACGTTTTACGTCGACCTCGCCAACAACAGGGTGTATGCGTTCTGCGGCTTCGATCAGGAGGCGAAGGCCAAGACCGCCGTGAGCGCGATGGTGAAGGCGCTGACCAAGAAGGCGTACAACGTGCGTGAGAGCGGAGTCGTCGCCACCGCCACCGAGCTGGGACTTCGCCTCAAGCCGGGCGCTTCGCGGCGGAAGCGGCCAGCGCGTCCGCGTCGCGGAGGTGCAACTCGGCGCCGACGCCGGTGAGAAACTCGCGCGCACGCTCGAGCTGATTCTCGGCCTGGCGCTTCTGGCCGGCTGCGAACAGCTGCTCGGCCGCTTGCAGACGCGCGAGGGCTTCGTCCGGCCTCGAGCCGGTCTCCGCGTACAGCTGCGCGGCGCGCTCGAACAGGCCGGCTGAGACCGCCTCGGCCGCGTCGAGCCAGCGGGTCCGCGCCGGAGCCTTCGCGGCTGCAGAGACCAACGCGTCCCCTCGTCCCACCGCCGCCAGCGCGAACCCGAGGTCCGAGATCCAGAACGACGGCGTCGTGTGTCCCGTACCGGCCCAGCGCTCGAGCAGCTCCTCCGCGAGGGCGACCCCTTCGTCGAGACGCTCGGCGGCGACGTGAGCGCGCGCAGCGACCGCCAGGGCCGGAAACAGCGTCTGCGGATCGCTCGGCCCGCGCGCAAACCGGAGCGCGCGCTCAGCGTCGTCGACCGCTTCCTCCAGCTCGCCGCGAGCCGCACGGATCCACGAGCGGACGAGCCAGGCGTCGAGCTCGTCCCGATGCGGCGAGCCGCGCTCGCCCACTTTGACCACCTTCTCCGCAGTGGCGAGTGCCTCGTCCCAGTCGCCGCGCCAGTAGAGCTCGTAGATGCGTTCCGCCGCGGCCCAGCGCGCGCCGGCAGCGTCCCCGAACCGCTCGGCCGACTTCCGCCCCTGCGCGTACAACTCGAACGCGCGCTCGAGGTTTCCCAGGTGAGCGTGGACGCTGCCGAGATTGAGGCGGGCGCGAACGCTTTCGGGCGACCTGATCCTGACCGCGATCTCGACGCTGCGTTCGAGATCGGGGATCCCGCCGAGATCGCCGAGTGCGACCCTTGCGACGCCGATACTTCCAAGGGCGTGTGCGCGCAGCTCCTCGAGGCCGAGCGCCTCGGCCATCTGGAGGGCCTCGAAGCCAATCCGGATCGAGTCCTCGTACCGGCCGTCGGCCATCGAGAAGCGGGCCAGGGCGCTGAGGACATAGGCCTTGGCGCGGGAGGGCTCCGCCTCCGAAAGCAGGGCGGCGGCGGCTTCGAAGCGTTCGAATCCGTCCGCCCGCCGACCCTGCATCCATAGGTCCTCTCCGAGCAGCACTTCGACCTCCGCGGCAGGCTCGCGATCACCTTGCGCGACGAGCTCCCCCCGCGCCTCCAGGAGCACGTCGACGGATCCCTCGGCGCGGAACCGAGCCTTGCCGCAGCCGAAGAGAAGCCGCGGCCGCTCCGGGTCGTTTTCCGGCCAGAGCTCGAGCGCGCCGCCGTAGAAGTGCGCCGCGGCCGGGAAGGCGCTCAGCCTCAGGGCGCGGTCGCCTGCAGCCCGGAGCGCAAGCCGCGTCCGCTCCCGGAGCTCCCCGGTCTCCAGGCCGGCCGCGTCTGCGAGCTCGAAGGCACGTTGGTAATGGTGCGCAATCAGCTCGGCAAGGTCCTCGCGGCTGCTTGCAAGGGCTTCCAGCCAGCCTGCGGAGCTCTCGTGCTTCGCCGCGCGTGCCGCTCGTGGAACCTGACCGTACGCGACGTCGCGAACGAGGACGTGGTGGAACGAGTACTGCGTCTCCCCCGCTACGGTCGAGCTCGGCTCACGGCGGAGGAACTCCTTCCGCTCCAGCGCCTCGAGGCGTCCGCCGACCTCATAACGCGGGAGGCCGGTCAGAGCCGCCAGGGCGCCCACCCAGCAGGCACGGCCGACCACCGCCGCGGCCTGGACGAGGTCCTTCTCCTCGGAGGGCAGCGTGTCGAGCCTCGCCGCGATCACCGCCTGCACCGACTCCGGCAGCGGCAGCTCAGCCGGGCTTCTGCTCAGCAGGCCGCGGTCGACGAGCATCCGCGCGTACTCCTGCGCGTAGAGCGGGTTCCCCTCGACTCGGCCGACCACTGCGGCCTCGACGTGCTCCGGTAGCGCCGGGCGGCCGAGCGACGCCGCGACGAGCTCGACGGTTTCGCGCTCGTCGAGCGGCGCGAGCGAGATCGTCGCGGCGCCCGCGTAGGCGCGTCCCCACCCCGGGTGGCGCTCGAGCAGCTCGGGCCGCGCGGTGCAGAGAACGAGCAGCGGCTCGCTCGCCCAGGCGACGAGGTGGTCGACGAACTCGAGCAGCCCCTCGTCGGCCCAGTGCAGATCCTCGAAGACCAGGGCGAGCGGCTGCTCGGCCGCGATCGTCTCGAGCAGTCGCCTCCAGGCGGCGAACGCCTCCTCGCGGCCGCCCGGCGCTTCGCCTGGAAGCCCGACGAGACCTCGCAGATGCGACTCGATCCAATCTGCCTCGTCGGCGGGCAGCGCCGCGCGGAGCTTCCGCTCGGTCGCCTCGGGCTCGTCCGTCCTCAGGATTCCGGCGTGCGTCTTGACGATCTCCGCCAGAGCCCAGAAGGACGTGTCCTCACCGTACGGAAGCGAGCGGCCCTGGAGCCAGGTCGTCTCACCCTCCGTCTCCGCGCGGAGTTCGCGGACGAGGCGACTCTTGCCGATCCCCGGCACGCCGACGATCGTCACGAGCTGCGGGCGAGCGTCGGCTCGCGCTCGCCCCAGCGCGACGCGCAGCTGTTCGAGCTCGGATCGGCGCCCGACGAGCGGCGGCACCCGCGAACGCTCGGGCGCCCGAATACCCTCGACGGGCCAGACATCGAGCAGGTCCGCCTTCCCCTTCGCATAGGCCTGGCCTCCGGGCCCGTACTCGACGGCGTCGCGTGTCGCCCGGTAGGTCGTCTCGTCGACCACGATCCCGCCCGGCGCGGCTGCCTCCGCGATCCGGAACCCGGTGTTGAGGACGTCTCCCGCAGCCATACCCTCCCCCTCGCCCGCGCGCGCCTCGAGGTCGATCAAGGCCTCGCCCGTGGCGATCCCGGTCCGCACGTGCAGGTCGAGCCCACGCTCCTGGTTCAGCCGCTCGATCGCGTCGCGGATCGAAAGCGCCGCTCGGACTGCTCGCTCGGCATCGTCCTCGTGCGCGACGGGCGCTCCGAAGAGGGCCATGACCGCGTCCCCGATGAACTTCTCGACCGTGCCGCCGAACCGCTCGAGCTCCTCGCGCATGAGGCGGTAGAGCGGGATCAGCGTCGCGCGGACATCCTCCGGGTCACGCCTGTCGGCGAGCGCGGTCGATGCGACGAGGTCGGAGAAGAGGACGGAGACGACCTTCCGCTCCTCTGCAGCGGGCGGCGCCATAGCGCCAGCATAGGCCGTTTGCGGCGGGTTTCTACTCCTCGCCCTCGAAGTAGTCGACTTCGGCGGAGCGTGGAGCGAGGAAGCGAAGGTCCGGTGCGAATGCGCCGATCTTGTCGCTGTCGGGGTAGACGCACACCTCGACGTCGGAGCTCGCCGAGAGCATCAGCACCCGGACCGGCTGCTCCGTGTCGTTGCGCACGAGGTGAGCTCCTTCCGGCCCGCGCTTGAACAGGACGCAGTCGCCTGTGGAGAGCCGCCGTTCGCCCTCCGGCGTCCGCAGCGTTGCCTCGCCGCGCAGGACGATCAGCATCTCCTCTTCTTCGAAATGGAAGTGGTACGGACAGATCGCGTTCCCGCGCTCGAGCTCGTACACCGTCCCACCGAGACGCTCTGCCCCCAGCCGCCGCCCCACCCGCACCCATTTCGCCTTCCAACCGGGCGGGTCATCCTGCCTGGCGTCGTCCCAGTCCTCGCCGTAGAGGTTCACGTCAGTTCGCCGTGGTAGTAGTCGACCTCGGCGGAGCGTGGAACGACCACGCGCAGCCCCTTGGTCGCCACCCCGACCTTGTCGCTATCCGGGTAGACGGCCACCTCGAGATCCGAGCTGGTCGAGAGCATCAGCACGCGCACCGGGTCGTCGGTGTCGTTCCGAACGAGGTGGGCGCCGTCGGGACCGCGCTTGAACACGACGCAGTCGCCGGGCTCGAGCGCGCGCTCACCATCTGGCGTTCGTAGGGTCGGCTGCCCCCGGAGGACGACAAGCCACTCCTCCAGGACGTAGTGGTAGTGGTAGGGGAACGTCTTCTGGCCCGGGTCGAGCTCGTACACGGTCGCACCGAGCTTCTCCGCCCCGAGCCGGTCGCCGAGGCGCAGCGCCTTCCAGCGCCAGCCGTCGCGCTCGTTCGTCCGGTCCCAGTTCTCTTCGAAGAGGTTCAGACCGACGCGGGCTCCGGGTCGGGCCGGACGAGGACCGTGTCGACGACCTCGACGATCTCGTCCGCGGGCAGGTCGGCGCGGCTCGCGTGCTCGCGGATCGCCTCCGGGCTCGTGGCCTGGTAGACGCAGACGGTGGCGAGGCCGCCGTCGCTCTCGGGGAACACGTAGCTGCGGATCCAGCGGATGTCGTCTGCCATCTCCTCGTCGCCGATCTGCGTCGACCGCGCTGCCGCCTCCTGGAGCTCCTCCGGCGACCGCCATCCCTTCCGGCGCATGATCAGATACGTCTTCATGCCTGCTCTCCTCCGTTCTCGGGTACGAGCGCGAGCCTACTGCCTGGCCGTTTGTGCAACAACCGTCGTCTTCTGGCCGCCGGCAGCGTCGGCCTTGCCGCGTGCAGGGCTGTTCGTCCCCGGGCGGAGCCTCGGCGGAGTCCGGCTGGGAATGACACCTCGAGAGGTGGAGCGCGCCTGGGGACGCGGGCATGGCCGATGCAGCGACTGCCGCGAGCCCACGTGGTACTTCAACTACGAAGCGTTCACGCCCGAGGGAGCCGGCGTCGCCTTCACGAAGGGCCGCGTCGTCGCCGTCTTCACGCTTTGGTCGCCGCACGGATGGCGGACGACGAAAGGGCTCCGCCTGGGCGACGACGAGAACCGCATCACCGAGCTCTTCGGGCCGCTCGTCCCGCTCGGCTGTGGCGATTACTCCGCTTACAGCTTCCATCGTGGCGGTGCGCTCAACGCGCTCTACGTCCTCGACGGGAAGGTCTGGGGCTTCGGGCTCAGCCGGCCTGGGCGTACTCGGCTCTGCCGGTAGGCTCGATTTCGATCAGCCGCACGAGGAGCGGGATCGCCGCGAGGATCGGCAGTCCGCAGATCGGCCACAGGATCTGGTAGCCGTTCGTCGCGTGGAGGTAGGGTCGAGCGAGGTCGATTGCAAGGCCCGCCGCCGGTGCCCCGACGAGCAGCCCGATCCCCTTCGTCGTCGTGGCGAGGCCTGAGATCGCGCCACGATGCTTGGCGGGCATCAGCTTGAACAGCAGCCCCCACGCCAGTGTCATCACCGTTCCGCCCGCGATCGCCACGAGCACGATCAGTCCGAGGTACCAGTCGTGCCACCGTGTCGCCAGGCCCCCGACCATGTAACCGCCGCCGTAGACGAAGGAGGCGAAGAAGATCACACGCGCGAGCCCGTACCGGTCGCCGAGCCGGCCGGCGAAGATCGCCGCGATCACGTAGCCGGTGGCGACGGCGCCGAGGACGGCCGACGACATCACCCTCGACTGGTGCAGGCCGTCGATCACGTAGAGGACGACGAACGTCCGCGCCGCTGCGAACGTTCCCTCCCAGGCGGAGTTCGCGAGCAGGAAGCGCCGCACGTCGCCCTCGCTCCAGAAGATGTGCCAGCTCCGCTTGACGTACGCCCAGAAACCCTCGAAGACGCGCTCGTGGCCGCCTTCGCCGCGCTCCTGAACGAGCACGATCGTCAGTCCGCACGCAGCAGTGGTGAGGACCGAGGCAAGGACGAACGGCCCCGGCCGCCACAGCTTGAACAGCAGCCCGCCCCCGACGAGCGCGACCCCGATTGCGATCCCCCGTTGGATGTGCTGGATGCCTTGAGACCGGCCGAACATCGCCGGCGGGAGCACGTCCGGATAGAGCCCGCGGTACGGCGTCTCGTAGATGTAGTAAGCAAAGAAGAAGGCGAGGACGACGATCGTCGTCAGCCAGATGTTCGGCATGAACGGCATCAGGAGCAGGCAGAAGCCGAGCGGGGCGACCGCCGCGAGCATGAACGGGCGGCGGCGCCCGAGCGGTGTGCGAAACGCGTCGCTCCAGGGGCCGATCACGGGCGAGAGGCTGAGCGCGAAGATCCCCTCCGCGCCGAGGATCACTCCGATCACGCTGCCCGAGGTCGTGAAGCGGTGGAGGAGGGGCGGCAGGTAGGCCGCCGTCGTCGTGATCGAGAACGCGAGCCCGAACGCCCCCAGGCCGAGCGTCCAGATCAGCCGCGCTTGCGACGACCTCTGCCGGCTCACCGTCAGATCTTACGGACGAAGCGGCGGGAGTCCGAGCGCGGCAGGGAGCGCGCGCAGATCTGTCAGCTTGTCGAGGATCTCGGGATACCGGCCCTCGCGGTCGAGCAGCAACGCCTGCATGCCGAGCGCACGTGCACCCTCGACGTCGTCCTCGGGCGAGTCGCCGACCATCGCGGCCTCCGCGGGCTCGACCTCCAAGCGCTCGAGCGCTGCACGGAAGATCGCGGGGTGCGGCTTGATCTTCCCGTGTGCGCCCGAGGAGACGACCGCGTCGACGTCGAGCCCGTGGTGCGCGACGAACTTGCCCAGGTCGCGGGCCGTGTTCGAGACGAGGCCGAGCCTCAGGCCCCGCTCGCGCAGGTCTGTGAGCACAGGCAGCACGTCCTCGTAGATCTCGAAGTTCTCGGCGTGCTCCCACGCCCGGGTCATCGCCGCCGCGCACTCGTACGCGCGGTCCGAGTTGCCACCCATCCCGCGGATGATCTGCTCCGTGAACAGGACCCAGACCTCCTCGTCGTGATCGAGCTCGGGGTGCTTCTCGAGCGTCTCGACCGCGCGCCGGCGTGCCTCGGCGTAGCGCTCGGGGTCGAGCTCGAGCCCGAAGCGGCGGCCGAGCCGCCGGTAGCCCTCCGGTCCGAGGTCGGGCCCCGGCTTAGCCAACGTGAAGTCGACGTCGAAGAGGACGGCGCGCAGCATTCCTTTGTCGGCGTGCGTCAGGCCGGCGTCGGCCACCTGTAGGCGTCCGCCCGCCGATTCTTGAGCGAGGGCAGCTTGGCGCGGATCTCGCGCAAGCGCCCAGCGTCGAGCTGAGCGGAGACGACCATCTCCTCGTCGGGCGCCTGTGCGAGCACGATCCCCCACGGGTCGACGATGAGGGAGCGCCCGTAGCTTGGCCTCCCCGGCCTCGTCTCGCCGACCTGGGCGGCGGCGGCAACGTACAGCTGGTTCTCGATCGCCCGTGCGCGGAGGAGCACGTGCCAGTGGTCGCGTCCGGTTGCAAGCGTGAAGTGCGAGGGAACCGTGACGAGCTCGGCGCCCTCGAGCGCGAGGATGCGGTAGAGCTC
>JBARRS010000006.1:0-3202 GCA_049644345.1 Gaiellaceae bacterium
CCGGAGAGGACATAGCGAGCGTCGCAGGCCAGCTGGCGAATCTCACTCGCACCGTCGAGGAGATGGCGAGCCAGCTCAAGACGCTGGGCGCACGCGCTGAAAGTCAACAAGAGCGCGCGGATGTTCAGCAAGAGCGGATCGATCTCGCGGCGCGAGAGCTGACCGAGGTCAGCGACCGTCTGCAGGCTGCGGCAAACGCCCTGCGGCAGTCAATTTGAACACCGCTCGCAGATGAGAATCGACGGAGAGCGCTCCTGCGATCGCTCGTCACACGGAAGTGATCGCGGCAGCGCCGGACATCGTCTGGAACGTCTTGACGGACATCAACAACTGGCCCAGCTGGAATCCGGACGTCAAGAGCGGGACGGACTGCCGGTTCGAATCATGCGGCCCGCAATGCAGAAGACGCTCCAGAAGAGCATCGAGGGAGGCCTCGCTCACTTGACGAGAGAAGCGGAACGGCGCGCGGGTAAAGGCGAGGACAGCGGCGAAGGCTGATTCGAGTGCTACGCTGAGTTTCTAAAGAGCGAGTACTGGTCGGCAAAAGCGCCTCCCTCTACCGTTCATGAGAGGTAGAGGAGGTGTTTTTATGGCGACAGGAACTGTGAAGTGGTTCAACGATTCCAAGGGGTACGGATTCATCTCTCCCGAGGGCTCGGACAAAGATCTCTTTGTGCACCACAGCGAGATCGCAGGTGACGGCTTCAAGTCACTCAGCGAGGGCGCGAAGGTCGAGTTCGACGCAGCCGAGGGCGAAAAGGGCCCTCAGGCGACGAACGTCGTTCTGTTGAACGCGTAAGGGAGACTCGGCGCGCGCCGCCAAACGGCGCGCGCTCTCCTACGACGCCGCGAAAGGACGGGATGCGATGCGCGGGAAGATGCTCTGGTTCAACGAGGTCAAGGACCGCGGCTTCATCGTCACCGACGAGGGCGAGCGACTCTCGGTGGTCGGCTCGGGTTTCGCCCTCGGCGCAAAGCCAAATGGACGGTGTGCCGAAGCCGTCGTCACCTTCGAGGTCAACGAAAGCCGCGGCCAACGCCAGGCCGAGGGTGTGACCTTCGTCCCGGAGGTCGCCGCTCGACGAGCGCGCCGCCGAAGTCAAGGGTTCCGCGGATGAGCCCGACCTCCAAGAGACAGCAGACGATGGCGAAGCGGAATCGCGAGCAGGCAGTGCAGGAAAAGCGCACGCTGAAGCGGGAGAAGAAGCGAGCGGCGGCAGCCGCACGTGCGGCGAAAGCAGCCGGGCTGCCGGTCCCGGAGCAATTCGCCGACGACGAGACAGGCGACGGCCGGCCGCTCGACGCCGGGTAAACCCGACTACGCCGTCGCGAAGCGCTCGGCGGCGCGAGCTCGTGCGCGTGCGGCCTCGAAGGCGCGATCCTTCGGCGGCGCTGTCGTGACGAGCGCGTCGACCAGCCGCCGGGACGCCTCGGCGATCTCGTCGACGGCTCGACCGAACGCTTCCTCGTTCGCCCGCGAGGGGTTCGTGAAGCCGCTGATCTTGCGAACGTACTGAACCGCGGCGTCGCGCACCTCGTCGTCGGTGGCGGGAGGCTCGTAGTTGAAGAGCGTGTGGATGTTTCGGCACATGCGCCTATCGTACGGCCCGCGGCTCGTGCTCGGCGTGTCGCTCAGACGGGTCGCGCGACCCTGCCGCGCTCGAGCTCGTCCAGCAGCCCGCGGACGAGCCAGTTGACGGCCCAGACGACGACGATCACGCCGACGTACGACCAGAAACCGTCGATGTCGAAGTTCGGCGTGATCCACTCCGCCAGCGCGACCATCGCGATGTTGATCACGAGGTAGAAGAAGCCGAGCGTGACGATGATCAGCGGCAGGGTCAGGATCGCGAGCACCGGCTTGAGCAGCGTGTTGGCCAAGCCGAGGACCACGGAGCCGATCAGGTACGCGGCCCAGCCGTGGATGCTCACCCCGTCCCAGAGCGCGTTCGCGACCCACAGCGCGGCGGCGTTGATCGCCCATGTCACCGCGACACTCGGCACGAGCGGCATCTAGTCAGTCTAAGAGCGCCGGTTCCTGGGTAGTCGAGGTACATGGCCAGGAGGCGCGCGGAATCCGAGGTCCTGCCGCTGCGGGAGGAGCTCGAGTCCCTCGTTCACACCTACAACCACCTTCGGAACGAGAACAAGCGTGCCGCGCCGGAATCGTCGGTGAGACGGCACATCGAGGGCCGCATGCTCGCGGTGCGTGAGCGATTCGAGCGATTGCTCTCCGAGTGGGTTTCCGACGAGGAGCTGCAGCAGACCTGGCAGGCGCACCTCGAGAACCGCGGACCGGCGCCGGCGGAGCCGACGGCGGTTCAACCGCTCCTCTTCCGCGGGGTCTCCGATGCCGGATCGATCTCCGAGATCCGTGGAAGCGGTGAGGAGCTCGAGGTGAGGGTCGACGGTGCCCTCATCGAGCGGATCGCCGGCGAGAAGGACTTCGCTGTCACCGGTCCGCCCGTCCACTTCCGGCTGAACGGCACCGAGTTCCGGGAGATATTCGCTGCCTCGCCCGAAGCTCTCGAGGCGCTCGCCGCCTCTCTCGACGGGTCGTCGCCGCCGCCGTGGGAGCACTCCGCTGAGTTGCTTGCCGACGGGCTGATCGACGCCCATTTCGCCCTGACGCCCCGCGGCCGGCGGGCGCTTCACGCCCGCTAAGAAGTGTACGAGCTGCTCGCCCGCGCGGGCTCGATCTCCCGACACTGAGAGCTCCCAATCCGGCACTCTTTCTGGCGCGAGGATGCGACGCCGAGCGCTCGGGTTTCACCTGGCCGCTGCAGGCACGGCCCTTGTCTTCGCGATGCTCGGGGCGGCCGGTGAAGCCCCGGCGACCGCTCGTCCCGCCACACAGCTGCCGCCGTTCCCGCGGATCTCGTCGCTCTGCCACCGCGCGGACTTCCCCAGCCAGGGTCGCAGTGTCCGCGCCGCGCTCTGCCGCCCGAGCGGCTCGGCGCGGATTCCGGCCGTCGTCGTCCTGCACGGCTGCGGCGGCTTCGGCGGCATCGACGAGGTGCTCGCCCGCGATCTGCCGAGCCAGGGCATTGCGACGCTCTACCTCGACTACTTCGGGCTGACGCCGGCGCCGAGCAAGCGCGGTTTCTGCGGCGCGCACGGAGCTATCGGCGCCGCATTCGCAACATGGCAGCGAATCGTCGTCGACGCCGCGAAGGCCCTCGAGCGAACGCCTGGAATCGAC
>JBARRS010000007.1:0-4889 GCA_049644345.1 Gaiellaceae bacterium
TCCGAGCTCGACCGCGTCCGTGCTCTCCCAGATCGGTCGCACAGCCTTCCCGGCCGGATCCTCGGCCTCGATCGTCTACTACCTCCTCCAGGCGTTCACGCTGGCGATCCTCGTACTCGCCGCGAACACGTCCTACCAGGGGTTCCCGCGGCTCGCCGCGCTGCTCGCGCGCGACGGCTTCCTGCCGCGCCAGTTCGTCAACCTCGGCGACCGGCTCGCCTACTCGAACGGGATCGTCGTGCTCGCGGCCGCCGCCGCGGGACTCATCCTCGCGTTCAGCGCCAACGTCAACTCGCTGATCCACCTGTACGTGATCGGCGTCTTCACGGCCTTCACGCTCGCGCAGGCCGGCATGGTCCGCCATTGGTTCCGCGAGCGCGGACAGGGCTGGCGCCGGAAGGCGCTCATGAACGGGATCGGCTCCGCGACCACAGGCGTCGTGGCCGTGATCGTGATCGCGACGAAGTTCGCCGCCGGCGCCTGGATGGTGATCGTCGCGATCCCGGTGCTGATCGCCGGCTTCTACGCGATCCGTCGCCACTACAGGGCCGTCGGACGTCGGCTCGCCGCCAAGGCGCAGGCCGTGCTCGCGCGGCCGCAGCCTGACAACACGGTCGTCCTCTATGTCGAGCGGCTCGACGAGGCGGCGCGCGAGGCGCTCTGGTACGCGCGCACGATCTCGAACGGCTCGCTGCGCGCGATCCACGTTCCGTTCCCGGGCAGCGACCCGGGGATCCGGCCTCGCTTCTTCGACTGGGCGCAGGGCAACCCGCATCTCGATGTCCTTCCCGCGCAGGAAGAGCCGCTGGACGCGGTTCTCGAGTACATCTGGGCCGTCCCGCACGGCGAGGAGAACTTTGTCACCGTCGTCATCCCGGAGCTGTTCCGCAAGCCGTCGCTTCTGTCGGCCCTCCGCCGCCCGACGCTCAAGCTCAAGCTCGGCCTGCTGCGCGAGCCCGGCGTCGTCGTCACCGACGTGCCCAAGCTCGCGGGCGCGTCCGAGGTCGACCCGGTCGAGCTCCGCCGGGCGCAGTGCGTGGTGCCGGTCTCGGCCGTGCACGCCGCGTCGCTTCGGGCGCTCATCTACGCGCGGTCACTTCACCTAGCCGAGACGAAGGCGGTCTTCTTCTCCTTCGACGAGGACGACAGGGCGAAGATCGAGCGCGACTGGCAGCGATTCCCCGTCGGCGTGCCGCTCGAGATCGTCGACGCCCCCTACCGCGATGTCGGGAAGCCGCTGCTTACGTACCTCCGCCAGATCACCGCAGACCCAGAAGCAATCGCCGCCGTCGTGATGCCCGAGCTCGTCGTGCGAGGGACGGACCGGCTGCTGCACAACCAGCGCGCGCTCTACCTGAAGCGGCTCCTGCTCTTCGAGCCGAGGGTGATCCTGACGAGCGTGCCCTTCCAGCTCGTCTGAGCGAACGGCCGCCCGCTCGGGGCGCGCGGGCGAGCCCCCTGACCTGCCCGCGCGCCCCTTGGATTGCCCGCCGCCGCGCTCACGATCTGTTGTTGGCCGCGTCGCCGCCATAGGTGGAGGACCGCATCTGGTCGCATGGGGTCGAAACCGGGTGTGGATGGGGATTCCGCCCGATTGCCGCCGGCGAGCCGGGCCGCGAGTCTCGAGGGAAACGAGACCAAGGAGGTTGTGATGGGAACGATCGTGTGTGGGATAGACGACTCTCGGGGCGCCGCGGAGGCGCTGCGCGTCGCGTCGGCTCTGAGTGAACGCTTGCAGCTGCGGCTTGTCCTCGTGCACGTCGCGCCGGGGTTCCGAACGGCCGAAGGCGCGGACAGCGTCACGGCGGTGCAGGCCCGGACGGGAGCGGAGGGCCTCGTGGAACGGATCGCGAAGAAGCACATCGCCAACGGCTCCGTTGACAAGCGGGCTGAGGTCGGCGACCCAGCTGAGGTGCTCGCTCAGATCGCCGCCGAGGAGAGCGCTGACCTGATCGTCCTCGGCTCGCGGCGACGCCGGCGCAAGCTGGTGAGCGGCCTCGCAGCGGGGCTCTCGACTGTTGCGCCGTGCCCGGTCGTCGTCGTCCCGCCGGCTGCCCGCTTGGCCGTCCGAGGCTAGGCTTGCCGATGCCGGAGCGCTCCGGCAACGCACATGCCGCTTTTCTGGCGCGTCTTCGCCGCAAACGCCGCGCTCCTCGTCGCCGGCACGCTCGTCCTCGTGGTAACGCCGGCGCACGTCAGCAAGCACATCGCGCTGACCGAGGGGGCGGTGGTCGCGGTCGGCCTTCTGCTGATGCTGGCGGCGAACATCGTGCTCCTCCGGCCCCTGTTCAAGCCGCTGGAGCGCCTCTCGCGGCGGATGCAGAACGTCGACGTGCTCCGCTCCGGCCAAAGGATCCCCGTTACGAGCCCCGGGGAAGTCGGCGACCTCGAGCGGACGTTCAACGAGATGCTCGAGCGGCTCGAGCACGAGCGGCGCGAGAGCGGCAGCCGCGCGCTTCGCGCCCAGGAGGCCGAGCGCCTGCGGATCGCGCAAGGACTCCATGACGAGGTCGGGCAGGCGATGACCGGGGCACTCTTCCAGCTCAAACGTCTGGCCACCGAGTTGCCCGACCGGCGCGCAGAGATCGCCGAGGCGCAGGATGCCATCCGCTCGAGCCTCGACGAGGTGCGTCGGATCGCGCGTGAGCTGCGTCCCGAGATGCTCGAGCACCTCGGCCTCGCGAGCGCGCTGATCGCGCTCTCGTCCGCGTTCTCGCGCCGCACGGGGATCGCGGTCGAACGCCGCCTCGCGGGGAATCTGCCGGCGCTCGAGCCAGAAGTGGAGCTCGCGCTGTACCGCGTCGTGCAGGAAAGCTTGACCAACGTCGCGCGCCACTCCGAAGCCACCGAGGTACGGCTTGCGCTCGAGCCCGGCAATGACAGCGTCGTCCTTCGGATCGTCGACAACGGGCACGGCTTCGACGGAGCGCCGGTCGAGGGCGGAGGCATACGCGGCATCCGCGAACGGGCGCTGATGGTCGGCGGCGCGCTCGCGGTCAAGCCCGGAGCCTCCGGCGGCGTCGAGGTTCGGCTCGAGGTTTCCGCGAGGCGCTGCTAGTGCCGATCCCGCTGGTCACCCGAATCCTCGTCGCGGACGACCACGCGCTCGTCCGGCGCGGGCTGAAGCTCGTAATCGATGCCGAGCCGGACCTGGAGGTCGTCGCCGAGGCGGCTGATGGAGCGAAGGCGGTTGAGCGTGGACTTCGAGACGATGTCGATCTCGCGATCCTCGACGTGAGCATGCCGCGTAAGACGGGGCTCCAGGCGGCCCAGGAGCTCTCACGGCGCCGCCCGGACCTGCGCACGTTGATTCTCTCGATGTACGAGAACGAGCAGTTCCTGTTCGAGGCGCTGAAGGCGGGCGCGTCCGGCTACGTGCTCAAGTCGGGTGCTGACGACGACATCGTTGCTGCTTGCCGCGCAGCGATGCGCGGCCAGTCCTTCCTCTATCCCGAGGCGGTCAACCACCTCGTGCGCGGGTTCCTCGAGCGGGCGGATGAGCGAGGCGAGGACTTGGAGCCGCTCACCCCGCGCGAGCTCGAGGTCGTCAAGCTGATCGCGGAGGGGCACACGTCGAAGGAGATCGCCGAGATGCTCGTGATCAGCATCAAGACCGTCGAGCGACATCGAGCGAACGTCCTCGAGAAGCTCGGGATGCGCGACCGCGTCGAGCTGACCCGGTACGCGATCAGACGGGGGCTGATCGAGCCGTGAGCCACGTTCCGCGCGTCGCGCGCCTACGCCAGTCGTAACTCGTCGTCCGCCTGCTCGATCACGACGGGGTCGTGGGTCGCGCAGACGATCGTCGTGCCCCGCTCACTCACGAGTCGCGAGAAGAGCGCCCCGAGGGCGATCGCATTCGCCTGGTCCAGCCGCGAGGTTGGCTCGTCGGCCAGGAGGAGCGCCGGGTGGGCAGCGAGCGCCCGTGCTACAGCGACGCGCGCCTGCTCGCCGGTGGAGAGACGTGCGACTCGCTGCTCGGCGCGCTCGCCGAGGCCGACCGCCTCGAGCGCCTCGAGCGCGAGGCGCGCTGCTTCGTCCGCCGGCGTCCCGCGGAGCGCAAGCGCCAGCTCGACGTTCTCGCGCGAGGAGAGGAAGGGCAGCAAGCGCGGCTGCTGGGCGACGAAGGCGATCTGCTCGCGGCGAAAACGCGCCCGGTCCGCCCGGTCGAGGCGCGAGAGCACGGTGCCGAGGACGGTGATCTCACCCCCGCTGGGAAGCTCGAGGCCGGCGAGCAGGTGCAGCAAGGTCGTCTTGCCCGAGCCCGACGGACCGGTCACCGCGTGCAGGCGACTTGCCTCGAACACGCCCGTGACGCCTGCAACGGCGGCCGCGCGACCGTAGCGCTTGGTCACGTTCCGCAGCTCCACGACGGGCCCCTCACGTCGCCTTTCGATTTCCGGCGCAGGCGCAGACGTCTTCGCCTCGGGAGTGGGAGCACCCCGCGCCGGCCCGACGACGATCCCGCCGGCCTCGAGCCGGGCGGTCGCCCGCGTGTCGATCCCCGCGCGGGCGAGCAACTCCTCGGGCAGGCGCAGCCAGCCGCCGCGGCCGACGACGATCGTGTCGCTCTCGTCCTCTTCGCGCACGAACTCCTCGCTGACGCGGCCGTCCCGTATTCGCACGATGCGGTCGGCGATCGCCGTCGATCCCGGGTCGTGGCTGACGATCACCGTCGTGCAGCCGTGCTCGCGGCTCAGCTCCCCGAGCAGGCGGTAGACCTGGGCCGCATTCGCCGCGTCGAGCTCTCCCGTCGGCTCGTCGGCGAGCAGGACAGCCGGCCGGTGAGCGAGCGCCGCGCAGACCGCAAGCCGCTGCTGCTCGCCGCCCGAAAGCTCGGGCGGTCGGGCCTCCGCCCGGTCGCCGAGGCCGACGCGGTCGAGCAGCTC
>JBARRS010000008.1:0-16178 GCA_049644345.1 Gaiellaceae bacterium
CGGTTGTCCTGCACGAGCCGACGGTGCTCGTCCCACTTGCGTTCGCGCTCGTGTACGAGGCCTCACTCGCGCTGTTCGCATCCGCTTGGGCCGCGATCGCGGCGGTACTCGCGCAGGCGGCGCTCACCGGCCTTGCACCCGACGGCGGTGGTGCCTATCCGATCCTCGCGCACCCGGCGACGGCCTCGCGCCAGCTGCACGTTCCCGCTGTCCTCGCACTCTTCTTCGCCTTCGCCCGCGACCGTTCCCGCGCCGTGCTGGCAACGTTGGCTGTCGCGGCCGGCGGGCTCGCCCTCGTGCATCCCAGCTACGCCGTGTTCCTGGTCGTGCCGCTCGTGGGCTATCTCGGCGCACGCGCGCTCCTGGAGCGGGAAGACCTGCTCCGCGGTGCCGCCGGGCTCGCCGCAGTCGGCCTGCCGACGGTCGGCGTCCTGCTCTGGCTGCGGCCTATCGTCCACGAGACCCTCTCGCACGATCCCTCGCGCGTGGAGCGACGTCGCGCGCTCGCGCATTACGCGTCGCAGCTGGACGTCTCGTCGCAGCACCGCTACCACCTGGCCCCGGAGGTATTCGCGCGCGGAGGCTCCGTCGCGGTTGCCGCGCTCGTCGCCGTCCCGCTCGCGGCGCTCGCGCCGCGCCGACGCTGGGCCTCGTTCGCCCTCGGCGGCTCGCTCGCGGTCTTCCTGCTCACGCTTGTGCCCTTCGTCTTCCCGCACGTCGCGGACGCCGTCTCGCTCTCGCAGGCCCGCCGCCTCGCCGGCTTCGTTCCGTTCGCTTTCGTTTTCGCAGGCGGCGCGCTCGTGCTCTCGCGCCTGCTCGGCCTCGGAGCCGCGGCGGTTGGTCTCGGCGTCGGTATCGCCCTCCAGCTCCTTTACCCCGGCGACTTCGGTTACTTCCTCCATCACGGCGGTCCGGCCCTCGCGACGTGGATCGCCGCCGTCGGCGGCGCGGCCGCGCTCGCAGTCGGCGCGCTCCTGCGCCGACGCCCCGAGCTCGAGCGCGCCGGCCCCGTCGTCGCCGTCACGGCGGCCCTGTTCGTATTGCCCGTAGCCGTGCACGGCTTCTCCAACTGGAGTCGCCGCAACCCTGACCACCCTCAGCTGACATCCGGGCTGATCCGCGCGTTGCGCGAGCAGGTCCCGAAGCGAGCCGTCGTCTTCTCCGACCCCGAGACGAGCTATCAGGCCGCCGCCTACGCGCCCGTCTACATCGCGGACGCGCCGCCGGTGCATGTCGCGGACACACGCGCGAACCGCCCACGCGAGCGCGTGCGCAACGCCTATCGTTTCTTCAACGGGATCGCGGGGCTTGAAGTGCCGCTCCGGTACGGCGCCACCTTCGTCCTCCTCGATCGGAAGAGCTCGCACATCACCCTTCCGCTCCCGAGCGTCTATTCGGACAGCCGCTACACGCTCTACCGGCTCTAGGCCCCGGAGGTCGGCTGGTTTAGGGTCCGCGGGCGCCGTCCTTGGGAAGGGTGAGTCGATGCTCCCTGTGTTTCGGATCGACGACGGACAAGCGGGCCCACCACCGGAGCCCCAGAACTTCGTCGGCACCGTGCGGATGCAGAACCTCGCTTCAGCGGGCGGGGCATCCGGGATTGAGGTTCTCGCGGTCTTCTTCGACGCGGGTGCGCGCACTCGACCGCATATCCACTCGACCGATCAGATCCTCTACTTCGTCCGGGGCGGTGGCTTCGTCGCCTTCCCGGGCGTGGACGAGCAGCCGATCGAAGAAGGGGGCATCGTCGTGATCCCCGCGGGACGTCTGCACATGCACGGAGCGCGGGAGACAGGCCCGCTGTGCCACATGGCGCTCCGGGCGGCGGGGCCGACAGACTGGAATCCAGAGCTCCCCGAGGAGTGGAGTCGCTGGGTCGTGTGAGCCTCTGAGCGGCTGATACAGAACGCCTTCCCGCCTCTAAAGCCCCTGTAGCGCGCCGCCGATGCCTTCTGTGTGGCGGTCACGACACGGACCGAGCACAGGTCGATCAGGCGGCCCGCTGCGCCGCGCACGCGTGTGCCGGCGCGCCGTCTGCCACGCCTCAAGGTCGCCGTCTTCACCACCTCGTACCCGAAGTTCGACGGCGACTTCTCGGGCGGCTTCGTGGCGGGCACCGTTGCGCATCTGCGCGAGCGTGGCCTTCACGTCGAAGTCGTCGCGCCGGGCGGCTACAACGACTTCGGCCTGACCGCCAACAACGGCGCCGGGCTCGTCGGGAATCTCAAGCGCAAGCCCTGGGTTGCGCCGCTTGTCTTTCTCTCGATGGTTCGTGCCCTGAGGCGGGCGGCGAAGGGTTGCGACCTCGTGCACGCGAACTGGCTCGCCGGCGCCGTCGTCGCTGCGTTCTCCGGCAAGCCGTTCGTCGTCACTCTGCACGGGTCGCCGACCGCGGGCCGCTTCGAGGACCTCGCCCTTGCGCGCCGCGCACCGTGGCTCGTCCGGCTCGTGCTTGGTCGCGCCCGCGCCGTCATCTGCTGCTCGGAGAAGCTCGAGCGAGCGATGCGCGAGTGCGGCCTCGAGAACGTGCACGCGATCGCGTACGGCAAGGAGATCCCGGCCGAGATCCCGGCCGAGGTCGAGCCGCCGCACGTCCTCTACGTCGGACGGCTCTCGGTCGAGAAGGGAATCGACGTGATCGGCGAGGCTACGAAGGGCCTCGACCTCGTCGTCGCCGGCGACGGGCCGCTCCGGGATCTTCTGCCCCAGGCACAAGGCTTCTTGCCGCCGGAAGACATCAGCCGCCTGTACTCCCGCGCCGCCGTCGTCGTGCTCGCGTCCCGCGCGGAGGGTCTTCCCAACGTCCTGCTCGAGGCGATGGCGCACGGGCGCGCCGTCGTGACGACGCCCGTCGGCGGAATTCCGACGGTCGTCGAGGACGGAGAGACGGGCCTGCTCGTCCCGACAGACGATCCCGCCGCCCTGCGCGAGGCGCTCGATCGCCTGCTGGCCGACCCGGCGCTGCGTCGGCGTTTGGGCCAGGCGGCCCGCGCGCGGATCGTCGAGTTCTGCTCCTGGGATCGCGTCACCGACGCGACGCTCGCCGTCTACGCAGCCGCGCTGGACCGGCCGAAGCCGATCAAGCCCTCGCCGGTCTCCACGCCCGCCTAGTCGCTCCAGCCTCCAAGTACCATCGCGGGCTGGTGAAAGTGCTGCTCGTGACCATGTACTTCCCGCCTGCGGGCGGGGGCGGCGTGCAGCGCCCGTTGAAATTCGCGACGCATCTGCCGGCGCTCGGGATCGAGACACACGTGCTCGCCCCGGACGATCCGAAATGGGTGCACCGTGACGACGAGGTTCGGCCGCCCACGCAGGCTTGGGTGCACCGGGCGCGCTTCCTCGGCCCCCGTGGCCGCGTCCCCGCGGAGGAGCGGCAAGGACTCGACGGTGTCGACCGGGCGGTGTACGAGGCGAAGCTCCTCTTCCGGCGCGCCCTCGTCCCCGACGAGAACGTCACGTGGAACCTGACCGCGATCCCTGCAGCGCTACGGATCGTCCGCGAGGAAGGAATCGACGCGGTGCTGACCACGTCGCCGCCGAACTCGGTCCACCTGATCGGGGCGGCGGTGAAGCAGCGGACGGGGATCCCGTGGATCGCCGACCTGCGCGACCCGCTGATCGCCGACGCCGACCGGCCGGTCGAGCGGCTCGCCGCGCGGGCGAAGGAGCGCACCCAGACGCTGATCGCCCGGCTCGTCGCGCACCGCGCCGACGCGGTGGTCGCCGCGTGGGACGGGATTCTCGGCGAGCTCCGTGAGTACGAGCCGAAGGGACGGCTCGCGGTGATCCGGAACGGCTGCGACTTCGAGGATTTCGAAGGGCTCGACTACCGCTCCGGCGACCGCTTCCGGATCACCCACGCCGGCAGCTTCTTCGGAAAGCGCGACCCGCGGCCGTTCCTGACCGCGCTGCAGGAGAGCGACCGCGACGTCGTCGTGCGCTTCGTCGGCGACTTCCGGCAGGCCGACCGCGACTGGGTAGAGGCGCAGGGGCTCGGCGCGCGGGTCGAGCTGCTCGGCTATGGCTCTCGGCACCGCTCGCTCGAGCTTCAGCGGGACTCGGAGGCGCTGCTGCTCCTGCTGCCGGAGGCGGGTGACCGGGGCGCGCCCGTCTTGCCCGGGAAGATCTTCGAGTACCTCGCCGCAGAGCGGCCGATCCTCGCGGCGATCCCGTCCGAGGGCGCGACGGCGAACCTGATTCGCGAGCTCGGCGCGGGGATCGTGGTCGCGCCCGACGACGTCGACGGGATGCGACGGGCCCTCGACGGTCTCGTCGCACGCTGGCGCGCCGGCCAGCTGAACGGAAACGTACTGACGCCGTCGCAGCGCGACCGCCTCTCGCGCCGAAAGCGCGCCGAGGAGCTCGCCGAGCTCCTGCTGTCGCTCTGATGCCGCGCAGCCGCCCCGCCGACTTCCTCTTCTTCGCGGCCCTCTTCTGCGTCACGTTCGAGCAGGTGCACTGGCGCGCCGCGGGAACCGTCGAGATCTCGGACATCCTCGCGATCCTGTTCCTGCTCGCGTTCGCAGCCGAGTGGTTCGGGCGAGGGAGTCGCACGCTCCCCCGTACGGCCGCGGTCGTGCTCGCGTTTCTCGCCGCGTTCCTGCTCGTCTACCTGATCGGCTTCTACAACCTCGAGACGAAGCAGGCGTTCGACCAGTTCGGGAAGGGGATGGTGAAGTTCCTGATCCACTTCCTCTTCCTCATTTGCGGGATCGCCTACGTGGCAGGTCGATCCGAGCGTTTCTACTGGCGCTCGCTCGCCTGGTTCATCGCCGGGATCGCCGCGAATGCCGCCTACGGCGTCCTTCAGCTCGGCGCCGCGCTTTCCGGCCGCAACCTCGACACGCTGTTCCTCAGGCCGCTGACGGGGGGCGCCAGCCAGATCAACGTCTACGGAGCGGTCAACGGGAGCAACGTCTACCGGCCGAACGCGCTCACAGGCGACCCGAACCATCTCGCGATCTTCTTGATTCTGCCGCTGCTAGTGCTGACCCCGATCTACCTGCGTCTCGAGCCCCGGCACCGGCTGCGCCTGCCGCTCGCGTTCCTGCTTGCCTTCCTGCTGGGCGTCGAGCTGGCCACCCTCTCGCGCAGCGGCGTGCTCGGGCTCGCCGCCGGGCTGGTCGTCCTGCTGCTGCCGTACCGGCGGCGGTTCACGACCGCCGCGGCTGCGCTTCCGCTCCTGATCGTCGCGATCCCGATCGCGTACGCCCTCTACACGCGGCGTCACTTCTTCGGAGCAGTCCTGCGCTCGCGGCTCGAGACGAGCGGTCGTTCGGAGTCAGCGCACCTCGGCGTCTACGGCTTCGTCCCGCACGTGATCCACTCGCACCCGCTGTTCGGGCTCGGGCTCAACAACTTCTCCGTCTACTACCAGTTCGTGACCGGAAAGACGAACTGGGGACCCCATTCCTTCTATGTCGCGCTGATCGTCGAGAGCGGAATCGTCGGCACCGCCGTGTTCGCGCTCTTCCTCTGGTACCTGTTCCGCCGGCTCGGCGCGGCGCGGAAGATCGGGCGCGCGCTCGCCGTGGCGCGCGACCCCGCGGCTGCGCGCGTGCGGCCGCTTGCGTGGGGGCTGACGGCGGCGCTCGTCGGGACGATGGCCTCGAACACCTTCTACCTGACGATGTCCTTCTACTACTTCTACGTCTTCGCGCTCCTCGTGCTCTCGGCGCCGATCGTGTTCGGCCGGCGCGTCACTGCGTGAAGCTCGTCGTCCTCACCACGTCCTATCCACGCTACGAGGGAGACCCGGCCGGGAACTTCATCCACGAGGGGGTCGAGCACCTTCGCCGGCGCGGAATCGAGGTCGAGGTCGTCGGCCCGGGCTCGTTTCGGCACTACGGGATCGCGTACGGAGACGGGGTCGTCGGCAACCTCAGACGGCGGCCTGCGCGCGCGCTGCTCCTGCCGCCGATGCTCTGGAGCTTTGCCCGGGCGGCCCGGCGTGCAGCGCGCGACGCCGACCTCGTGCAGGCGCACTGGCTCGGCGCGGGCGCGGTGGCGATGGCGTGTGGGCGGCCGTTCGTCGTACGGGTCGAGGGGACGGATGTCGAGCTGGCGCGGAGGGCGCCCCTCCTCGCCAGGCCGGTGCTGCGGGCGGCGCGACTCGTTCTCAGCGTCTCGACGGCGCTCGCGGAGGCCGCCCGGGCGCTCGGAGCGCGGGAGGTGCGCGTGGTCGGCAACGGCGTCGAGCTGCCGCCGTTCACGCGAGACCCCGTGGAGCCGCCGGAGATCCTGTTCGTGGGCCGGCTCTCGCGAGAGAAGGGGATCCTCGAGCTGCTGGAGGCGGCCGAAGGGTTGCCGCTGACGGTCGTCGGTGACGGGCCGCTCCGCGATCGGGTTCCGCAGGCTGTCGGCATCGTGCCCCACGGCGAGCTCGGGTCGTACTACGAACGCGCCGCCGTCGTCGCCATGCCGTCGCGGCGCGAGGGCTTCGGCATCGTCTGTGCCGAGGCGATGGCCCACGCTCGGCCGGTGGTGGCGAGCGCGGTCGGCGGCCTGACCGACCTCGTCGTCGACGGCGAGACGGGCTTGCTCGTCCCGCCGGGCGACATCGGAGCGCTGCGCGCCGCACTCGAGCGTATGCTCGCCGACGCGAACCTTCGCCGTCAGCTGGGGCAGACTGCGCGCGAGCGGGTCGGCGAGCGCTTCTCGTGGGACGTCGTCACCGGCGCGACGATCGCGGCCTACGAGGAGGCACTCCGCCTCTAAGGTTTTCGCCATGGTCGTCGTGGAGGTGCTCTTCTGGGCGAGTCTCGGCGGGCTTGTCTGGACCCATCTGGGCTACCCGGCGCTCGCCGCGGTCGTCGCGCGGATCCGGCCGCGGCGGGTCGCCAAGAGCGAGGTGGAGCCGACCGTGAGCGTGGTCGTCGCCGCCCACGACGAGGAGGCGGTGATCGAGCAGCGGCTCGAGAACCTGCTCGCGCTCGACTACCCGCCCGAGCGGCTGGAGGTCGTCGTCGCCTCCGACGCCTCGGGCGACCGGACCGACGAGCTCGTCGAGGCCGTTGCCGCACAGGAGCCGCGAGTGCGCCTCCTTCGCTGCCCGCGAGCCGGCAAGGTCGCAGCGCAGAACCTGGCCGCCCGCGAGACGAGCGGCGAAGTGCTCGCCTTCACGGATGCGAACGCGCGCTGGGAGCCGGACGTGCTGCGCAAGCTCGTTCGCAACTTCGCCGATCCCGACGTGGCGTACGTTTGCGGCCGGCTCCGCCTCGAGCGGGCGGGGGGGACAAACCGGGAAGGCGCGTACTGGCGCTTCGAGCTCTGGCTGCGCGAGAACGAATCGGCGCTCGGCTCGATCACGGGAGGCAACGGAGCCGTCTACGCGGTCCGGCGTGCGGACTACGTCGAGAACGAGCCACGCTTCGGACACGACCTCGGCTTTCCGTACCTGATGGCCCAGCGCGGCCGGCGAGCCGTGTACGAGCCAGAGGCGGTGGCGTGGGAGAAACCCTCGCGAGACCTCGAAGACGAGTACCGGCGCAAGGTCCGGATGCTCGCGCAGTGCTGGCTGCACGTGCTCACCGGCAGGATGCTGCGCGGGGGCGGGACGATGTACGTCGTCCAAGTCGTCTCGCACCGGCTGCTGCGGTACGGGAGCGGGCTCCTGCATCTCCTTCTTCTGGCCACGAGCATCGCACTCGTCCGGCACGGCCTCGTCTACTCGGTCGCGCTCGGCGTGCAGGCCGCGTGGCTACTGCTCGCACTCGCCGGCCGGCTCCGGCTCCCGATCCCCGGCGCTGGGCTTGCCTACTACTACCTGCTCGTGACGTGGGCGACGATCGCGGGCCTCGTCCGGTATCTCCGGCTCGGCGTGCCGGTCGTCTGGGAGAAGGCGGAGGGAACGCGATGAGGCCCCAGTCCTCGACCACCGGACCGAACGGTATCCTCGGGCTGTTCGCCGAGGAGCTCCCCGAGCCGGTCATCCCCGAGCCCGCGGACGCGTGATCCGTCCTCTGGGGGTCTATCTAGCCGCGATCGCGGCGCTGGCCGCAGGCTGCTCCGCCGCCCCGCCCCGCGCGGCCCGAGACGGGAAGCGTCAGCAGCATCAGGCGCAGCAGATCCGCAACGTGAGCGTGACGGTGATCGACGGCGACCTGCTTCGCCGGGTTCCGGGCGCGCTCGTCCGGATTGGCCCTCATGCGGCGCGCTCGGACGCCCACGGCGTCGCGACGATGCCGCTCAGGCACCACGTCCTGCTGCCCGTCTACGTCTCTCGTCGGGGCTACGCGCCGAAGACGGCCCGCGTGCAGTTCCGACGCGGACCGCGAGCCGCGGTGCGCATCTACCAGCCCGTGCTCCAGTGGCCGATGTACGGCGTCTCGCCGTCCCGGACGCAGGCCCAGACGGCGATCCGCCTCCGGCCGCCGTTTCGAATCATCTGGAGCCGGGGGTTCGGCAACCTGATCGAGTTTCCGGCCGTCGTCGCGGACGGGCTCGCCTACATCTCCAACCACGACGGCACCGTCCGCGCGATCTCGATGCGCACCGGAAGGATCGCCTGGCGCCGTGACACGCGCGGCGCGATGATGGCCGCGTCGCCCGCAGTTGTCGGAGACGAGCTGGTCGTGCACGGAATGGACGGCCACGTCTGGGTGCTCGACCGACGCAGCGGGCTGATCCGCTGGCGCTTCACGATCGGTTCGCCCGTCGAGTCGTCGCCCGTCGTCTCCGACGGCGTCGACTACTTCGGCTCCTGGAACGGGCGCGTCTACGCGCTCGATCTCGCGACGCGGCGGCTGAGGTGGGTCCGCGACTTCGGCGCCAAGATCACCTCGAGCGCCGCCCTCGCGGGCAACCGGGTCTACGTCGGGGACTACGGCGGCCGGATCCTCGCGCTCTCGCGCCGCACGGGGCGCGCGCTCTGGTCGGGCTCGATGAATGGGCGGATCTACGGGACGCCCGCCGTCTCCGGCGGCCGCGTCTTCGTTCCCTCATCCGATGGAAACTCGATGACCGCGTTTTCGACCTCGGGCCGGCTGCTCTGGCGCGTCAACACCGGCTCGTACGTCTACTCCTCACCCGCCGTGTGGGCCGGCCGCGTTTTCTTCGGTTCCTACAACGGCAGCTTCTATTGCGTCTCCGCCTCGAGCGGCCGGTCTCTCTGGACCGTGGGAGCAGGCGGCTCGGTCTCGGGCGCGGCCGTGGTCGTCGACGGCGTTGCCTACGCGGGCAGCTTCGGCCACGAGATCGTCGGCGTCGACGCGGGTAGCGGCCGGGTCGTGCTCCGCTTCCCGCACGGCGGGTACGTGCCGGTCACGGGCAACGGCGGCATCCTCCTCATGCACGGGTTCTCCAGGATCTTTGCGGTCAAGGCCAGACCATGAGCACGTTCCTCGCAGCCGTCACGGCATCCGTCGCCCTTGCTGCCGGCCACGCGCGGCCGGTGCCGATCCTGATGTACCACGTGATCGGAGTGCATCCGCCAGGTGCGCCGAATGCAGAGCTCTACGTCACCCCGAGCGATTTCCGTGCCGAGGTGGGCTGGCTCGCCCGCCGCGGTTATCAAGCCGTCACGCTCGACCAGGTCTACCGATACTGGCGCCGCGGCACGCCGCTACCGGCCAGACCGATCGTCCTGACCTTCGACGACGGCTACCCGGGCGACATCGACGTCGCGCTGCCGGTGCTGCGGCAGCGCCGTTGGCCGGGGGTGCTCAACCTCCAGATCGGAAACCTCGCCCCGGCGCGCGTGCGGAAGCTGATCGCCGCCGGATGGGAGATCGACGCGCACACGTTCACCCACCCCGACCTGACGGGCGTCGACGCCGCGCGGCTCAAGCACGAGGTCGCAGGCGCGCGGACGTGGATTCGAGGCGTCTTCCACCTCCCCGTCGACTTCTTCTGCTACCCGGCCGGGCGCTACAACGACCGGGTAGTCGCCGCCGTCCGAGCCGCCGGGTACCTCGGCGCGACGACGACGAACTACGGCCTGGCGCGCCCTGACTCGCTCTACACGCTCGACCGGGTCCGCGTCAACGGCAGCGACGGCATCAGGGGCCTCGCCTCGAAGCTCGCCGCTCTCGCGCATTGAGACGCCGCTTTCTCGCGCTCGCCCTCGTCGTTCTCGTGCTTGCGGGCGCCGGCGTCGGCTTCTACCTCTACAAGCGGCACCAGTCGCGGAACATCCGCGGCTCCCCCACCGTCGAGTTCGTGACGACCGGGGCGCAGCAAGCTCCGTCGCCCGAGCTGACCGAGATCCCGTGGCCGATGTACGGCTTCGACGAGGAGCGGCTCCGGTACGCGCCGGAGGTTCGGCTGCGCCCCCCCTATCGCGGAGTCTGGACGTTCCACGGTCAAGCGCTGCTCGAGTTTCCTCCGGCCATCGCATACCGGCGGCTCTTCTTCACCAGCGAGACCGGCGTCGTCTTCGCGATCAGCGCCCGTACCGGCAAACGAGCCTGGAAACGCGAACTGAACCGCTGCGTGGCGTCGTCGCCGGCCGTCTCCCACAACCGCGTCTTCCAGACGTTCATGAACCATCCTCCATGCAACGCCTCGGGCGGCAACATCGACGGGAAGGTCGTCGCGTTCACGCCCGGCCTCGGGCGCGTGCTATGGGAGCGGCGGATCGGCCCAAGCGAGAGCTCGCCTCTCGTCGCCAACGGTCTGGTCTACGTCGGCGACTGGAACGGAGATGTCTACGCGCTCGCCGCCGACACGGGCAAGACGCGCTGGGTCTTCCACACCGGCGGCAAGGTCAAGGGCGGAGTCGCTCTCTTCGGAGATCGCGTCTTCGTCGGATCCTACGATGGCCGCGTCTACGCCCTCGACGCGCTCACGGGGAAGGAGATCTGGCGCGCCTCGGGGCAGGCTCGCCTGGGCCCGCACGGGACGTTTTACTCGACTCCCGCGGTTGCCTACGGGCGCGTGTACATCGGCTCGACGGACGGGAAGGCGTACTCGTTCGGCGCCCACAGCGGCAAGCTGCGCTGGTCGCATTCGCTTGGCGGTTACGTGTACTCCTCGCCGGCGGTCTGGAACAAGCGCGTCTACATCGGCTCGTATAGCGGAAGCTTCTACGGGCTCGACGCTGCGACCGGCGACGTCGTCTGGAGCTTCAAGGCGAACGGCCCGATCTCCGGCTCGCCGACAGTGCTCGCGGGAGTCGTCTACTTCGCCACGCTGAAGCGTCGCACGTATGCACTCGACGCCCGGACGGGGAAGCAGCTGTGGTCGTGGCCGGACGGCAAGTACTCGCCCGTCGTTGCCGACAGCCGCCGCCTCTACCTGATCGGCTACGCGCGCATCTACGGGTTCGTCGCCCGGTAGTCAAGGTAGAGTCGGCTCCCGTGACGGAGACCGAGCTTCGTCCGGCGCGCCGCCCGCTGCCAGATCTCGAGGCCGAGGATGAGGTCGATCTCGGCCGCTACTGGCGGTCGCTCGCGCTGCGCTGGTGGCTTCCGCTCGGCGGTGTCGTCGCCGGGATCGTCGTCGGCTTCCTCCTTTCGCTCGGCGGCAACGACGTCTACCAGGCGAAGGCCACCATCTACCTCGGGCAGCCCCTCGCGACCTCGAGCAACCCCGTGCAGAGCCTGGCGACGAACCCGACGTACGTCCGCCAGATCATCAACTCCGAGTTCGTGATCCGTCAGGCGGCGCACCGGGCCGGGATGAAGCCCGGCCAGCTGCGCGGCAACGTCTCCACTCAAACGATTTCCGGCGGTGCCGCGACGGCGACGAGGGTCGGCGTCAACCCGCTTGTAACCATCGCCGTGACCGGCTCAGGGCCGAGAAAGGTCGCGCAGGCCGCGAATGCCCTCGCCGAGTTCGTTACCGCGCAGGTCAACGCGTACCCGCAGGGGAAGATCAACTCGTTCCTGACGCAGCTCGCGAGCTACAAGCGCGAGCTCGCCACGATCAACGCGCACGAGGCCCGGGTCGAGCAGGCGGTGAGTTCCGGGGGCGTCTCGACAACCGACAAGCTTGTCGTGAGCGGGCAGCTCGCCGTGCTCGAGCAGGAGCGGCGGCAGGTAGTCGACGAGCAGCAGCTCGTCTCGCAGCAGCTGTCGATCGCGCGAAACGTCGAGTCGGCGCAGATCATCGCCCGTGCCGTGCCGGTGAAGACGACCGCCCGGAGCCGCCGCAACTCGGTCATCGTCGGTGCGGCGATCGGCCTGATCCTGGGCATCCTCGCCGCGCTCCTGTGGGAGCCGGCGGCCAGGATTTTCCGCCGCCCCGTCTAACCGGGACGCATGGTCGACAGCAAGCGCGTGGCGGTGGTCGTCCCCGCGCACAACGAGGAGGCGCTGATCCAGGCGACGATCTCGGGGATTCCCGCGTTCGTCGACAGGATCTACGTGGTCGACGACCACTCAGGCGACGCGACCGTCGCCCGCGCCCGGGAGCTCGACGATCCCCGGCTCGAGGTGATAGAGCACGAGCGAAACCTCGGGGTCGGAGCCGCGATTGTCACCGGCTACAAGCGTGCGCTCGACGAGCGGGTCGACGTGACGGCCGTGATGGCGGCCGACAACCAAATGGATCCCGCCGACCTCGAGGCGCTCGTGCGTCCGGTTGCCCGCGGCGAGGTCGACTACGCGAAGGCGAACCGCCTCTTCACGGGCCAGGCGTGGGAGCTGATTCCACGCTATCGCTACCTCGGCAACGCGGCGCTCTCGCTGCTGACGAAGATCGCCTCCGGCTACTGGCACGTGGCCGACTCGCAGTCCGGCTTCACGGCGATCGGCCTTCCGACGCTCGAGCTGCTCGACCTCGACCGGATCTACCCGCGTTACGGCTTCCCCAACGACATGCTCGTGCACCTGAACGTCTGGAACGCGCGCGTGCGCGACTTCCCCTCGCGGCCGATCTACGGCGTCGGGGAACGCTCGGGGATCCGGCTGAGAAGGGTCGTGCCGTCGATCTCGTGGCTGCTCGTCAAGGGCTTCTTCTGGCGGATGCGCCAGAAGTACGTGATCCGCGACTTCCACCCGCTGGTCTTCTTCTACATCCTCGGCTTCGTGATGGGCCTGCTCGGGCTCGGGCTCGGGATCGCCGAGACGGTGCTGCGGATCCTGGGCCACCCGATCACGGCCGCGACGGTCGTCCTCGTCGCGCTCCTGCTTATCTTCGGCTCGCAATTCACGCTCTTCGCCATGTGGTTCGACATGGAGTCGAACAAGGACCTCAGATAGCGCCGGCCGTGCGGCCGCTGCGGCTGGCCGCGCCTGCTCTCATCGCGTACATCGCGGCCCGCGCGCTCGGCCTGCTCGTACTCTGGTTGATGGCGCGGCACTTCGACGAGAGCGTGCCGGCCCTCCTCGGCAGGTGGGACGGCCGTTGGTTCCTCGGAATCGTCCAGCACGGCTACGACACGAGCCTCGCGCATGGGCCGAACGGCAAGCTCGTCAACTCCAACATCGTCTTCTTCCCGGGGTACCCCTACCTCGTCAAGGGAGTGGCGACCGTGACCTCCCTCCGGCCGCTCTACGCCGGGATCCTCACCTCCTCGGGGGCCGGGATCGCCGCGGCCTGGGGGATCTTCGCGATCGGAAATCAGCTCTACGGCCGCAAGGCGGGAATCCTGCTCGCGTTCCTCTGGGGGATCCAGACGCATGCGGTCGTCGAGTCGATGGTCTATTCGGAGGGATTGTTCACCGCGCTTGCGGCCTGGTGCCTGTACACAGTGCTGCGCCGCCGGTGGCTGACCGCCGGGGCGCTGTGCCTGCTCGCCGGCGTGACCCGAGCGGCCGCGGTCGTCCTCGTCGCGATCGTCGTCGTGGCGGCGGTCGCGGCGGTCGTCCGGCGGCAGGACGGCTGGCGGCCATGGGTCGGCGCGCTGTTCGCTCCCGTCGGCGTGCTGGGCTACTGGGCCTGGGTGGCGCACGTTCTCGGTCGTACCGACGGCTGGTTCTACATGCAGCACTACGGCTGGCACGCCCAGTTCGATGCCGGCCGCACCACCTGGCACACGTTCGTCCACCGCGTCCTCGTCAGGCCGACCTGGTTCGAGTTCTACGAGGTGACCGCTGTCCTCCTGGCCGCGGTCGTGCTGTTCGGCCTGCTCGTGCTTCTCCGGCCGCCCTGGCCCCTCATCGTCTACGCGGCCGGGATCCTCGTGATCGCGCTCGGCGCGGCGAACTACTACCACTCGAAGGCGCGCTTTCTGCTGCCGGCTTTTCCGCTGCTGCTGCCGATCGCGGTGGGGCTCGCGCGAGCCGACCGGCGGACGATTGCGGCGCTGCTGCCGCCACTGGCGCTGGCGTCGGCGTGGTACGGGAGCTACCTGCTCCTGATCTGGAAGCACTCGTTCTGAGGGAGCGTAAGGACTTCGTAAGCCGGCCATGGCACGGCCGAAGCCGCCAGTAACATTGCCCCGTGCCCACCGCCGTGGTCACCGGCGGGGCCGGCTTCCTCGGTTCCCACCTCTGCGATTACCTGCTCGGTCAGAGCTTCCGCGTCGTCTGCGTCGACAACCTCGAGACCAGCACGCTCGAGAACCTCGAGCACATCCGTGACGACTCGTTCACGTTTCTGAACCACGACATGATCGAGCACATCGAGATCGGCGAGCCGGTCGACGTCGTCTTCCACCTGGCGGCGCTCGCGAGCCCGATCGACTACCTGCGGCAGCCGCTGCACTCGCTCAAGGTCGGCTCCTACGGCACGCACAACGCGCTCGGGCTCGCGAAGTTCAAACGGGCGCGGTTCCTGCTCGCGTCGACGAGCGAGGTGTACGGCGACCCGCAGGTGCACCCGCAGCCCGAGAGCTACTGGGGCAACGTAAACCCGATCGGACCTCGGGGCGTCTACGACGAGGCGAAGCGCTACGCAGAGGCGATGACGATGGCGTACCACCGCCAGCAGGGCGTCGACACGTCCATCGCCCGGATCTTCAACACCTATGGGCCGAAAATGCGGCCGCACGACGGGCGCGCGATCCCCACCTTCGTCCGCCAGGCGCTCGAGAACGCGCCGCTCACGGTCTTCGGGGACGGCTCGCAGACGCGCAGCTTCTGCTACGTCGACGATCTGATCCGCGGCCTCCATCTGCTCGCGGCGAGCGGCGAGCACATGCCGGTGAACCTCGGCAACCCGGAGGAGTTCACTCTGCTCGAGCTGGCGCAAACAGTCATCCGGGTCACCTCGTCCAAGAGCGAGATCGTGTTCGAGGCGCTTCCGATCGACGATCCGCAGGTTCGCCAGCCCGACATCACCCGCTCGAAGCAGGTGCTCGGTTGGGAGCCCGAGATCCCGCTCGAAGACGGACTGCGCAGGATGCTGCCCGCGTACGGGCGAGAGCAGGAGCCGGTCGGTGTCTAAGCCCTTCGGGGTGGCCGCGGCGACGGTGCTCGTCGCGGCCGGCCTCAGCATGCCCGCAGCGGCGGGCTCGACGCACCACCTTCAGGTCGGGATCTTCGACCAGTCCTACGTCATCACAAGCCCGGCGGAGGCGTTTCCGTTGCTCCACAAGCTGCGCGTCCAGGTTCTGCGACTCAGCCTCGACTGGTCGAAGGTCGCGCGGACACGGCCTCGGCGGGCGGCGAATCCGAACGACCCGAACTACGACTGGTCGCTTCCCGATCGGCTCGTCCGGTACGCGGCCTATCGACAGATCAAGGTGCTCTTCTCGATCTACGGCACGCCGTCGTGGGCGAGCGCGTACCTGGCGCCGAACCACGCGCCGAAGAACGCCGCCGATCTCCAGAACTTCGCCTACGCCGCGGCCACGCGATACAGCGGGACGTTCAAGCCCCGGGGCGCGACGAAGGCGCTGCCGGCCGTTCGCCTCTGGCTCGCGTGGAACGAGCCCAACAACCCTGTCTTCCTGAAACCGCAGTGGTCGCGCGTCTCGGGCCGCTGGGTTGCCCAGAGCGCGAAGGATTACGTCGCGATCTGCACCGCGGTCTGGACCGGTGTCCACTCCACGGGGATCTCGGGCGAGAAGGTCGCTTGCGGGGCTACCGCCCCGCGCGGGAACAACGCTCCGACGAGCTCGCGCCCCTCAGTCGCGCCGCAGACGTTCCTCGCTGCGCTGAAGAGGTTCGGGCTCCGGGACTTCGACGCCTACGCGCACCACCCGTACGCCGGCAGCCCGCACGAGACGCCGACGACGAAGCCGACCGGCGGCGCGGTCACGCTTGCCAACATCGGCTCGCTGATCTCGGAGCTCACCCGCCTCTACGGGCCTAAGCCGCTCTGGATCACCGAGTACGGCTACCAGACGAACC
>JBARRS010000009.1:0-33488 GCA_049644345.1 Gaiellaceae bacterium
TCCACGCCCACTGTGGCCAGCCGCCACGCCGTGCCGCGCGAGCGCGCCGCAGGCAGCGCCGCGGTCGGGATCGCCGCAGGCGCTTCGACGTGAGCGCCCTGTACCGTCTCCGAACTCGCAGGCGCAGCGGTCTCGAGTGCTGATTCGAGCGCGGTTGACATCAGATCCCCATGCGCTCAGGAGCCCCAAACGAGCCCCCGCGCATATCGTGCCGGGTCGGCACTTTCTCCCTCCTCTACCCAGGAATTAGGCTGCTACGTTCGTCCTCGAGCGACGGGCCGAAACGGCGTGCCGGCGGTCGCGAGCAGCCGCCAACCCTTGAGGATCGATCCGCCTCTCGCCGCACTCAAACTCTCCCCCCTTGCCGACCTCCTGACGACGCCCCTACGTGGCGAGTCTACATTCGCCCAGCTGCGAAGCCAAGCCTTTGTTCCGTGTCCGAAAAGGCCTTAACCCCTTTCACATGTTGACTCGCAATAGCCGCGTAAACAATCGTCCGTTCGGCTAGGTTTCACCGCCGCTCGTCGCCCAGCCCGACGGCGCCAAAGGCGGTCCCGCACCCCCTTCTGTCGGCCGCTGGACGGCACTCTGACGGCGGCTTACCAGGAGAAGTTGAACGGGCGCGGGGGCTTGTCGAGGACTCGCCGCGTCAGCGCCCGCGCCGCATACCAGGTTCCGGCGACGAAGCGCATGACCGGGCCGAAGCTCGCTGCTGCCGGAGCGCCGAGGAAGTGGAGGCCCGAGACATCCGACTCGAGGCCCGGGCCCAACACGGCGTAGCCGGTCGTCGCCCGGACTGCCGCGACGATCTTCGGCGGGAGGAACGTGTACCTCGCAATGTCGACACGGTACCCCGTCGCCAGGAGCACATGATCGACATCGCGGAGGCTGCCGTCGCTCAGTCGGACGCGGGCGCCCCTGCCCTTCGATCGCGCGGTGAGGACTGGCCGTCCCGTGGTGACGGCGAGCGGCGAGATTCGAGATCTTAGCCACGCCGCCCCGGCCGGTCGCAGGCAGCGATGCTCGATCTCCAACCGAAGCTTCGACGGAAGCTTCCGGTAGAGGTCCGGCGCCGCGACGAGCCAGTCCCAGCCGTGCGGACCGAGATCCGTCGGGGGCGAAGCGACGTGGCGGATCAGCCTTCCTGAGAGGCCGGGCTCTTGAAAGAGCAGAATCGACGCGGAGCGGGTGACGACTTCGACCTCTGCGCCACTCTCGTGCAGGAGCGCAGCGGACTCGAGCGCGCTTTGACCTCCGCCGACCACGAGGACCCGCTTTCCGGAGAACTCGCGAAAGTCGCTGTGCTCCGATGAGTGGGAGCTGACGCTTCTCGGAAGCGACTGGAACTCCGGTGGTCGCCACGCAAACGGCGCGATTCCGGCCGCGACGACTACGCGGCGGGCCGAGAGCCGCCCGCCGTGTTCGAGAACGATGCGGAAGCCTTGGCCGTCACGATCGATCTGCGCGACCCGCTCGTCGCGCAGGTCCGGCACCGCCCGCTCTCGAAACCAGTGGCCGTATTCGACGTAGCAGTCGAGCGGAACCGGCTCCGCAAACCTTCCACGCTCTTGCTGATAGGTGTCCAGCGTGAGCCTGCGGTCGGGATCCGCGATGTGGGACGACCTCAGCGACGAGCGAAGGAACATTCCTGCGGGCATGTGACGACGCCAGAACTCCATTTCCTCCCCAAATACCTGCACTTCGAGGCCGGCGGCTCCCAGGTGGGCGGCGGCCGCGAGCCCGTAAGGACCCGCTCCGACGATCGCGACGTCGAGCAGAGGCCGGCGAGTCACCACCGCACCATCGGCAGCGCGCGCCGAAGGGTGCTAACGGAAGCTGCACAGACGAACGCCACGGGCCGGACCTCCATTGTCCCAGCTTTCACGACGGGTCGGCGGTACTCAACGAGACGATCGTTTTCCTAACGAGCTCGTGCGAGACGCGCGAGCGTGGAGGCCTTCAGCCGAAGGCGGAGGTGCCCGTCCTTGCGATAGACGCCCACGCGCGGGAGCGCGAAGCGGTCGACAGGGGCAGCACGGCCGGGAAGCGCGAACGCCGCTTCGTATCCCGCCGCCCGAGCGGCGCTCCGCACCCGCGCGTCATGCTCGCCGTACGGATAGGCAAGCAGCCTGCACGGGCGCCCGAGCTCGGCCTCGATCCGTTCGCGCGATTCCGCGACCTCGCGCCGGAGCTCCGCGTCGGAGAGACGGAGGAGATGCGCGTGGGAGATTGAGTGCGATCCGATCTCCAGGCCGCGGTCGGCCAGACCGCGGAGCTCGTCCCACCCCATCGTCAAAAGTTCCCCCGGATGCGCCTTTACCTCTGCTGCAAGCTCGGGCACGCCGAGCGGGCGGGGTCGGTCGGCGTAATCCGCGCACGCGAAGACGGTCGCCGGCACGCGCAGGCGCTCGAGCGCCCGCAGCGCCGCGGCGACGCTCCTGAACGCGTCGTCGAACGTGACGTGGAGGAGCTTTCCGCCGCCGAGGAGCCTGCCGGCGGTAGCCGGGCGGTAGCCGCGCGCAACGAGTGCCGCCAGCTGCCGCTCGAGCGTCTCGGCCCCGACGGCCAGCGGATGGTTCCAGCGGTCGGTGACCGCGTGGTAGCAGATGACGAGCGAACGGAACCTCCCATTCACCACTGGACGGTCAGAGCGTAGGTGAGGCGCGCGAGCCGGCGGCGCGAATTCGCTGCGAGGCTGGGCGCGGGCGAGCCGGCGCCGGCGCCGCGCGCCTCACCATTGCCTCGAGCGCGATCGCCAGCCCGACGAAGATCCAGAGCGGCTTCCCGAGCTCGTTAGAGGCGAAGAACATCGAGACGGCGAACCCGGCCATGCTGACGAGGAGTGAGATCGCCAGACGCTCGAGGAGACGGTCGCCGAGTGCGCGGGCGCGCCGGAACGTCGAGAGGTACGACCAGGAGGCAAGACCGAGGACGAGCATGAAGAGCGCGAAGCCGACCACCCCGAGCTCAGTCAATGCCTCGAGGTAGCCGTTGTGGACGACCCGGCCGGCGTGGACGTAGGAGGCAGCCGTGTTCACACCGGGAGTCGTCTGCAGGAGGTCGAGCGCCTTCGCCTGGAAGTTGCCGGCGCCGAGGCCGTGCCAGGGATGTTCGGTGAATCCGCGCCACGCGGCGCGCCAGAGGTCGATCCGGCCGGAGCCACGATCGCCGTTCGGGCCGCCGTAGTTGAAGATCGTCTCCGCCCGCTTGATGAAGTTGTCCGATCCGGCGATTGCCGCGACGACTGCAGCGCCGGCGAGCGACATCGTGTAGGTCAGCTTCTGCCTCGCGCTGCGGAAGAACAGGCGCCACGGCGCGAGCAGAGTCGCGAAGACGACGGACCCGAGGACGACCAAGCCGGTCCGCGACAGCGAGGCGACGACGGAGAGGACGACGACTCCGACGATGGCGTAGTAGACGGCCTGTCGCTGTGGCCGCCTGTCGGTCGCGGCCAGGGCGAGCACTGCAGGGAGAGAGATGACTTGGTAGATGGCGAAGTACACATGGTCGCCCTGGAGGCCGGTGGCGCCGAGCCCCGACTGGAAGTACTGCGAGCCGTGCCGGAAGTATTCGACGAACGAGACGATGCCGAACACGAGCGAGCCGACGGCGAATGTGGCGAGGATTGCTAGCACCTGCGCCGACGACCTGACGAGGACGGCGAACGTGAGCATGTACGAGACTGCGAGCAGGTACTGAAACGTTGTCCGGTAGACGAGGCCGGAGTCCGTGGCCCAATACGCGCTGAACAGGATCCAGAGACCGTAGGCGCCCGCAGCGACGAGAAGCGCGTTCGGCCTGAGGCTGATGCGGCCCCGGCTCAGGGCGTAGTACATGAGCACCGCCAGCGCCATGACGGCGGCGAGGCGCCCGATCCGTAGTCCTGAGCCGAGCGAGACGGACTCGACGAACATCGTTAAGACCAGAAAGAGCGGCAAGGCGGTGATGTCTGCCGCGACGAGCAGAGCGATCCCGGCGCCAAGCACGACGGCCGCGCCGTAGAAAGCGTGGTGGACCACAAGCAGCCCGACGCCGGCCGCTACGAAGAGAAGCAAGCCGACTAGCGCCGGCCCACCCCAGTCGCCTTGGGAGGGCCTCGACACCAGCGAGTTCACGCTCATCGCTTCGCGGTCTTGCGCTGCCGAGTCGTCTTGGGGCGCTTCGGCAGCTGTTTTGCGATCCGACTCGATCGTCTCGCCGCCGAGCGCAGCTTGTCGATTGTCGCAGCCTGGCCGTCTGTCTTCTTCTGCGCCGTGTAGCCGTAGCCACCGTATGAGCCGAACGCGGGGACGCCTGTGAACACGACGCCGACGAGGTTGATGTCGAGACGCTCTACAAGCGACCGAACCTCGGCCGCTTCATCCCTGTTCGTGCGGTCCTTACGCGCGACCAGGATCACGCCGTCGACGATCCGCGCGAGCTCCAGGGTGTCGGCGACCGCCAGCAGCGGCGGTGAGTCGATGAGCACGTAGTCGAAGCGACTGATCAGATCGTCGAGCAGCTTGCGCATCTGCGGGCTCGAGAGCAGTTCCGACGGATTCGGCGGCAGCGGCCCGCTCGAGAGAAGCATGACGCGTTCCGCGCCTTGAACATCCGCTAGGTCGCCGGCGCTCGCGTCGAGCAAAGCGGCGTCGGCTCGTGCCGAGCCGACCAGAACGCTCGTCAGGCCGGGGGTGTCCGACCGGACGTGGAAGGCCTGCTCGAGGCGCGGCCGCCTGAGGTCGGCCTCGACGGCGATCGTCGTCGCCCCGGAGCGCGCGATCGCCACGGCGAGATTCGCTGTGACGGTTGTCTTGCCTTGTTGAGGTGAGGCGCTGGTGACGAGGATCGTGCGGAGAGGACGCTCGACGGAGAGGTAGTTGAGGTTCGCGCGCAGGGCGCGAAACGCCTCGGAGCTCTCGCTCGTCGGAGGCGAGGGAATACGCTCGAACCGGGAGGGGGCGTCGCTCGGAGCGCCGAATGGGTGTCGCTGGCGGCCGGCGGTCACGCCCTCGAAGGGAATCTGGCCGATCACCGGGACCCCGAGCGCGTCCTCGACCTCCTCACGGGTTCGGAGCCTCCGGTCGAAGTGCTCGCGAAGGAAGGCTCCCAGGAGGGCGAGTACGAGCCCGAGGGCGGCCGCGATGGCGATGTTCCGTTTCGGCTTTGGAGCAACCTTGTTGGGGTCAACGTGAGCCGGATCCCAGATCGTCGCAGTCAGCGGAGCATCGAGGAGGCTGCCGCTTGGGCCGATCTTCACCGGCCGGTTACCGAATCGCTGTTTCACGAGTTGCGAGAAGGTGACCCCGAGTGCGTCGGCGATCCGTCGCGCCTGCTGCGCGCTGTGGTCGTCGACCGAGATCCCCAGCACCGCCGTCTGCGGATTGATCGAGACCGAGACTTTCTGCAGCAGCTGCTCCGGCGACTCGTTGAGGCCGAGCTGGTGGATTACGCGTGACGCGACAACGTTGCTCGTCACGAGGTCGCTCATCGTCGCCGTGAACGGCTGAACCGCGTTGGCAAAAGTCGGCTGGAAGAGGCTGTTGCCTTGGCCGACAACGATCTTCGTCTCCGCCCGATAGACCGGAGTCTGCGCAGCCGAGAACACAGCTGCCGCACCGATCGAGATGCCAAAGATCGCGACGACGACCAGCCGCTGCCGTCGGATGACGTCGAGATATTGCCGAAGCCCGATCGAACGATCGTCTTGACCCGCAAGCTCCATTACGTCACGCACCGTAGTGGAATGACACGCCGTTCGAAAGACGCAAGGCCCAGGTCACCGCAACCCCGCAGTACGATACAAGCTGATGCGGTGGTCGATGGTCTTTCCTTGCGTCTAGGCGTCTACGCAGACCTCGTCTACCGATCCGACGGTGAGACGCTTACGGCCGATCGAGCGTTCGTCAAGTTCCTGCCGAGTATGCCGCCACGCGGCGAGGAGATCGTCCTCTTCGGTCGCCTCGATCCGCGCTCGGTGCCTCCTATTTGAGATTCGGAACGAGGCCGTCCGGTTCGTGCGGTTCCCGTACTACGGGTCCGTCCCTCGTTCGAGTGATCAAGCCGTCACGAGTGCGCTCCGAGACCAGAGGCGATGGAGCCGCCTCTCCGCCGCATCGGGCTCGCCTGCCTTCTTGTGCTTGCTTTCGCCCTCGGGCTTCGTCTGGCCCCGGCGGCCGCTACGGGGCCCGAACGCACGGCTTCCGCGGCCCTGGCGCGAAACCTCGTCTCGGACGGTGCGTTCAACGGAGGCTTGGGCGGCTGGCGCGGCGAGCATGCGACGCTCTACCGCATTCGCAACGGGGTGGAGGGGCAGGCACTGCGTGTTTTTCCCCGCCAAAGGGGTCGCTTCGCGGCGGCGCGACGGCCCCGCCCCGTCGCCTGGGCGATCCGCGGGACCGTCTACATCGCGACCGGCTGGATGCGAAGCCGGCAACCCGGCCGCCGCGTGTGTCTCCGGCTCAGCGAGTTCTCGTACGGCGCGAGGGTCGGCTCGAGCGCAGCCTGTCTGAGGACGCGACGGGCATGGAAGCTTGTCCACGTGCGCTACAAGGCCCGACGCAACGGATCGGAGATCGGCATCGCCGTACAGAGCAGCCGCGCATCGTTCGACGTCGACCAGATCAGCCTCCAGCGGTGGGCGGGCACTCGCACGCGTGCCAAACGCTGCAAGAGCGGGAGCTGCCCCTCGACCACATCGAGCGGCTCGACAGGCACGTCCACGACAACCGGCGGCTCCACGACGCCCACGTCGACCGCCGGCCGGTGGTACTCGTCCGACAGCCCGTTCAATCGGCCTATTCCCTCCGACGCCGCCGTCGACCCGAACTCGTCCGCGATGGTGAAAACGCTCGTAGACGGTGCGGTCCACGGGTTCGCAATTGCCGCCAAGCTGTGGTCGTTTACGGTCTACTACGCCTCGCCATCGACGCCTAAGCAGACCGTCTCCCTGACCGCCTCCTGGTCTCCATTCCGCTCGATAAGCGGCGTGCCGATTCCGCCGAACGCCGCTCCCGACCCGGCCGGCGACGGAAGCATGACCGTCATCGACCCTGTCACCGGCTGCGAGTACGACTTCTGGCAGGCGCACCAGAACACCGGCGGGAGCTGGAGCGCCTCGTGGGCGAATGCGACCTTCGTCAGCTCGAGCGGCATCTATGCGGGAGGCGATTCGGCGCGGGCGTCCGGCTTCGCAAACGGCCTCGGTCTCATCCGACCCGAGGAAATGTCAGCTGGAGTGATCCCACACGCGCTCGCCTTCTCCTATCCGTATCCCAAGGCCGGCGGCCATGTCTGGCCGGCGACTTCCAGCGACGGCAAGAGCACGGTTTCGAGCGCGATGCCCGAGGGCGCGCACGTGCAGCTCGACCCGAGCCTGAACCTCGACAGCCTCGGTCTAACGCCGTGGCAGAAGACGGTCGCAGTAGCGCTGCAGATCTACGGCATGTATCTCAGCGATGGCGGCGGAACGGTCTCGCTCAACGCACAGAACCCTCTGTCGACAAGCATGGGGTATCCGTGGGGGGACGTCGACTTCGCGATGCTTCCAACTTCTCTACTCAGCCACATGCGGGTGTTGTCCCTACCTCCGCTCGATAACAAGCCGGGATACATCGTCCCCACCTCCTGCGCGACACTCAACTAGCGTAGGCAGGCAGCGCCGCCCGGCACTACGGGAGCTCGTGCGGCTGCTCTACCTAGCGCCCCGCTTCCCACCGCCCGAGCCTTGTCTCTGAGCAGGGAGAACCACGTCCGCCCCCCTTTCGGGTGATTCGGGATGTTGGACTCCAGGCCTAACGGGAGCACGCCATCGGGCCACCTAGACTTGGTTCATGTGCGGCATCTGCGGCCTGCTCTCGACGGCGAACGACCGGATCGATCCAGGCCTGCTCGATCGGATGAACCAGACGCTCTTCCATCGCGGCCCCGATAGCGGAGGCCTTCACGTCGACGACGGCGTCGGTCTGGCTGCCAGACGGCTGTCGATCATCGACCTCGAAGGAGGCGACCAGCCGATCGCCAACGAGGATCGCACTGTATGGGTCGTACAGAACGGCGAGATCTACAACTACCAGGAGCTCCGGGAGGAGCTCGCCGCTGCCGGCCACCGTCTCTCGACCCGCAGCGACACCGAGGTGCACGTCCACCTCTACGAGGAGCACGGCCCGCGCTACGTCGAGCGGCTGCGCGGGATGTTCGCGGTCGCCTTGTGGGACGCGCGGGCGCGCCGGCTCATGCTCGCGCGCGACCGGTTCGGCATCAAACCCCTCTACTACCGCCTCGAGAACGGCGTCCTGTCCTTCGCCTCGGAACTGAAGGCGTTGCTGTGCCAGCCTGACTTCTCGCGCGAGGTCGACCTCGACGCGCTCGAGGCGTTTCTCGACTACGCGGTTGTGCCAGCGCCGCTGACCATCTTCCGACAGGCGCGCAAGCTCCCGGCCGGACACATCCTCGTGTGGAGCGACCGAGACGCGGGCGAGCGGCTAACGATGGAGCGCTACGCGCGGCCTGCTCCTGTTCCGGCGTTCGAGGTTCGCAGCGAGAGCGAGGCGGATCTGGCCGAGGAGCTCCGCGTGCGCCTGCGCGACTCTGTCCGCGCGCACATGGTCGCCGACGTTCCGGTGGGGGTGATGCTCTCGGGCGGGATCGACTCCTCCGCGCTCACCGCCTTTGCGGCGCTCGAGAGCTCGAAACCCGTGAGCACGTTCTCGATCGGCTTCGAAGAGCGTTCCTTCAACGAGCTCGACAAGGCCCGCCTCGTTGCACAGCGATACGACACGGCCCATCACGAGCTGGTCTTGCGACCGAACGTCGTCGAGCTGCTCCCGTCGATCGTCGCCGCCTTCGACGAACCGTTCGCTGACAATTCCGCGCTGCCGACGTATCTCGTCGCACAGCTCGCCGCGCGGCATGTCAAGGTGGCTCTCTCCGGCGAGGGCGGGGATGAGCTATTCGGTGGCTACTACACCTACGTCGCCGACCTCCTCGCGCCGCGCTTTGGACGACTTGGGAGCAGCCTAAGGCCTGTGCTCGAGCTTGTGCCGAGCACTTCCGGGATGCTGAGCCTCGAGGAGAAAGCGAAGCGGTTCGCACGGGGCGGCCGCCTACCACCGCTCGAACGACACCACGCGTGGAAGGAGGTCTTCTCCGTCGACGCACGGGCCGAGCTCCTCGCTCCCGACCGGCGGGGAGTCCTCGACCCGGTAGACCTGTTCCGTGCGCGGTACCACGAGACGGAGGGCTCGGAGCAGCTGGCCCGCCTGATTGACGTCGACGTCGGCACCTACCTGGTCGACGATCTGCTCGTGAAGATGGACCGGGCGAGCATGGCCCATTCGCTCGAGGCACGCGTGCCGTTCTGCGATCAGGTTGTCGCAGATCTCGCATTCGCGCTGCCGGCCGCGCACAAGGTGCGCCGGTTCGACAAGAAGCGGGTCTTGCGCAAGGCTCTCGAGCCGCTGCTTCCACCGGAGATCCTCGATGCGCGCAAGCAGGGCTTCGCCATCCCTATCGCGGCCTGGCTGCGAGGAGAGCTTCTGCCGTTCGCGCGAGAGGTGCTGTCTGCGGGGGCGCTCCGGCGGCAGGGGTTCTTCCGGCCGGACTCGGTGCACGCTCTGCTCGACGCTCACGTCGCCCGCAGGCGCAACACCAGCCGGCAGCTCTGGGCGCTGCTCATCTTCTCGCTCTGGTTCGATCGTTACGCCGCGGGCTGATCGCCAGGACTCGAGGATCCATCGCCTGAACGCGAGGGCTCCCAGCGCTCGTGCGTCTCGCGCCGGGCGAGTTGCCAGAGGGCCTTGGCGGAGGCGGCGTTGACGAGGCAGAAGTAGGCGGGAAGGGCGAGCATCTTCCTCCGGCCGATCGGACGGTCGGCCAAGAGCATCCCGGCGAGCCCCAGTGCGTAGAACAGCGTCTGCCCGACCGTGGCAAGACGGTAGACCGCCCCGCGCCTCCAGAGGAGCGCGCTCGTCCCGGCGAGCGCGCCGAGCGGTATCACGGCCGTACGCAGAAGCACCTTGTGCGTCAGGAGCTGGAGGGAGAAGAAGCCGTGCCGGCGCGGATCCAGCAACGTGCGCATGACTAGGACGCAGCGCAAGCCTCGGACGATCACGCGCACCCGCCGAGAGAAGTTGACCGAGGCCGTCCCCGGAACGTGTTCGTAGGCGACCGCACCGGGCGCGAAGACCACGCGATATCCCTGCGCGACCACGCGAAGGGACGTCAACAGGTCATCGTTCACGTCGGGGCGGATCGGCTCGAAGAGCTCCCTGCGAACAGCGTAGATCGCACCTGTCGCCCCGGTTACGCTGCCCGCGCTCGACTGCGCAACCTTGAGCGCCCGGTCGAAATTCCAGTACTGCTGCTCGCCGACAACGCTCGAGTCGCCTGAGTCGGCTCCGGTCTCGAGGAAGACCTGATTGCCGGCGACGCCGCCCACGGATGGATCGGCGAGCGGGCTGACGAGCTGCCGCACCGCATCGGGGCGGAAGATGCTGTTCGCGTCGGAGAAGACAAGCACTTCGCCGCGCGCGGCGGCGACCGCAGCGTTCAGCGCCTCCGCCTTGCCCACGCGAGGCAGGTCGAGCCAGCGCACGCGCTGGTCCCCACACTGCCCGAGAATCTCGTTTGTCCCGTCGTCGGAACCGTCCGACGCGACAATGACCTCGAGCCGGTCCTCCGGATAGTCGAGTGCGAGCAGGTTCTCGAGCCGCCCGCGGATGACGGCCGCCTCGTTGTGCCCTGCAATGACGACACTGACGCTCGGAGTGCCGTCCGCGCTGGCGTACGGCCGTCGAAAGAAGCGCCCGCGCAGGAGCACGAGCAGCGGGAAGCCGACGTAGACGTAGGCAAGGAAGGCTCCCGAAGACCAGAAGAGCAGGCGTCTCACACCGCCCTACCCCTCGGTCTGTGTACAATTGACAGAAGAATTACGCTGTCTCCTCGCCGACGAGGCGACGGACGAGGGCGCGCGCGTGCCTGCGGACGTCGTGCTCGCTCAGGGCCCTGGACCGTCCGGCGGCGGCGAGACGCCGCCTCAGGTCGGGGTCGTCGTGAAGACGGCGGAGAGCTTCGGCCAGCGCGCCGGCCTCGCCGGGAGGCACGAGCAGTCCGGTGAACTCGTGCTCTACCAGCTCAGGAATGCCGGAGATGTCACTCGCAACCACCGGGACGCCGCTTGCCATCGCCTCCATGAGCACGACGGGAATCCCCTCGCGGTCGCCGAGGCTCGTCCAGACGCTCGGGCACGCGACCACGTCGGCGTCCGCTAGGAGGGCGGCGACTTCCTGGCGGGTCTTGGGACCTTCGAAACGAACTACGCCTTCCAGCTCCAGCTGGGATACCCGCCGGGCGACCTCCGGACGCATGGGCCCGTCACCGACGAGGCGACAGTCGATGTCGACCCCTGAGTCCAGCAGCAATCGGCAAGCCTCGACGAGGTACTGCTGGCCCTTGACCTCGTCGAAGCTGGCAATACACACAACACGAAACCGCTCAGAGGGCGACGGCGGGCGCGGGCGAGGGCAGAACATGTCCGTGTCGACACCGCACCGGACGACGACGACCTTGTCGGCAAACTCCTCGCCGCACTCGTCAAGGATGAGGCGTCGGTTGTAGTCGGAGATGGTCACGACTGTCTCGGCCTCCGCAACCTTCTCGCGCAGCATGTGCCGGTCCCGATGCAGGTCCGACCCGTGGGCCGTGAAGGAGAACGGGATTCCGGTCAGGCGGTGAATGACGAACCCTCCCGCCGCCGGGTGGTTGGCGAAGTGGCAGTGGACGTGCTCGACGCCTTCGGCCTCCATGAGCCGGGCCGCGTGGACCACCTTGGGGAAGACGGCCAGCCCGCCGACGAAGTAGTTGCGGCTGCCGAGCGTGCGGAAGGCCAGCGAAAGGAGCGCGCCGAGGTACGCGCGAGGGCGGCGGGCAAGGTAGTGGAACTGGGTCGCGAGGATGGCAGGTGAGAGAAAAGGCTGGTAACGCGCCCGGGCGGCCAGCACGACGGCCTCGGGATGCACGACGGCCTCCCTCTGCCGAAGCAGAGGAAAGAGCTCGACCCGGATGCCGAGCTCCTCGAGCGCAAGGATCTCGTCCAAGATGAACGTCTCAGTCAGTTTCGGGAAGCGGGACATCAGGTAGGCGACCGTGACGGCGCGCACTGCGCCCACGGCAGGGGGACGGTCGACTCTCTCCGGCATGGTCATGACTCGTCACTCGTCGGGGCCGCCCGGCTCCAAGGTCCGCGCGCTACGCATGGCTCAGCCGATATCGGCAATCTCCGGAAGCAGCCTTACCGCGCTCCTGACAGGGACTTCTACCTGATCGGGGCCGATTCGTCACGGGCTGAGTGCTTTCGGGCTCGGCACTATCGACGCGGGGCTCGCGCGATCGCACGGAACCGGCCGAATCGGCTGACTTGGGCCTATCTCGCGAGCACGAGCAGCGAGTAGCCGCCGAGGAGGCGGATCGCGAGATCCTGGTGGAGTGGGAAAAGCGCCTTGCGCAGAAGCTTGCCGACCCGAGCTTTCGGCGACCTCGCAGGCAGCTCGCCCCCGGTGTAGAAGTAGTCGACGATCTCGTAGCCGGTGTCGGAGAGCACGCGCAGCGCAAGGTCCTTCGTGAAGTAGTGCAGGTGTCCGAGCGAGTCCCGGCTCTTCAGCATCGGCGCGTTCCTCAACACGGTCTGAACCGAGATGTCGAGCGGGAAATGGACGATCTTGTAGGGACTCCTCGGCTTGATCGCTCGGAGGAACTGGAAGTAGTCCTCGACGTGTTCGAGGAGGTCGATCAGGAGGATGAGGTCGAAGAAAGCGTCTTCGTCGTTCCGGATGTCGCCGAGCCTGAACTCGAGCCGGTCGGTCGCGCGTGCCCGGCACAGCTCGAAGGCCTGAGGCGAGATCTCGTAGCCGACGAATCGAATCGTTGGATCGAGCTCTTCGTGGAGCCGCCTCAGAATCTCGCCCGCGCCGCATCCGACCTCACAGACTGTGCGTGGGGCAAGATCGTTCCGCTCGAGCATTCGGCGGATCTGGCGCGCCTTCCAGGGAGAATCCTCGACGTGCCAGCTCGGGTTCTCCTCGAGGTACCGCCCCTCGGTGTACATCGCTTCGGTCATCTCAAACCGGTCTGGTCACGCGCGCGTTGCCGCGACGGACGAGAGCCCGCGGCTCGCCTGGTCAGGCGGCGCCGCGGACGAGACTCCTGAACTGGCGCCACAGCCACGGTACATCATTCGGTCGCGGAATCAGGTCGCCTGGGCGCCCGTGCAGGGAGCGGACGAAGATCACGGCTACGGTGACGCCGGCCGCGAGATAGGAAACGGTCGACGCGATCGCGGCTCCGAGCCCGCCGTGCGGTGGGATGAGAATGAGGTCGAGCGCCACGCTCGAAAGGAAACCGACTGCAATCGCCGCAGTTTGAAGGGTCGGCTTCTTCTGAGCCGTGAGGGCGTAGCCGAGCAACTCGAGCGCCGCGATCCCGAACCCGCCCGGCACGAGCACCCTAAGCTGGCTGACCGAGCCGCCGAACTGATCGCCGAAGATCGTCACGCAGAGGAAGGGGGCGGCGACGATCATCACGACGGAGATCGGGAGCGAGATCAGGACCGTGATTCGAAAGGCGGTGGCCGCCTGACGGGCCGCGCCGCGTGAGTCGGCACGTACGAGGTCCGGTCGCTGGACGAAGGCCAGCGCAGTCGGCAGGTAGAAGAGAACCTCGCTCCAAACGGCGGCCACGCTGTACAGACCGAGCTCGCGGGCGCCCGAGATGGCACCGACGAACCACTGGTCGAGCCTGAAGTTCCCGAGCAGCATGATTCGTCCCGGATGGCTCTTGAGCCCAAACCTAAGAGACGTCTGCGCGAGACGGACATCTGGGCGACCGAAGCCGGCGAGACGACGGGCGACGTACCACGCCAGCAACACGGTCGCGACCGCCTGGCCGACGAACCACGTGACCACAGCAGTCGTCACGGTGATGACTCCGAGCCCGGCAAGCGTTCCGTTCACGGAGACGTTGATCACGGGCGCGAGCATCGCCGCGATGTTCGTGACCGCGAACGCGTAATCGGCCTGCATCAGCGCCTGCAGGTAGATCTGGAGAATCAGGACGGGGACAGACCCGAGCGCGAGCCACCGGAGGTCGGCCGGAAGGTGGCCGCCGACAGCTGGGAACAGCAGAGTCAGCACTGCGACGGTTCCAGCGCCGCCTGCGCCGAAGAGGAGCGAGAGGAGAAGTGAGTTGGCGGCGAGAGCCGGCCTCGAGTCCCGATCCGTGGCAGCCACGTTCGCATTCGCCTCCTGCACGCCGAACAGGGACACGTGGGCGGTCAGTGTGCTGACCGTGGCAAAGAACACGACGTCGCCGCGCCCCACGGCCCCAAGCGCGCGCGAGACGATTAGAACGTTGACGAGCGAGAGCACCGCACCGCCGATCACCGTCCCGAGGCGGAGCATCGCGGCGGAGGCGATCGGCGCGGGCCGGGCGAGCAACTGCTCCAGCGGGGCCTCGACCGAGGCCGTCGGCGGTATAGCGTCCTGCGGCAGTTTCAGGTCCCGCTCGCGCCGGCGCACCGGACTCGTGCCGAGATCGGGGCGGTGTGGCTCACTCGTTCCCCGCCGTTCGGTGTGCGCGCTTCCGATGCGCCGCTGCGCGGAGCCCGACGACCGCTCGGCGGCCCGGTTCACCGAGCAGGAAGGCCGCGAGAACGGCAGGTACTCGTGGGTCCGCAAGCGCCCGCGGTGAGGTCTGGAGCGCCCGCGCGAGGCAGCTGAGGGCGCCGGCTCTGTCTCCGACATCGAGCGCGTCGAGCGCAGCTGAGAGCAGCCAGCCGGCACGCTTCCAGCGCCAGCCCCTACGAGAAAGCTGGGCGCGCGGCTGTTCCGTCGCGATCAACGCCGACATGCGCCCGACGAGGCGTGAGTATTCCTCCTCTAACCCGTTCACGTCGGCGGAGCTTCGCGCCGGATGCCTGCGCCAGGCAGCGTCCCATACGGTCAGATAGCCGACCGGAAAGCGCACGGCGAGACGGAGCCACATCTCGTAGTCGTACGTTCGGGGTAGGTCAACGTCGAACTCCTGTCCCACCGCTTCGTACGCGCTGCGCCGGACGACGAAGGTCGTCCCCGGCAACCCACCCGGGCGGCGTAGGAGCCGCGGCACGAACTCCTCACTTCGGTGGACGCCCCCGGCAACAAGGGGTGCGCTCCGCTCGAGCTCCCGTCCCTGCTCGTCGACCACGACGATCGGCGAGAAGACGAACCCACACTCGCGGTGCGCCTCGAGGAACTCGACGCGCCGGCGAAGGAAGTCGGGGCGCCAGTGGTCGTCGTCGTCGAGCAACCCGACGAACGGTGAATCGCCCTTCTGGATCAAGAGCGTCTTGTTTCGCGGCGCGCCGAGACTGCCGCCGGTCGCCGAGTAGGAGATACGGGGATCCGCGAGGTACGGCTCGACGGCAGCCTGCACCTCGCCGCCTCCCGGTCCGTCCTCGGAGACGTGGAGGCGCCAGCGCTCGAACGTCTGGCTGAGGATCGACTCGATCGCCTCGACCACGTAACGTGGGCGGCCCCACGCCGGGATTCCGACGTCGACGACTGGTTCAGCCGATCCGGTTGACGACACCCTCATTGACCTCGGGGAGCAGCGCGCCCCCACCGGCGTCGATTATCCCCGGAACCCGTGCCCGGATACGTCCGCATTTACCGATGAGATACACGTTCTTGCATTCGTCCGGGGAAGGATTCATCCTTGCTCCGTCGCGCCGCCGGGCTGGAAATCGACCGTGACTAGGCGTGTGCTGATCACCGACGGCGACGAACGCTCGGTGCTCGCCGCCTGCAGAGGCCTCAGTGCCGCCGACTACGCCGTCTCGGTGGCTGCGACGCGGAGGCCGGCCGCAGCTCACTGGTCTCGCTCCTGCGCCGAGCGTTTGTTCGTCCCGGATGTCCGTTGCGACCTCGACGGCTTCGTGGAGGCCCTTGTCGCCATTCTCCGACGAGGAGACTTCGCGGCGCTGATCCCCGGAACGGAAGCGGTCCTGCTCGCCGTTTCCGAACATCGAGAGGCACTCGAGCAGTACACCAGGCTGGGCTTGCCTCCTCCTGCAGTCGTCGACAAGAGCCTGGACAAGGGCACCCTCGTCCGGGAGGCGGCCGCGGCCGGGCTTGAGCAGCCGGCGACCGTGAGCTGCGACCACGTCCGCGCAGCCTCTGCAGCGGCCCGCGAGCTCGGCTTTCCGCTCGTTGTGAAGCCCGGCCGGTCGGTTCTGCGAAGCGAAGGCAGGATGCGACAGCAGGCGCTCGCGATCGTGACGGACGAGCGGAAGCTGGTCCGCGCCGTCGCCGAGATGGTGCCGCCTTTTCTCCTCCAGCGGTTCGCGGCCACACGCCACCCGATCTCCTGCGGCGGCGTCATGACGGGGGATGGGCTGGTTGCCGCCGCCGTATCCCGCTACCGGCGGATGTGGCCGCCGCCAGCGGGCTCCGTGACGTTCTCCGAGAGCGTCATCCCGCCGGAGCCCCTCCTCGAGCGGATCGAGGCGCTTCTCGGCGCGATCGGCTGGCATGGGATCTTCGAGGTCGAGCTGCTCGAGCTCGAACCGGGCCGGCTCGCAGCCGTAGACCTCAATCCGCGCGTCTACGGCTCGCTGGCGCTCGCTGTGCGCGGCGGTGCGAATCTTCCGGCGATCTGGTGCGATCGCCTGCTTGGACGCGAACGACCACGCGCACGCGGTGCCGCAGGGCTTCGCTACAGATGGGAGGACGGTGACCTGAAGCACTTGCTCTGGCAACTCCGCCGAGGCCGCGTCAGCGCGGCCGCGGCTGTTCTCGTCCCACGTCGGCGGGTTGCCCACGCCTACTTCGAGCTGAGGGACCCAGCGCCGATCGTGGCGCGATTCCTCTTTCTCGCCCGGACGCTCCCGATCCGATTCCGCGACCGTCTGCGCGGCCCGTGATCAGCCGCGCTCGCGCAAGGTGGGAAACAGCACCACGTCTCGAATCGTTTCACGGCCTGTTAGTACCATCGCGAGACGGTCGATCCCAAGGCCGAGGCCGCCTGTTGGCGGCATCCCGTGCGCGAGCGCCTCGACGTAGTCCGGGTCGCCCGGCTCTCCCCCCGCCTCGCCGCGCTGCAGCTCGAAGCGCGCCGCCTGCTCGTCGGGGTCGTTGATCTCGGTGAAGGCGTTTCCCAGCTCCATTCCGCCCACGTAGTACTCGAACCGCTCGACGAAGGACGGGTCGTCGTCCGTCGCGCGCGCGAAGGGCGAGAGCTCGACCGGGTAGTCATGCAGGATCGTCGGCTCGATCAGAGACGTCTCGACGAAGCGCTCGAGCGCATGGTCGAGGAGCTTGGCCCACGTTTCGTCTTGGGTGGTGTCGACCTCACGCTCATTCAGCCGGGCGCGCAGCTCAGCCGCGTCTCTCGTCCACAGCCCGTGCTCCTGGAGCGCGTCCATGAGCTTGAGCCGCCGCCACGGCGCCTTCACGTCGACCTCGTGGCCGCGGAAGGTCACCCGCGTGCCGCCGATCGTCTCGCGCGCCACAGTCTCGATCAGCTCCTCCATCCGCGCCATCGTGTCGCGGTAGTCCGCGTAGGCCTCGTACCACTCGAGCATCGTGAACTCGGGCTGATGCTTGTAGGAGGTGCCCTCGTTGCGGAAGTCCTTGCCGAGCTCGTACACGCGCTCGAGTCCGCCGACGATCAGCCGTTTGAGGTAGAGCTCGGTCGCGATCCGGAGGTAGTAGTCGCGGTCGAGCGCGTTGTAGTGCGTAATGAACGGCTCGGCGAATGCGCCGCCGTAGCGCGGCTGGAGCACCGGGGTCTCTACCTCGAGGAAGCCTTGGGCGTCCAGATAGCTGCGGATCGCGCGGACCATCCGCGTACGTAGCTCGAAGTCGCGCCGAGTCTCGTCGTTGACGAACAGGTCGAGGTAGCGGCGCCGGTAGCGCGTCTCGACGTCGGTAACGCCGTGGAAGACGTCCGGGAGTGGCCGCCTGATCTTGGCGAGCAGCTCGAGCTCCTCGACGGCGAGCGAGGGCTCGCCGCGGCGTGTTCGCGACGGCTTCCCGGACACGCCGACGATGTCGCCCAGATCGAGCTCGACCGGTCCCGTCATCAGCTGGATCCGGCCGGAGCGGTCGACGAGGTCGAGGAAGACGAGCTTGCCCATCTTCCGGCGGCCCATGACCCGCCCGGCAAGTCGCCGCGTCTCGTTGGCCTCGCCGCCCGGCTCCAGCCGTTCCGCCTCCGCGCGAACCGTCGCGATCTCGTCCCGGTCTGCGAACCTCTTCGGCAGTGGCATTGGGCGAGACTATCGAGCCTCCGATCCCCTTCGTCGACGGCCACGACGACGTGCTGCTCGCGCTGCACAAGGCCGAGTGCGAGCCGACCACGTGCACTACGCCCCAGCGTATCGGCGTCGACCACGTCGGTCGTGAAGCCTTCACGGCGCGCCGAAGGCGCGCCGGACTTCACGCGGCTTTGATCTCGAGGATCTTGAACTTGAGCGAGCCGCGTGGCGCGGAGACCTCGACCGTCTCGCCCTTCTTGTGGCCGATGATGGCCTTGCCCACGGGCGATTCGTTCGAGAGCTTGTTCTCGGCCGGATTTGCTTCGGCCGACCCCACGATGCGGTACTCGACCGTCTGCTTCGCGTCGAGGTCGCGCAGCTTCACGTGCGAGCCGATCGACACGACGTCCTTGGCGACGTCCTTCTTGTCGATCACCCGCGCGTGGCGAAGCCGCTCTTCGAGCGTTGCAATCCGATGCTCGAGCAGAGCCTGCTCGTTCTTGGCGTCGTCGTATTCGGCGTTTTCGGCGATGTCGCCGAACTCCCGGGCGATTCGGATGCGGTCGGCAACCTCTCGGCGCTTCTCGGTCGAGAGGTACTCGATCTCCTGCTTCAGCTTCTTGTAGCCCTCGGGAGTGAGAATGACTTCCTTCACCGGTACCCTCCGATATGAAAAAAGCGCGGCGCAGAGCGCCGTCGCGGGCGCGAATAGTAGCGAGCGCGACGGACGTACGTCAACCCCCTTCCCGTTACGATTTCTCGCTAGGTGCAGGTAAATCTTCAGACACCGTGGCAGATCGGCCCCGTCGAGATTCCGACGAGGCTCGTGCTTGCGCCGATGGCGGGCGTGAGCGTGCAGGCGTTCCGGCGCCAGGGCCGCCGTTTCGGTGCCGGGCTCGTGTGCTCGGAGATGGTGAGCTGCGCCGGGCTCTCGCACCGGAACGAGCGCACGCTTGGATACCTGCGCATCGCCGGCGACGAGCATCCCCTGGCGGTGCAGATCTTCGGTTCGGAGCCCAGTGTGATGGCCGAGGCGGCGCGGATGGTCGAGTCGGCCGGCGCGGACATCGTCGACATCAACTTCGGCTGCCCGGTGCGCAAGGTGACGAAAACGGGCGCGGGTGCGACGCTGCTCGAGGAACCGGAGCGAGCCTGCCGGATCGTCGACGCGGTCGCCTCGGCCGTCTCGGTGCCTGTGACGGTGAAGCTGCGGCGCGGGCTCGAGGACGGCTCGCGCGCCTGCCTCGAGGTGGGGCCGCGGCTCGTCGAGGCCGGCGCAGCGTCGTTGACGCTGCATCCGCGGTCTGCGCGGCAGATGTATACGGGTGAGGCCGACCATTCGCTGACGGCGGACCTGGTCTCGCTGGTGGACGTCCCGGTCGTCGCCTCGGGCGATGTCACCTCCCGCGCGCGGGCGCGCGCGCTGCTCGCGACGACCGGATGCGCCGCGGTCATGGTCGGACGGGCGGCGCAGGGCAATCCGTGGGCGCTGCGCGAGATCATCGACGGCGGCGCGGCGCAGCCGTCCCGGGAGGAGGTCGTCGCGGAACTGCTTCTGTTCATACGGGAAACGGCACGCGAGCTCGGCGAGCGGCGCGCAACCGGGTTCCTGAAGAAGTTCTACGCCTGGTACCTGGGGCGTGGGCGTTTCCCGCGCGCTTTCAAGGCCGAGCTCACCCAGCTCGAGACGATCGAGGACGTCGAGCGGCGCCTGCTGGCAGCCGCGCCCGGGGCGCGCTTCGTCCTCGCCCGCCTGGAGCAAGAGCTGCCCGCCGGCGACGAGATCCTGCTCGACCTGCCGATCTCGATCTACGGCGGCGGCTAAGCGAGCGGTCCAACCGGGGTCAGACCCCGTAAAGGAACTGCAACGGCGTCGGCTGCGCAGATTGCCTTTCCTTCGACGTCCGCATCGGCGGCAGTGCGACTTGCGTGACGAACTCGTCACGCTTTTTGGGCGGGGTCTGACCCCGTAAGGGGCCCTTAGGGACGGTTCCGCTCCCAGACGAGGCGGAGGCCTTCAAGGGTCAGGAACTCGTCGACCCGTTCGATCGTGTGCGAATGCGGTGCGATCAGCGCCGCCAGGCCGCCGGTCGCGACCGTGGGCGCGGCGCCGTCGCCGAGCTCGCCGCGGATCCGCTCGACGATGCCGTCCACCTGCCCTGCGAATCCGTAGACAAGACCCGACTGGAGCGCGGTCGCGGTCGAATGGCCGATCGCGCTCTCCGGCTCGACGAAGTCGACCTTGACGAGTCGGGCCGCGCGTTCGAAGAGCGCGTCCATCGAGATCTCGATCCCGGGTGCGAGTACGCCGCCGACGTACTCGCCCTCACGCGAGACGACGTCGAAGTTCGTCGACGTGCCGAAGTCGACGACGATGCAGGGCGCCCCGTACCGCTCCTTCGCCGCGACCGCGTTGACGATCCGGTCGGGACCGACCTCGCGCGGGTCGTTGTACCGGATCGGAATTCCGGTGCGCGTTCCAGGGCCGACCACGAGCACCGGAACGCCCACGCGCTCGGCGACCTCCTCGTAGGGCCGCACGAGCAGCGGCACCGTTGCGGAGAGACAGATTCCGTCGACCGCCTCGAGGTCGATCAGGCTCCGCAGCAACACGCCGAGCTCATCGCCGGTGCGCTGCGCTTCCGTCGCGATCCGCCGGTGCTCGGCAAGCGTGCCGTCGTCGAACAGTCCGAAGACCGTCTGGGTGTTCCCGACGTCGATCGCCAGGAGCATGTCGCCCGGATCTAGAGCTCGTCGTCGCCGGCGAGCGGCTCGCCGATCCGCTGCGCGAGCGTCTCGGCGGTCAGCTTCGGCTCGTCGCCCTCGCCGCGAAGCTCCTCGACCGTCACGTCACTCGAGGTGTAGACCTCGGCGCGCGGAATGATCCGCGTCGGCCGGTTCTTGTCCCAGACCCAGACGTCTTCCATCTTCAGCTGGAAGAACGGGTAGCTCGGCTGGGGGACGTACTGGAGATCGAGCCGGTTACAGAGATAGGTCGCATCCTGAGTGAGGACGCAGTAGCGGAACAGCGGGAAGACGTCCGCGTACTCCTTCTTCAGCCGGAGCTCGAGCTCCGCCTCGAACTCGTCGAGCTCGTCCAGGTGCGACATCGCGCTCATTCTAGCCCCGCGAACAGGGTCGAAACCGGGCCGCGGCCGGGCACGACGAGACCGGGATCCAGCTCGCACAGCGGCTCGAGCACGAAGCGGCGCTCGTGCAGCCGGGGATGGGGCACCTTCAGGCCCGGCTCGTCGATCACACGTTCGCCGTAGATGAGCAGGTCGAGGTCGATCGTGCGCGGGCCGAGGCGTGGGCCGCTGCGGACGCGACCGATCTCCTGCTCGATTGCCAGCAGCCGGCCAAGCAGGTCCCGAGGGGACAGCTCAGTCTCGACGAGTACGGCGGCGTTCAAAAACCTGGGCTGCGCTTCATACCCCACCGGCTCGGTCTCGCGGTAGCGCGAGCTCCGGACGAGGCGAACGCCGTCGCCGTCCAGCAGCTCGATTGCACAGTCGAGGTTCGCCCGCCGGTCACCGAGGTTCGCCCCTAATCCGATATAGGCCTCTTGCCCCGGACCCATGCTGCCGACAAGCTACCCTGGTGACGTTGCGCGCCCCCGCCGTCCTTGCGCTCTCGCTCGTCCTTGCAGGCCCCGCGGCCGCCGCGAGCCTGGGCAAGCGCGCGCAGCCTTCGCTTCCGCCGCTGCGCGAGTCTCCCTACTCCCTGATCGGAGTGGACGCGGCGCCGTCGTCGCTCGACACCTTCGCGCTGCGCGCAGCGGGCGCCCGCCTCATCTCGCGGCCGCTGGGAATCTGGCGCATCCGGAGTGACGTCGCGCGCCGGCTGGTGCCGGGGTTGCGTGCCACAGGCAGGCTCGTGGCCGCCGAGCCTGACCAGCGCTTCCACACCTTCGGACATCTGACCGCCGGCGACCCGCTGATTCCCCAGGAGTGGTGGATTCACGACGTCGGCGACGACCTGGTCGAGCCGCCTGCTCCAGGCGTTCCCGTGACCGTGATCGACACCGGCCTCGACATGTCGCACGAGGAGTTCGCGTCCCGTCCGAACGTGACGCTCCTCAACCCGCAGGTCGTCGCCAACTCAGAGGACGTCCACGGGACCGCAGTCAGCTCAGTGGTCGGAGCGCCCGCGAACGGCCTAGGTCTCGTCGGCGTCTACCCACAGGCGAAGCTCGAGGAATGGGACTTCGGCAACGCCACGCTCGGCGAAGTGATCGCGGGCTTCGACGCCGCCACCAAGCACGGACGGACCGTGATCAACATCAGCGGCGGCTTCTTCGGTCCCAGCACGCTGCTCGAGCGCGCGGTCGACCGCGCCGTCCTGCACGGAGCGCTCGTCGTCGCGGCAGTCGGGAACGACCGCGAGAACGGCAACCGGGCGGCTTACCCCGCGAGCCTCCCGCACGTGCTCACCGTGGGGGCGACGGACCAGCAGGACAAGGTCACCGTCTTCTCGAGCCGCTCGCTCGCGCTCGATCTCGCGGCGCCCGGCGTGGCCATCCCTGTCGCCGTCCCCAAATTCGCGAACGCGACCGGCTACGACACGTACGACGGCACGAGCTTCTCGTCGCCCCTCGTCGCCGGCGCCGCTGCCTGGGTCTGGACGGAGCGCCCCAACCTGACGAGCGGGCAACTCGCCGATGTGATGCGCGCGTCGGCCCGCGACGTCGGCCCTACCGGCTGGGACGCCGATACGGGGTTCGGCATCCTCGACATTCCGGCCGCGCTCAGGGTCGCCGCGCCGCCGGTGGATCCGGGCGAGCCCAACGACGACATCTTCGCGGTCAAGCCGCACGGCCTCCGGGTCGCGGGCTCGCCTCCGCTGACAACGGGGCACAGCGGCTACGCAGCCATCCGGGCGCGCATGGACCAGACCAAGGATCCCGAAGACGTCTATCGGATCTGGCTACCGGCGAAACGCACCGTAACCGTGCGCGTCAAGGCGGACCGCAACGTCGACCTGGCCGTCTGGGGGCCCAGGACGGCGACGGTCTTCGAGCGAGGGGCGGCCCAGCGCCGCGATCTGCTCGCGTTCAGCACGCACCCCGGCACCACGGTGGAGAAGGTCGTGCTCAAGGGTCGCCGCGCTGGCAACACGTTCGGCTACGCGGACGTCTACCTGCCTCAGAAGGTTGCGGACGCGTCGTACACGATCACGATCTCGACCGCTCGACGGTAGCGGCAGTCCATTCCGCGGGGACCGCGAGCCGGACCTGCGGCTTGCGCACGCGCACGCGCACGCGCTCGACCTCGAATCGCTCGACAACCGCGTCGGCGACGGCGGCCGCGAGCGCCTCGAGCAGCCGAAACTGGTGCCGGCCGGAAACCTCGCCAACGCACTCGACGACCGCGCGGTAGTCGACGGTCTCCTCGACTCGGTCTGCGAGAGCCGTGTCCGGCACGTCGAGCCAGAGGTCGTAGAGGAACGGCTGGTCCGCCCGGCGTTCCTCCTCCTCGACGCCGTGGCGGCCTGGAACCTCGAGCCCGTAGAGCTCGACGGTGATGGTCAAGTAAGCGCCGCCCGCGCCACGGTGAGCGCCTCGACGTGCTCGCGGACGTCGTGTGCGCGGATGATCGTCGCGCCGCGCTCGTAGGCGGCGACCGCGACGCCGACGCTTGCGGCGGTCGAGCCCGTCGTCGCTGTGGGTTCGCCCATGATCCGCCCAAGCGAGCTCTTGCGTGAGAACCCGATCAGGACGGGCCGGCCGAGGGCGAGGAGCTCGTCGAGCCGGCGCACGAGCTCGAAGTTCTGCTCGACGGTCTTGCCGAAGCCGATGCCGGGGTCGACGCAGACACGCTCTTCGGGGATCCCGGCCGCGACGGCCACGGTCAAGCGCTCGTCCAGGAATGCAGCCACATCTGCGACGACGTCCTCGTAGCGAGGGTCTGCCTGCATCGTCCTCGGCTCGCCCTGCATATGCATGAGACAGAGGTAGGCCCCCTGCTCGGCGACGACTCCTGCGAGCTCGGGATCGCCGCGCACGGCGGTCACGTCGTTGACGAGCTCGGCCCCGAGCTCGAGCGCGCGCCGGGCCACGGCGGCCTTCGAGGTGTCGATCGAGACCTGCCGGCCCTTCAGCTGTTCGAGCACCGGAACGACCCGGCGAAGCTCCTCGTCGAGGCTCACACCTGCCGAGCCGGGTCGCGTCGACTCTCCGCCGACGTCGACGATCGTCGCGCCCTCGTCGAGCATCCGCCGAGCGGAGGCCACGGCTGCGTCCGGCTCGAAGTTGACCCCGGGGTCTGAGAAGGAGTCCGGCGTCACGTTGACGACGCCCATCACCGAAGGACGCGGGAAGCGCTGCTCGATCGGAGGTCGTTGCTCCACGACGTAACCTTTCCTGCTCGACGCGCAACTAGCTAGCACGTGCCGCAAACTGACGATACAGCGCTGGTCGCGGCCGCCCGCCAAGGTGACCGCACCGCGTTCGGGCTGCTCGTCGAGCGACACAAGACGCGCGCCCGCGCGGTTGCACACGGGCTCCTACGCGAGCGCGAGGAGGCGGAGGACGTCGTCCAAGAGGCGATTTTGCACGCCTATCTCGGTCTCGACGGGCTGCGGGAGCCGGACCGCTTCGGCAGCTGGCTTTGCGGAATCGCGCTCAACCTGGGTCGGATGCGTCTGCGGCGCGCACGTGGCCGCGCCTCTGTGGAAGAGCTCTCTGGCGGCACCAGCCTGCCCGGCGCCGCGACGACTCCGCCGCCGGAGGCCGCGCTTGAGGAGCTAGAGGCCGTGCGGACGGCGCTTGCCTTCCTTCCCGCGGGCCAGCGGCAACTTGTGTTCATGCACTACGTCGAGGGCCTCTCGTGCGAGGAAATCGCCATGCTGCTCGGCCGCTCGAATGGTGCCGTCCGCGTCGGGCTTCACCGCGCTCGCTCGCGACTGCGTGAACACCTGCTCGAGAAGGAGGAAATGATGGTCGAAGTCGAGGTCGACGATGTGGTCGTGAGGGTCATGAAGGATCGGCCAGAAGAAGGCCTGCCGGAGCTCGCGAGCGAAATGCGCGTTGTGGTCCTGCGCGAGAAGTTCGCGGACAGGCTGCTGCCGATCTGGATCGCGGAGATGGAGGGGAACGCGCTCGCGCTCGGCCTGCGTGGGGAAGTCGGGCCGCGGCCGCTGACGTTCGACCTGACCGCGAAGTTGCTAGAGCTGACAGGTGGGCGCATCGAGCGCGTCGTCGTCAGCCGGCTGCTCGAAAAGACGTTCTACGCAACGGTGACGGTGCGGACCGACGGGCGCTCCGAGGAGCTGGACGCGCGGCCAAGCGACGCAATCAATCTTGCTATCCGGGTCGCCGCACCGATCTACGTCGCCGAGGAGGTGATGGAGAGCAGCGGCGTCATCGACCGCACGGCACTCGAGACGGACGTCGACGAAATGATCGGTAAGAGACCGCCGAGCGAGTGGCGCTCGCTCTCGCCCGAGTTGGTCAGGTCGCTCCTGGAAGCGAAAGCTCCGAAGTAGCGATCCCGACGCGGGGGCGGGCTTTGCTCGTCCCCGCTCACCGGCGCAGAGAGTCAATCTCGCGACGAAGTCGTCATGGCTCGCGCGAAGCGCGAGCCGGACTTCGTCGGGTTCCTAGCCTTTTGCGCCTTCGGGCGGCGGGGGCTTGAGGTGCGTCGTGCCCGGGAGGGGGAACGGCCGCGGTTGCGGCTTCGGCCGGCGCTTCGGCTCTTCCTCGGCCGGCGGCGCCGGCACCTCGGGCTGCTCTTCCTTGAAGACTTCGTCCTGTGCCTCGCCTGCGAGCAGGCGCTCGAACTGATCCTTGTCGATCGTCTCGCGCTCGATCAGGATCGCCGAGAGGTTGTGCAGCTCGTCGATGTGGTCCTTCAGGACCTGCATCGCCCCTGTGTGCGCCTCCTCGATGATCCGCCGGATCTCGTCGTCGATCTCCCGAGCGATCTCCTCGGAATAGTCCGGCTCGGCGCCCATCTCGCGGCCGAGGAACGGCATGTCGTGATTGCGGCCCAGGACGCGCGGGCCGAGCTTCTCGCTCATCCCGTAGCGCATCACCATCTGCTTGGCGATCTGCGTGACCTTCTCGAGGTCGTCGGCGGCGCCCGTCGTGACCTCGCGGAAGACGAGCTCCTCGGCGCTGCGGCCGCCGAGCATCATCGCCAGCCGGTCGAGCAGGGCCGACTTCGTTGTCAGGTACCGGTCCTCGCGTGGCAGTGAGATCGTGTAGCCGAGCGCCTGGCCGCGGCTGATCACCGAGATCTTGTGCACCTCGTCCGTGTGCTCGAGGTAGTGGCCGACGAGCGCGTGCCCGAGCTCGTGGTAGGCGGTGATCTTCCGTTCCTCCTCCGAGAGGAGGCGCGTCTTCTTCTCGGGGCCGGCGATCACGCGCATGATCCCCTCCTCGAGCTCCTCCTGCTCGACGACCTTCTTGCCCCGGCGGGCCGCCAGCAGCGCGGCCTCGTTGACGAGGTTCGCGAGGTCGGCGCCCGTGAAGCCCGGCGTGCCGGCTGCGAGAGTATCGAGGTCGATCTCGGGCGCGAGCGGCTTGCCCTTCGTGTGCACCTCGAGGATCTTCCGGCGGCCGACGCGGTCGGGCCGGTCGACGACGATCTGCCGGTCGAAACGGCCGGGCCGGAGTAGCGCCGGGTCGAGGATGTCGGGCCGGTTCGTCGCCGCGATCAGGATGATGTTGTCCTTCAGCTCGAACCCGTCCATCTCGACGAGGAGCTGGTTCAGCGTCTGCTCGCGCTCGTCGTGCCCTCCGCCCAAGCCGGCGCCGCGGTGGCGGCCGACCGCGTCGATCTCGTCCATGAAGACGATGCACGGAGCCGCCTGTTTTGCCTGCTCGAACAGATCGCGCACGCGTGAAGCGCCGACGCCGACGAACATCTCGACGAAGTCCGAGCCGGAGATCGAGAAGAACGGCACGCCCGCCTCCCCGGCGACCGCGCGCGCGAGCAGCGTCTTGCCCGTGCCGGGCGGCCCGTAGAGGAGCACGCCCTTCGGGATCCGCGCACCGAGCGCCTGGAACTTCTTCGGGTTCTCGAGGAACTCCTTGATCTCGTGCAGCTCCTCGACAGCCTCGTCGACCCCCGCGACGTCCTTGAAGCCGATCTTCGGCGAGTCGGGAGCCATCCGCTTCGCGCGGCTCTTGCCGAAGCTCATCACTTTCGAGCCGCCGCCCTGCACCTGGTTCATCAGGAAGATCCAGAAGGCGAACAGGAGCACGAACGGCAGTAGCGAGGTCAAGAACGCGATCCACGACCACGAGCCCGTCCCCTTCGAGTCGAAGGTGACGTTGTGCTGCTCCATCAGGCTCGTCAGATAGGTCGACGATTGGTCGCTCGGGTAGTTGACCGAGCCCTTCTTGTTGTCCGTCGTGACGAACGTGAGCTGGCGCTTGCTCGGGTTGAAGTTGGCGCTTCTGACCTGGTCGGACTTGACCTCGGCGATGAACGCCGAGAGCGTCGGCTTCTCCGTCTTCTTCGAGTGCGGGATCAGTGTCTGGCTCGCCAGATAGACGAGCAGGACGATCACGAAGAGCGGAAAGAGCGCGCTGCGGAAGAAACGATTCACGAAGTCTCTATCGGCCAGGGTATCAACATGGGTAAGGGCTTCCGTGCCCCCGGAAGACCGTTTACACGGTCTCGGTCAGGAGTCCTTCGTTCATGACCGCGACGTAGGGAAGGTTGCGGTAGAGCTCGGCGAAATCGAGCCCGTAGCCGATCACGAAGCGGTTTGGGATCTCGAAGCCCACGTAGCGGACCGGGACGTCGATCTCACGGCGGCCGGCCTTTGTCAGCAAGGCGCACACCTCGAGCGATGCCGGCTCGCGCGCCTCGAGGTTGCGGATCAGGTACGAGAGGGTCAGGCCCGAGTCGATGATGTCCTCGACGACGAGCACGTCGCGGCCCTCGATGTTGATGTCGAGGTCCTTGAGGATCCGGACGACGCCCGACGAGTCGGTCTCGGCGCCGTAGCTCGAGATTGCCATGAAGTCGACCTCGCACGACACCGTCACCCGCCGCATCAGGTCGGCCATGAAGAACACGGCGCCCTTGAGGACGCCGATCAGGAGCAGGTCGCGGCCCTCGTAGTCGGCCGAGATCTCGGCGCCGAGCTCCGCGATCCGGTGGGTCAGCGACTCCTCGCCGATCAAGACCTGGCCGACGGCACGCTCCAGCTCAGTCTGCGACACGCTCGGCTCTCACGTCGGGATGATCGACGATTCCGGGCACGGCCACGACTTCGTCGCCGCGTACGATCAGCGGCCACGCTTCGCGCTCTGAGCGGGGGATCTTCGCGTCGACGAACACGTCCTGGATCTTCTTCTTCCGTCCAGCGAGGCGGTCGCCCGGCCGCCACCCCCGTACCTTAAGGCCTGAGAGCTCGGATTCAATCGCCCACGCCCCCCAGCGGACTCGGCCCTCGAGGGCGACGGGCCCGCGTTCGAGCCACAGCCGGTCGTACTCGCGCACCGCCTGGACGCCGCCGCCGAGGTCGACGCGCTTCGACCCTGCCGCCGAGTCGAGCAGCTCGGCGAGGGCCTGCGGCAGGTGCCGTCGCTCGTCGAGAGCGCGAAGGACGTTCACCTCGGCGGCTGGATGGAGCCGGCGCAGCAGCGGCAGGATCTCGTCGCGGATCAGGCCACGCAAGGTGTCCGGATTCGACGCGTCCGTGCGGAACGGCAGGCCCACGGCGCGGCAGTAGGCCTCGGTCTGCTCGCGCCAGGCTGCGAGCAGCGGCCGAACGACACCGTCCTCCCGCTTCACCTTGATCCCGGTGGGCCGGCCGCTCGCAACAAGCCGGTAGAGGACCGTCTCGACCTGGTCGGACGCGGTGTGCCCGGTCGCGCGCAGCCGGTCGGTCACGAACGAGTAGCGAATCCGCCTGAGCTCGTCCTCGGTCTTCCCGCCGCTGCCGTCCACGACCACGGCCCCGAGCTGGCGATTGCAGAAGCGGGCGTCCTCCTCTGACTCCTCGCCGCGAAGGCCGTGGTTCACGTGCAGCGCGGAGACGTCGTACCGAAGTTCTCGCAGCACATGCCAGAGACAGGTCGAATCGGGACCACCCGAAACGAGGCAGACGACCTCGCCCCCTACGGGGATCAAAGCATGGGCGCGGACGAAGCGCTCAACCTCGTCACGGAAAGCGCGCGGTTCCACGCGCGAATTGTTGCGTCTCGGCTACAAGAGCGGCTGAACGTCGCAGCCCATCCGGCGCAGACCTGGCTCCGCCGACGCGAGCACGTCGTGCGCGGAGTTCGCGAGTCCATAGGCGCGGCCCATGTGCTCGCCGGCGTTACCGTGCCGCCGCGCGTGTGCGCGAATCCCCTTCGCATACTCGCCGAACATCGCCACCATCAGCTTCCGCGTCTGCGCCAGCGACGGATCCGTCGGAGAGGTGCCGCCGACGATCTGCGCCGCGCGCTTCGACTCGGCGACCAGGTCGTCCGCCTGCGCGTCTCCGTTCAGGTACTGCTGGCCCCAGAGGCTGAGGGCGGTCATGTTCGTCGTCGCGGTGTCGATGAACTGGCGGTCGACGACGGAGCAGGTGTGCGAAATCGGCGCCTTCGCCCGGCTGGTCGTCGCCAGCGTCAGAGAAAGAAGGAACGCGATGAGAAGACCCGCCCCATAGAGGCCGATTCGCCGCACCAACAGATGATCGGCGACCGCAGCCGCCGCCGCTTCCCCCTTTCAAGGGGAATCCATCCACCCCGGTAGAGGTGAATTGCGCTCTCGCTCGAGGTCCGGGCGCAACAGCCTGTGGCCCGCGTAGGAGGCGAGCTCGAGCGCCAGCCAGCGACCGAGCCACAGCACCGCCGCAACGAGAAGAAGCCTCCGTCCCTTCAGAAGATCAGGCTCCGGTAGGAGATCGTCCGGCGCATGCCGATCGCCTCGTAGACGCCGATCGCGGCGGCATTTTCCCTCCGGACGAACAGGCAGACGGACGGGACGCGATCGAGCAGTGCCCGGCAAAGATCGCGCATGCCCCGTTTCGCGTAGCCGTGACCGCGAGCCTCAGGGTCGACCCAGACCTGCTGGAGCTGGACAGTGGCCGGCGTCCACGCGGAGGCCTCGGCCTTGAAGAGGACCGTGCTGTTCTCGATCCAGACCCACGACCGTCCTTCCTCGATCTGCGACCTCGTGCGCCAGCGGAAGCTCTCCGCGTCGCGGCGGAGAGGATCGACCCCGAGCTCCTCCCGATGCGCCTCCGCGCAGGCGGGCAGGAGCAGCTCGAAGTCGTCGAGCGTCGCCTCCCGCAGTCCCGATTCGCCCGGCGGCGGCGGTGCCTCGAGGACGTACACCGGCTGACCGGGGCGATCGTCGCGCGGCCGCGGCAGGCGCCGGCGGGCGGCCTGCCAGAGCTCCGAGACGGCGGCCTCCTCGCCGATGAGCATGCGCGCCTTCGGCAGGCCGTCGACCTGGGCGAACGCGCCGCAGCCTCGTCCGGAAGGAACGACGTTCGTGCCGATGTGGCAGAGCGCCGCAAGCCCTCCGACTTCGCGAACCGCAGTGAAGCGTCCGAGTCCCCGGCGAGCGACGTCCTCCAGGAAGACACGCTCGACCGGATCGAGCGCGCAGAAGGCGAGCACCTCCTCGAGCTCCGGCTCCACGAGCCGCTCCATGGCGGAACTGTACGCCGGAAGCCGTAGGCTTCTCCCGTGCCGATCCACGTACGCGCGGAGCCGGGCGACTACGCCGAAGCCTGCCTGCTCCCGGGCGATCCTCTCCGCGCGCGATACATCGCAGAGACGTACCTCGACGACCCCAAGGAGACGAATGCCGAGCGCGGGCTGCTCGGCTACACCGGCGAGTTCGAGGGGAAGCCCGTCTCGGTCCAGGCGACCGGCATGGGCTGCCCGTCGGCGGCGATCGTGATGGAGGAGCTCGTCCAACTCGGCGTCAAGCGGTTCCTGCGCGTCGGCACCTGCGGGGGACTCCAGCGCGACCTGCGCCTCGGCGACCTGATCGTCGCCGTCAGCGCCGTCCCAGCCGACGGGACGGCCCGACACTACGTCGGCGGGGAGCCTCATTGCCCCACAGCGGACTGGGAGCTCGTCCATGCCGCGGTCCACGCGGCGAAGGAGCTCGAGCAGCCGCTTCGGGTCGGGGCGATCGCCTCGAGCGACACCTTCTACGATCCGGATCCGGCCCGGCACGAGCGCTGGTCGGAGCGGGGTGTGCTCGGGGTCGAGATGGAGGCCGCCGTCCTCTTCACCATCGGCGCCCTCCGCGGCGTCCAGGCAGGCTGCCTGCTGACGGTCAGCGACATCGTCGTCGGCGGCGAGTTCACCCGGATCTCGGACGAGGAGCTGCGCGCGGCGGTCGACCGGATGACCCGCGTGGGGCTCGCTACCGTCACCTCCCATTAGCGGAACCGTCTTCCTCGTCAATCCCGCGGCGGAGAACGGCGCCGTCGGCCGCCGCTGGCCGGAGCTCGCCCAGAGGGCCGCGAAGCTCGGCCTCACAGGCGACGCGCTTCTGTCCGAACGCCCGGGCCACCTGACGGAGCTCGCGCGGAGCGTGGCGGCGGACGGCGCCTCCCTCCTCGTCGCCGTCGGCGGGGACGGCACGGTGAACGAGGTCGTGAACGGGATCGAAGGCGCATCGGGGATCGAGCTCGCGGTGCTCCCCAACGGGACCGGGTGGGACTTCGTCCGCACCTACGAGATCCCCCGCCGCTTCGAGGACGCCGTCGCCGTCGCACGGGACGGCGCCGTCCGAACAATCGATCTGGGCCGAGCCTTCTATCGCGCCCGCGACGGCTCAGCCGCCGAGACGTACTTCGCCAACATCGCGAGCGCCGGCATGAGCGGAGCAATCGCCGAGCGGGCGAACCGGACGACGAAGGCGCTCGGCGCGCGGCTGTCGTACCTGTGGGCGACGTTCGCGGTCTTCTCGCGCTGGCGCAACTGCGACGTGACGGTGACGGTGGACGGCAAGACCCACAGCGGCCCCATGCACGACGTCGTGGTCGCGAACGGTCGCTACTTCGGCGGTGGGATGATGATCTGCCCCGAGGCGCGGCCCGACGACGCGCTTTTCGACGTGCTCCTGATCGGCGACCTGACGAAGCGCGACCTGATGCTCACCCTCCCGAAGACCTACCGGGGCAAGCACCTGCCGCACCCGAAGGCAGAGCTCCTGAGCGGCGCCGAGGTCACGGTCGAAGCCGAGCGCCCGCTGCCCGTCCAGCTCGACGGCGAGCAGCCGGGAACGACGCCGGCTCGATTCGCCGTCGTCCCGGGCGCGCTCAGGCTACGCGTGCCCTCCTAATTCGTCTTCGGGCGAGTGCCTGTGCTCTTGCGGGGACGCGGCTTCGCCGAGGCGCTCGTAGGCCGGGTCGTACCGCCGGAGGACGGCTTCGAGAGCTCGTTGACCTTGCGCTCCAGCGAGTCGATCCGGCGCTCGAGCTCGTCGATTCCCCGAACCCGGCGCTGGAGCTCGTCGACGCGCTCGCGGAGCCCGTTTGCCGCATCGAGGAAGCGCTGAGTCCCGGGGACCTCCCCGAGCCGCTGGATCGCCTCCTCCCCCGCGTCGGCGAGCCTGCTCAGGAGGTCCTGTCCACGTTGCGCCATTCCGTTCCTTTCGTCGCTTTCCGCAAACGTTACTAGCGGCGGATCAGCACCGGTGTTCCTTCGACGGCGACCCGGAAGAGCCTCCGCATCACGGAATTGTGCAGCCGAATGCACCCATTCGAGACCGGGCGGCCAATCGACCACGGCGCATTCGTCCCGTGGATCCCGATCGGGCCGCCCTGCGCCCAGTGGATCAGTACCGGCGAGTAGGCGGAGACCCCGATCGCGGCGGGGCCGTAAGGCCCGGACGGGTCGTCGGTGAGGAAGCGCTGGTTCACGTAGTAGCGCCCGGTCGGTGTAGGCGTGGCGGACGAGCCCACGGCAATCGAGGTCGAGATCAGCCGTCGGTGGCCGCGGAAGAGCTGAAGCCGCCGTGAGGAGATGTCGATCACGATCCTCGTCCGGACATGGAAGATCTGGAGATCCCTCGCCCGGACGAAGCCGGTGATCCCGTTCGGGCGAATCGGCAGCTGGACGTGGTACCAGGCAGCGCGGCACCCGCGCCCGGAAACCCAGCCCAGCACGCCGAAGACCGTCGGCACGTCGTTCAGGTTTACGCGACCGAAACTGGTGATCCGGCGTCGGCCCGGCTGCCGGTACGCTCGAGTCGGCCGGCGCACGACGGCCGCGTAGGCGACGTTGGGCCCGCCGAGCCGATGC
>JBARRS010000010.1:0-7619 GCA_049644345.1 Gaiellaceae bacterium
CGCTCGGCGGCCTCGAGCACCGCCTCGATCGCCTCCTCGCTCGAGCCGAGGTCGGGGGCGAAGCCCCCCTCGTCGCCCACCGCAGTCGCGAGCCCTCGTTCGTGCAGGAGCGCGCGGAGCGCGTGGAAGACCTCGGCGCCGATCCGGAGCCCGTCGGAGAAGCTCTCCGCCCCGGCCGGAACGACCATGAACTCCTGGAGATCGAGCGAGTTCTGCGCGTGTGCGCCGCCGTTGATCACGTTCATCAGGGGCACCGGCAGGACGCGCGCTTCCTCGCCGCCTAGGTAACGAAAGAGCGAGACTCCGGCCTCGGCCGCGGCGGCCTTCGCGACCGCCAGTGAGACCCCGAGGATCGCATTCGCGCCGAGGCGGCCCTTGTTCGGCGTCCCGTCGAGCCGGACGAGCGCCTCGTCGATTGCCCGCTGGTCGGCCGCGTCGACCCCCGCCACGGCCGGTCCGATCTCCTCCTCGACGTTGCGGACCGCCTCGAGCACGCCCTTGCCGCCGTACGCGGACCCGCCGTCGCGCAGCTCCACCGCCTCGAAGCGCCCCGTGGAGGCCCCGGATGGGATCGCGGCCCGGCCCCTCGCACCCGAGTCGACCTCGACGTCGACCTCCACCGTGGGGTTGCCCCGCGAGTCGAGGATCTGTCGCGCGTGGACGCGAGAAATCCCGGTCAGACGCCCTGCTCCTTCGCCAGATCGAAGAGCTTGTCCTGGTCGGCGAGCTCGAGCTCGCGGAAGCTCCTGCCCTCCCCCTTGGCCAGCGCCTCGGCCCTGCGGACCCTGGCCGCGAACCGGTCGCTCATCGCCCGCAGAGCCAGCTCGGGGTCGACGTTCAGCCGCCGGGCGACGTTGACCGCCGCGAAGAGGACGTCGCCGACCTCCTCGAACACGTGCGGATCCGGCTCTGTCTCGGGAGGCCGCTCGCCGGCCGACGCGAGCGCCTCCCGCAGCTCGCGGAGCTCGTCTGCGAGGTCGTCGAACGCTTCCCCCGTCGACGGATACTCGAACCCGATCGCCGCGGCGCGGCGCTGCAGCTTCCGCGCGTAGAGAAGCGCCGGCAGCGTCTCCGGAACGTGGTGGAAGATCTCCTCGCGTCCTTCCTGGGAGCGCTTGACCCGCTCCCAGTTCTCGCGCACCCGGCCGGCCGTTCGCGCCTCCGCGTCGCCGAAGACGTGCGGGTGCCGGCGCACGAGCTTCTCATGCACACCCCGTGCCACCGTCTCGAGGTCGCCCTCACCTCGCTCTTCGAGCAGGAGCGCGAGGAAGTACACCTGGAAGAGGAGGTCACCGAGCTCGTCGAGCAGCTTCGGGGCGTCGCCCGCGACGGCTGCGTCGGCGACCTCGTAAGCCTCCTCGACCGTGTGCGGGACGATCGTGCGCGCTGTTTGCTCGCGATCCCACGGGCAGTCGCGGCGGAGTCGCGCGGTTAGCTGCTGGAGCTCGAGCAGCGCGTCGGCGAGCGCCAAGCTAGGTCGTCGTCGCAGGCGTGCTCGTCGTACTCGGCGGCGCATAGCCGGTCGCGTAGGCGATCCGGTTCTTGTAGTCGTTCTGCACCCCGTTCCACCACTTCGTCATCGCCTGCTGCTTCTTCTGCTGGAGCAGCTGCTGGTTGATCGCGGCCTTGACCTGGGCGAACGGTGTCGGCGTCGGCTTCGTCGGCGCCCGAATCCCCGAGAGCGCCTGGATGATGTGCCAGCCGAATCGCGTGTGCACAGGCCGCGAGATCTCGTTCGTCTTCAGCGAGAAGGCGACTTTGTCGAACTGCGGCACCGTGCGTCCCTTGAAGACCCCGCCCGGAAGCTTGCCGCCGAGCGCCTTCGTCCCCGTGTCGGTGGAGTACTTGCGGGCAAGCGTCGGGAACGCGCTCGGCTTCGACTTGAGCTGCGTGTAGATCCGATCGGCGAGCGCCCTGTTCTTGACGAGGATGTGCCGGACGTCGCGGCTCTCGGGCTGCGCCGGCCGCTGGTACTGCGTCCTGTGCTGGTCGTAGTACTTCTTGGCGTCGGAGTCGGAGACCTTGACGTCCTTCGTGACCTTGTTGTAGATCGCCTCGCGCAGGAGCTGCGTCTTGATGCTGTCGCGCACCTGCGGATCCGTCAATCCGTTCGACTTCAGCTGGGCCTGGTAGGCAGCCTCGATCTCTGCCGGCGTCTTCGCCTTCTGCCCCGCCGGAGCCGCGAAGTACTGCTTCTTGATCTGGTCGAGACGCTTCGAGACCTGGTCGTCGGAGATCTTGATCCCGAGGTCCTTCGCCTTCTGCTCGTACTCGGCCTTCTGGACGAGGAACTGGATCAGCTGCGTGCGCAGCGCCACGAACGGGCTCGAACCGGCCTTGGGGAACTTCTGGTTCCGCGCCTTGTAGCTCGCCTTCGCCTGGTCGAGAAGGCTGTTGAAGTCGTTCTTGCCGATCTTCTGGTTGCCGACCACGGCGACGTCGCCGCCCCCGAGCGACGCATGACCGCTCGATCCGCCGCAGCCTGCGGCGAGGCCGGCTGCGACCGCAAGAACGATTAGCGTTGCTGAGTACTTCCTCATTCGTAAGACGCCACGGCGAGAGAGACCCCTCACGCTGCTTGGCGAGCCTCGAGCATAGCATCGACGAGCCGAAGCGCCCCGTCAAGCCCGTCGCCGCGCAGCGAGACCTCGCGGCGCGCGGTCGTGTAGACGGCGGTGTCGACGCGTCCGCGCAGGGCGCGCAGCTCGGCGGAGCCGAGGAGGAGCGGCCCGACGGTGGCGCGGCCGCCGCGGAGGACGAGGTAGTCGGCGCCGAGGAGGGCGAGCTTCAGCTTCGCCTCCTGGATTGCGAACAGGTGCTCGACCGGCTCGGGCACCGGTCCGTACCTGTCCTCGGTGGCCGCGTGCAGCTCACGCAGCTCATCTTCGCTCTCTACCAGGGCAATCCTCCGGTGGAGATCGATCTTGAGCGCCTCGGACCCGATGTAGCTCGCCGGGACGTATGCGTCGACGCGGGCGTCCACGCGCACGGGCCGTGCCACCGGCCGCCGCTCGCCCGAGAGCTCCGCGACCGCCTCGCCGAGCAGCTCGACGTAGAGCTCGAAGCCGACTGCGGCGACGTGGCCGGACTGCTCCGCACCGAGCAGCTCCCCGGCCCCGCGAATCTCGAGGTCGCGCATCGCGATGGCGAACCCGGCGCCAAGCTCGGTGTGGTCGGCGAGCGTCGCGAGCCGCGCCCGCGCCTCGGGGGTGAGCTCCTGCGAGTCGGGATAGAAGAGATACGCATGAGCGAGCAGATCGGATCGGCCGACGCGCCCGCGGATCTGGTAGAGCTGGGCGAGTCCGAGCTGGTCGGCGCGCTCGACGACGAGCGTGTTTGCCTGGGGAATGTCGAGGCCCGACTCGATGATCGTCGTGGAGACGAGCACGTCGGCATCGCCCGAGAGAAAGCTCATCATCCGCTGCTCCAGCTCCCGTTCGCGCATCTGGCCGTGGGCGACGATGAAGCGGAGGTCGGGGCAGAGCTGTCGCAACCGCTCGGCGGCCTCGTCGATCGTCTCGACCCGGTTGTGGAGGTAGAAGGCCTGGCCCTCGCGCTCGCGTTCGCGCTCGAGCGCCGTCTTGACGAGCTCCTCGTCGAACTCGCCGACGTAAGTACGGATCGGCCGCCGCCCCTCGGGCGGCGTCTCGATCACGGAGATGTCGCGCAAGCCTGAGAGGGACATATGGAGCGTGCGTGGGATCGGGGTCGCCGTCAGCGCGAGCACGTCGACCTCGAGCCGCAGCTGGCGAAGGAGCTCCTTCTGCGCGACGCCGAAGCGCTGCTCCTCGTCGACGACGATCAGGCCGAGCTCCTTCGGGATCACGTCGCGCGAGAGCACGCGGTGCGTGCCGATCAAGACGTCGACCTTGCCGGCTGAGAAGTCGGCGAGCACCTGCTTCACCTCGGACGGGAGGCGGAAGCGCGAGACCATCTCGATGTTGACCGGGAAGTCGCGGTAGCGCTCTCTGAACGTGTTCCAGTGCTGCTGGGCGAGCACCGTCGTCGGCACGAGCATCAGCGTCTGCTTGCCGTTCAAGGCGACCGCGAAGGCGGCTCGGACCGCGACCTCTGTCTTGCCGAAGCCGACGTCGCCGCAGACGAGCCGATCCATCGGCCGCGGGGTCTCGAGATCCTCCTTGACCGCCTCGATCGCCGCCCGCTGGTCCTCCGTCTCCCGGTACGGGAAGCCGGCCTCGAGCCGTTCCAGCATGTCGTCCTCGAGCTCGTAGGCGATGCCGTTCGCGTTCTGGCGCCGCGCGTAGAGGGCGAGCAGCTCGCCCGCGAGCTCGCGCACCCCCGCGCGCACCCGCGACTTCAAGTTCTGCCACGCTTTGCCCCCGAGCTTCGAGAGAGTGGGCGCCTTCGCGTCGGCGCCGACGTAGCGCGAGACCTTTCCGATCTGCTCGTGCGGGACCCAGAGCCGGTCCTCGCCCCGAAAGGCCAGCAGGAGGTAGTCGCGGGTGACGTCGGCGACGGCGCGGGTGTCGAACGCGACCAGCCTGCCGACGCCGTGATCCTCGTGAACGACGTAGTCCCCCGTGCGGAGGTCGGCGAACGACTGCAGAGCGCGGCCGACGTGTGGCGCGGCTCTCGGCGGACGCTTGCGGAAGACCTGTGTGTCGGCAAGCAAGACGAGACCGCGATCGCGCCAGACGAAGCCTCGTCGGGCGGGCGCGACCGCGAACAGGAGCTCGGGCTCGCGCGGCAGGTCTTCGGGCTCCTCCAGGAGCCGGGCCCCGGCCCGGCGCAGCAGGTTTTTCGTCCGCAGCGCCTCTCCGCGGTGCGGGAACGCGACGACCACGCGGTTGCCGGCGCGGACGAGCGCGCCGAGCTCGTTCTCGGCCTCGGCGAGGCCGCGCGCCGCGATCGCGGGCCGCTGCGCCTCGAAGGCGAAGGGCTGATTCGAAGGGAACGGGTCGAGCTCGGTCGCGCCGGTCAGATCGAGGCGCTCGCCCAGCTCCTCGAGCGTCTGGCGGATCTCGTCCGGCTGCCAGACGAGATCGGGGGGCCGGTCGAGCGGCGGCACGAGGTCGGTCGGGACCCGGATCGGCTCGTCCTCCTCTTCCCGGAGCGTCGGCTCCACGAGGTCCAGCCGCCGCTCTGCTGCCGGGTACACGACCGCACGCTCCACCGGGTGGAGGGTCCGCTGCGTAAACGGCGAAAAGGCGCGGATCGACTCGATCTCGTCGCCGAAGAGCTCGATCCGGAGAGGCTCGCGGCCTGTGGTCGGGAAGACGTCGACGAGCCCGCCGCGGACCGCGAACTGCCCGCGCTGCTCGACCCGCTCGCCGCGCTCGTAGCCCGCGAGGCCGAGGGCTGCGGCCAGAGCGTCGATGCCCGGCTCCTCCCCCGACGCGAGCGCAAGCGGCTCCGCTCGTTCCGCCGGCGGCGGTAGACCCTCGGCGAGCGCGGCGGCCGAGGCGCAGACGAGGCCCCCTCGTACGAGGACGTCGAGCGCCCGCGCGCGCTCGCCGACGAGGTGTGGCGGTGGCTCCAGCCCGGAGCTCCAGTGAACGCCGCGGCTCGGGAGCAGGGCAACTCGGTCGGCGCCGAGAAACCAGCCCGCAGCTTCGGCCGCGTCCCGGGCGTCGGCGTCCTCGGGCAGCGCGCAGACGAGCCCGCGTTCGAGCCGCTCGTGGGCCGCCGCGAGCAACAGCGGCAGGGCCGGTTCGGAGACGCGCGCGCGCGTCGGCAGCGCCTCGGCAAAGGCGACAAGGCGCTCGTCGTCGACGAGCTCACGGACGAATGCGTGCAGTACCGGTCGGTCCATGACGAAAGGCGGAACCGGCGGGTTCCGCTCGTGTCATCGTAGCCGCCGGCTTTCTCCCAGCCTACGGCTGCCGAGCTACCCCTCCGGCGATTTCCCGGCTCAGTTCGCGACCCCATCCCCAACCCCCACCCACCCACGGGGCTTTCGAGGGTAGCCGCGAAAACGTGACGCGTGCGTGGCCGAGCTGCGCCGGTTTCGTGTCAGTTGAACCGGTGCTGGGCCGCCTCGAGACCCTCCCGGGCAAGACCCTCGACGGCGTCGGCGGCCCGGGCGACGATCGCCTCGGGATCGTCCTCCGGCTCGAACCCGGAGAGCACGTAGTCCGCCACCGGACGTGGGTCTCCCCGCCCCGGCCTGCCGACACCGACGCGAAGCCGCAGGAACTCCGGTGTGCCGAGGTGCTGCGCGACCGACCGAAGCCCGTTGTGGCCGGCGAACCCTCCGCCGAGCCGGGCCTGGAGCCGCCCGACGTCGAGATCGACCTCGTCGTGGACGACGAGCAGCGACTCCGGCGGCACCTTGAAGAAGCGCGCTGCGGCAGCGACCGAGCGGCCCGAGTCGTTCATGAACGTCTCCGGCTCGAGCAGCGCGACGCGCGCACCGTCGAGCCGCAGCCGGGAGAGGCGGCCCGAGAACTTCGACCGCCACGAGCCGCCGTGCCGCCGGGCGAGCTCCTCAACGACCATCCAGCCGACGTTGTGTCGGTGCCGCTCGTACTCCCGGCCGGGGTTGCCGAGGCCGACAACGAGCAGGTCCAGCGTCGGGGCGGGCTCGCCCCGACGGAACAGGCGCATCGGCGGAGACTAGCCTTCGGCGTTGCCGGATTCGCCGCCGGCGGCTTCCTCGCCGGTCTCCGGCGGCGCTTCCTCGCCCTCGGGGACTTCCTCGCCCTCCGGCACCTCGGCGCCTTCCTCGAGCTCCTCCTCGCCCTCCTCGACCTCGGGCTCCGGCTCGACGAACCGCGTCGGCATCGTCACCGTCGCGAGCACGGTCTCCTCCGGATCGTCGAGCAGCGTCACGCCTTCGGGCGCGACCAGGTCGGAGAGCCGCTTCGTGTCGCCTATCTCCATGTCCCTGACGTCGAGCTCGATTCTCTCCGGCACCTCCATCGGCAGCGCTTCGACATTGATCTCGCGCGTCACCTGAGAGAGGACACCACCCTCTTTCACGCCCGCCGGCTCGCCGACGAGCTCGACGACGACCTGCGCATGGATCGCCTGGTCGAGCCGCACTTCCTGGAGATCGATGTGAAGGAGGGTGCCGCGAACAGGATCCTGCTGGTATTCCTTGAGAATCGACGGGCTCGCCTTCGCCCCGTCCGAGTCGAAGGTGACGTCGAGGATCGCGTGCAGGCCGGCGTCGCCGGTCAGTGCGCGTCGCAGCTCCCTCTCCTCGACGCAGAAGGGATGCGGGGCATTTCCCCGCCCGTAGAAGACCCCGGGGACGAGGCCGGATCTGCGAAGCCGCCGCGACTCGCCCGATCCGCGCCGCTCGCGCTCTTGCACCTTCAGCTTGACGCGCTCTCCTGCCACGGCGGGCAAGTGTAGCTAGCCCGGTGAGCTCTCAGGGCTCTCCCAGCGAAGTCACGGTCAAGCCACAGGCCGAGCCGCTTTCATCCCTGCTGGGACTCCGTGACGCGAGAAAGGAGGTTGGATGGACATTCCCAAGCGCAGCCTGGCGGCGGCCGTGGCGGTGGTCGTGCTCGGAGCCGGAGGCGGCGCTGCGATTGCGGCCACGCACGGCGGCTCGACCGGGAAGTCGAGCGGCCGGGCCGGCACGTCGACGAGCACGCACAAGTGCTCACATTCGTCGTCGGCGTGACTGCAGGCCGAAAGACAAGCCAGGG
>JBARRS010000011.1:0-1693 GCA_049644345.1 Gaiellaceae bacterium
GCTGACGCCGGCGCCGAGCAAGCGCGGTTTCTGCGGCGCGCACGGAGCTATCGGCGCCGCATTCGCAACATGGCAGCGAATCGTCGTCGACGCCGCGAAGGCCCTCGAGCGAACGCCTGGAATCGACCCGCGGCGCGTCGGCGCGCTTGGCTGGTCGCTCGGCGGCGGCCTCGCGCTCGTGACCGCCGAGTACGGCAGCGGTTCGACAGCGCTTCGGCACAGCCCGTTCCACGCGTTGGTCGTCCTGTCGGCCTTCGATGCGAGCACCGAGGTGGCATCGCTGCCGCCGACCCTGATCCTGTCGGGAGGACGAGGCGACGCAGTTCCCGTGGCCGACGCGGTCGCGCTCTACCACGCGCTCAGGCGCGCGCATGTACCCGCCGTGCTCCACGTCTACGCCCACGGAAACCATTCGTGGAAGCATCGCCAGCGCATCGCCGCCGAGCGGTGGACGTTCGCGTTCCTCCGCCGGTATCTCTAGGTCGCCGGGAGCTCGGCGAGCCGGGCGCGCGCCGCCTCGCCCGACACGACGTCGCCCTTCAACTCCGATAGGCGCACCGCCTCCTCGAGCGCCTCCCGCTCGCGCTCCGGTCGAGCCGCGGCGTGCTCGACACCCGCGCGCACGAGCGCGACGAAAATGCGCAACGGCAGGTACTCGGTGGGAGTGGCGATCTCCCCCGCTTCCGCGATCGCGGCTTCGGCTCCCTCGAGATCGCCTGCCCGTACGAGCGCCCCCGCACGAACTGCGGACGCACGCGCATGCGGCTCGAAGTCGTCGGGGGCGCTCATCTGCCGGGTTTCGTCGGCGATGCGCAACGCGTCCTCGTTGCGACCCTGATCGAGCATCGCGTGCGCGAGCAGACCCCTAACGGAAGCGACGTATCCGGTCTCGGCGCTCTCGTTCAGCACGTCGAAGCCGGACCGAAGGATCGCCTCGGCAGCCCGCGGATCCCCTGCGCGGAGCTCGTTGTCTCCCGCAACCATCGCAACTCCCGCCCAGTGGACGCGCTGCCCGAGATCCTGAAGCACTCCTCGGCCTCTTTCGATCTCGGTGCGAGCCTCGTCGAAGCGGCCCCGCATTCCCAGCATGGCACCGCGCATCACCAAAGCGGTCGCGCCGATTGATGAGCCCGGCATCACCTCGGCGAGGATCTGGTCGCAGCGGCCGATTCCCTCGACCGCGGGCGTCGGTCCAAACCAGAGCGACCAGGAGATCCAGAAACGAATGTCGTCGGCGAGAATCGAATGGCCGCCCCGCTCGGCGTGCTCGAGCGCGCGCTCCCAGAGCGCGTCCGCCTCCGACGTCCTTCCCTGCCACGCACGGAAGTTGCCGAGCATCCTCCAGGCGACCGTGAGCCCCTCGACGTCGCCGAGCCGCTCGAGCGCAGCAGCCGCCTCCTCTGCCCGGACGGCCGCCGCTGCCATGGTGACCGTTGGGTCGGTCTGAACGAGCACCTCGAGCCTGGTGAGCTCCACACGCCACCGCACACGCTCGTCTTCAGCCTCCTCGGCTGCGGCCAAGACATCGCTCAGTACGGAATCGACCCGGGCGAAATCGCCGGCATCAACGAGGACCGTCGCAAGATCGACCAGCGCCGCGCGCTGATCGGCACCGGGCGGAAGCAATGCGCCTGACCGAGCCAGAAGACCCGTCGCGGCCGGAAGGTCGCCGCGTCTTTGCGCGCGACGACCG
>JBARRS010000012.1:0-6936 GCA_049644345.1 Gaiellaceae bacterium
CGTCGAGCCCGCCACCTGATTCAAGGATCAGGTAACAGCCGACCGGCTCTCTATATTTGCCTGCTTCTCAGGCCCGGACGGGTCCCGGTCCATGAAGAGGGTCTTCCGCATCATCGGTGTGCTCGCCGCTGTGGCGACGGTCTTGCTCGCTGCGGGGCGCCCCCTCCGGCGCGAACGGGCCGTCGCCGGCGCCGCCGGTGCGCGCGGCGTTGCGGCCGGGAATTGTACCCCGGGGAGGGCCTGGGGGATCTCACGTCCGGGGCTTGCCGCCGAGGTCGTCTCGCTCGTCAACGCTCACCGGCGTGCGCTCGGACTCGAGTCCCTTCGTATCGTCCGAACGCTGAGTCGCGCTGCACGCTGGAAGGCGCTCCACATGGCGCACTACCTCTACATGTCGCACGACGACCCAGCACCGCCCGTGGCGCGCTCGGCCGCAGGCCGCATCGCAGCGTGTGGGTTCAGGGGCGCCAGGTGGGGCGAGAACATCGCCTACGGTTACCCAACGCCGCAGGCCGTGGTTCAGGGATGGCTGAGCTCGCCCGGCCACCGCGCGAACATCGAGAACCCCGGGTACCGAATGACGGGCGTCGGCGTTACGTCTCGCAGCGTCCGGCTCGTCTTCTGGACTCAGGATTTCGGCGGGTGACGAGGGGGAAGGTCGAGGCGCCGCCGCCAGGCGTCGCCCGCGGCGCGCCCCTCCGGCGTGGCGAGGAAATGCTCGAGCGGCACATGGATGAACGCCGCGAGGGCCTCGGCCAGGATTTCGTCTCCATCGACCAGCTCGCCGCGGACGTGGATACGACGGCCTCGCTCGTCCTCGAGCCGCGAGCGGAGCATGTATTCGGTGTTGATCGAGACCGGTCTGCGGAAGCGAACGAACAGGCGGCCGGTCACGGACGGAAAGCGGTACCACGTCGCGAGCAGGCCGCAGGCCTCGTCGAGAGACGCTGCGACCAGGCCGCCGTGGACGAAGCCGGGCCCAGCCTGATGGCGGTCGTCGAAGTGGACGTACGCCTCGTACTCGGTCGCCCCCTCCTCCTGCGGCTGCGGCAGGTGGATCCCGCACGGATTGTCGCCGCAGCCCCAGCAGGCGGGGTCGTGGTGCGGCGGTATCCGCGGTTCGCTCAGCGCAGGCCGCCCCGCTCGTGGTGGGCCTTGAAGAACTCGGCGGACCCGGCCGTCGCCATCGCGGCAGACGCCGAGATCTCGAGCGCGAGCGTGGCCGCCGCCACGATCTGGGCGAAACGGTAGACCTTGCCCGGCCCGGTGCAGCCCATCAGCTCGAGCCAGGAGCGTGCGTAGGGGAGCGTGGTGCCGCCTCCGACGGTCGCCACCTCGAGCCCGGGGAGGCGGATGGACGAGTGCAACCCGCCTTCGACACGGTAGGCGGTGCCGTGAGCCATCGAGCTCGTCCCGACCATGCCGATGTCCTGGCCGGTCGCGGTGAAGATCGCCGCGATCGCCGTCGCCGGCGTGAACGCCACCGACTGCATCCCCGACGCAACGGAGCCGTGTGTGCCGGCGAAGGCGAGGTCGAGCAGGTCGTCGGCGTTCGTTCTCAGCACACGCCGGAGCGCCTCGTCGGTCAGCGTCGCCTCCGCGACGACCGTCTTCCCGTGCCCGCCCCGCTCGAAGTAGCGATGCGACGGCTTCTTGTCGCCGCCCATGTTCGCCTCGAGCACCGAACGCCGGGGCACGACCGGCGAGCGCACCGGGACGAAGTCCCGGTTGAGCGCGTAGCTGTTCCGCGTGACCATGTTCAGCCCGACGGCGTCCCCGGTCGTGTACGCGTAGAGCACATGGCACATCGGTCCGACGACGTGCGTCTCGACCTCTCGCAGCTTCGCGTGCCGAGAGAGGCCCGGCATCGGGTCGGCGGCGAGCCACGAGCGCATCTCGTCGACTTGCCCCTCCACCCAGCGCGCGAAGGCGACCGCCTCCCCCGCATCGTCGAACAGGAAGGCCGAGGCGCGGGTCATCCGATCGCCGAGTAAGTACGTGCGGAAACCGCCCGAGTCCGCCACCGCCCGCGCGCCGCGGTAGAGCGAGATCGCGAGGCCGCCCTCGGTGTTCGCAAGCGGTACGTAGACGCCTTCGCGAGAGCGTGAACGCTCCTCGATCCGCCCCTCGGGCTCGGTCAGCTCGTACTCGCCGAGCTCGAGCTCGAGCGGCCCGACGACCCCGACCGGGACGACGGCAACGCCCGTCAGAGCCTCGGTCGCCCGCGCGAACGGCTGAAGGTCGTCCCAGAAGACCTCGCCGTCTTCGGTCAGTCCTCGCAGTGCCTCCTGGCGGACGCGGATCGAGTCGGGATCGTTCTTGCGCGGCCAGCGCCGGAGTTCCACGGTGCGGAGCTTATGCGGGGATAATCTCCGGCGGATGGCCACGGAAGTGCTCATGGAGATGGAGCGCGGCGAGCGCGAGGCGTACGCCGGCGTCCTCCGCTTCTACGAGCTCGCCAAGCGTGCGGAGTGGCAGGTGCGCGATCTACCTTGGAGCAAGCTGCCGCCGATCCCGGAGGGCAAGGGATCACCGGAGCGACGAGCTCGACGAAGGGACATGTGGCGCTCCGTGCTGACCCAGCAGCTCCAGGCCGACATGCTCGCCTGCGACATGTCCTCGCAGCTCCTCAACATCGCGCCCGACCCCGAGGCGAAGCTCTACTACTCGACAATGGTGCAGGACGAGTCGCGCCACACGGAGGCGTGGCTGAAGCTGATCGACGAAGCGGGCGGCACCGCCGAGCGCGACCCGCACCTCGACGAGCTCGCGCACATGACCCTCGAGGCGGACACGCTCGAGGAGAAGGTCTTCCAGATGCAGGTCTTCTACGAGCGCCTGATCATCTCACGGTTCCGTTTGATCGCCCGTTCGTCGCGGGGCACGGTGCTCGAAGACCTCTGCAACCGCCTCGCCACGGACGACGGCATCCACCACAGCGCGGGGATGGCGTACGAGCGGGTCCTGCTCCAGAACGCGCCGAAGAAGATGAAGCGGAAGCTTGTCGAGGCTGCAAACCGCCTGCTGCCGATCTTCGTCGAGCATGCGCTGTGGCGACCGAAGGAGCGCGCCTTCATCGGCAGCGCCATGCGCGAGCGAGACACCCAGCGGTTGCGTGAGGACCTCGAGCAGGGCGTTCGCCTGGCCGAGTCCCTCGGTCTCGACGTCAGCGACGTCGAGCTGCCGGTCCCGTAAGCCTCCGGTGGCCGCGACGCTGATGGAAGGGGGGCCGCTCGCGGCGCGGATTCGGGCCGAGGTCGCCAAGGAGGTGCGAGAGCTCGGCCGGCTCGGCCTCGCCACCGTGCAGGTGGGGGACGATCCCGCGTCGACGATCTATCTGCGCCGCAAGCACGACGCGGCTCAGGAGGCCGGAATCGAGTCGGTCGACCGGAAGGTTCCGGCGACCATCTCCGAGGAGGAGCTGCTCGATCTGGTCGCGGAGCTGAACGAGGACGATGCGATCGACGGCGTGCTCGTTCAGCTCCCGCTCCCGAGTCACCTCGACGAGGCGCGCGTGATTCGCGCGGTCGATCCGGTCAAGGACGTCGACGGGTTCCATCCCTTCAACGCCGGGCAGCTCTACCTCGGCCGTCCGACGCTCGTCTCGGCGACCGCGCTCGGGATCATGGCGCTGCTGGCCGAGCACCGGATCCCGCTCGAGGGCGCCCGGGCGGTGGTCGTCGGCCGCAGCGACATCGTCGGCAAGCCGATCGCGCACCTGTTGCTCCAGGCGAACGCAACCGTGACGATCTGCCATTCACGGACGGTCGAGCTCGCTGGGCATACGCTCGACGCCGACGTCCTGGTCGTCGCCGCGGGCGTCGCCGGCATCGTCGACCCGGAGATGGTCAAGCAGGGCGCAGTCGTGGTCGACGTCGGCATCAACCGAACCGAGAGCGGAATCGTCGGCGACGTCGACCCAGGCGTCGTCGAGCGAGCGGCCTACATGACGCCGGTCCCCGGGGGCGTCGGCCCGATGACAATCGCGATGTTGCTCCGAAATACCGTGCGCGCCGCCCGCTACCGGCGAGAATTTCTTGCGTATCCGCACGGATAGGCGCTATGGTCCCGGCGCTTCAAAGTAGGTCGGCGGCTCGGTGCCCGGGCCGTCGTTGTTTGTTGTAGGAAGGAGACAGTAGGTTGGCTGAGGGCACCGTTAAGTGGTTCTCGAACGAGAAGGGCTACGGCTTCATCGAGCGCGAGGGCGGGGAGGACGTCTTCGTCCATCACAGCGCGATCGACATGGAGGGCTATCGGTCGCTGACCGAGGGCCAGCGCGTCGAGTTCGAAGTCGTCCAGGGCGACAAGGGCCTCCAGGCCGCGAACGTCCACGCGATCTAGCTCTTCCGGAAACCGCAAGTGAATCGAGGGCCCCGGAAGGGGCCCTCGTTGTTTTGGGAGGATTGAGGCGATGGCGATCACACGCGAAGAGGTGATGCACGTCGCGCGGCTCGCGCGGCTCGAGCTGAGCGATGACGAGGTCGAGCGCTTTCGCGAGCAGCTCTCCGCGATTCTCGAGGCGGTCGGCAAGGTGGCGGAGCTCGACCTATCGGGCGTCGAGCCGACCGCGCACCCGCTCGACCTCGTCAACATCCTCCGCGAGGACGAGCCCAGGCCCTCGCTCGACGTCGAGACGGCGCTCGAGAACGCGCCCGATCGCGAGGGCGACTTCTTCCGCGTTCCGGCACGATGATCGACACGCTGCGCCTGACCGCTGAGGAGGCAACAGGCCTGCTCGACCGCGGCGAGGCGTCCGTTGCCGAGCTGCACCGCGCTTATCTGGACGCCATCGACGAGCGCGACGGCGAGCTGAACGCCTACCTCCGCACGGTCGAGACCGCGGACGGAGCTGGTGTGCCGATCGCGTTCAAGGATCTGATTTCGACACGCGGAATCGAGACGACCGCCGGCTCGAAGATCCTCGAGGGCTACCGGCCGGTCTTCGACGCGACGGTCGCCTCCCGCTGCCGCGAGGCGGGGCTGCCGCTGCTGGGCAAGACCAACATGGACGAGTTCGCCATGGGCTCGTCGACCGAGAACTCGGCGTTCGGGCCGACGCGCAATCCGTGGGATCCCGAGCGTGTGCCCGGCGGCTCGTCCGGCGGCTCGACCGCGGCTGTCGCTGCCGGCCTCGCTCCGTGGGCGCTCGGCTCGGACACCGGCGGCTCGGTCAAGCAGCCGGCCGCGCTCTGCGGCGTTGTCGGGCTGCGCCCGACGTACGGCACCGTCTCGCGTTACGGGATCGTCGCCTTCGCTTCGAGCCTCGACCAGATCGGACCCGTCGCGAAGACCGTGCGCGACTGCGCGCTCCTCTACCGGATCGTCGCCGGCCGCGACCCATGCGACTCGACCACGGTCGAGCTCCCGCAGCCGGTGGAGATCCCCGAAGCCGAGGACTTGAAAGGCCTGCGGATCGGCGTGCCGACGGAGCTGAACGAGGCCGAGGGGATCGAGCCGGGCGTCTCGGAGGTTGTCGGCCGCGCGATCGAGCTCTGCCGGGAGCTCGGCGCGAAGGTGGAGGAGTGCTCGTTGCCGCGCTCGGTCGAGTACGGCCTCCCCTGCTACTACCTCGTCGCGCCTTCGGAGGCCTCGTCCAACCTCGCCCGCTACGACGGGGTCCGCTACGGCCACCGCGCCGCCCCGAACGGCGACGTGCGCGCGCTCTACTCGCGGACGCGGAACGAAGGCTTCGGGGACGAGCCGAAACGACGGATCATGCTCGGCACCTATGCGCTCTCCGCCGGCTATTACGAGGCGTACTACGGCCAGGCGCAGAAGGTGCGGACGGTGATCGCGCAGGAGCATGCAGCACTGTTCGAGCGCTTCGACGTCCTGGTCTCGCCCACCTCGCCGACGGTCGCCTTCCGGCTCGGCGAGAAGACGGGGAATCCCCTCACGATGTACCTGTCTGACCTGCTGACGATCCCGTCGAACATGGCCGGGCTGCCCGGGCTCTCGATCCCTTGCGGCCTCTCGGACGGCCTGCCGGTGGGCCTGCAGCTGATCGGGCCGCAGTTCTCGGAGAACACGCTCTTCGGTGCCGGCCACGCCCTCGAGCGGGCGCTCGGGTTCGACTACGTCCCGGAACGGCTCAGATGAGCTGGGAACCGGTCATCGGCCTCGAGATCCACGTTCAGCTGAAGACGCGGACCAAGATGTTCTGCCGCTGCGCCAACGGCCTCCTCGACCCGCCGAACACGCGCACGTGTCCCGTGTGTCTCGCGCACCCTGGGACGCTCCCGGTTCCGAACCGAGCTGCGGTCGAGTGGACGATCAAGCTCGGGCTCGCGCTGGAGTGCGACGTCGCGAAGCGCGCGGTCTTCCACCGCAAGCACTACTTCTATCCCGACCTGCCGAAGGGCTACCAGATCAGCCAGTACGACGAGCCGCTCTGTTTGAACGGACGCTTCGTGCTTCCGGAGCCCGACGGCGACGTCGAGGTTGGCATCGTGCGCGCGCACCTCGAGGAGGACGCGGCGAAGACGGTCCACATGGGCGGTGCCGAAGGACGGATACACGGCGCCGACCGCTCCCTCGTCGACTTCAATCGCGGCGGCACTCCGCTCGTCGAAATCGTCACCCGGCCGGACATCCACTCGGCGGAGCAGGCGCGTCGTTTCCTTCAACTGCTGCGCCAGACCGTCGTCGAGCTCGGCATCTCTGACGCGGAGATGGAAAAGGGATCGCTCCGCTTCGACGTCAACGTCTCGCTGCGGCCCGGGGGCTCGGACGAGCTCCGCACGCGTACCGAGTTGAAGAACATGAACTCGTTCGCCTTCGCCGCGCGGGGGATCGAGCGCGAGATCCACCGGCAGATCGAGATCTACGAGTCCGGCCGCGAGGTCGAGCAGGAGACGCTCCACTTCGACCCGAGTCGCGAGGACGCGCCGCCGTTGCGGACGAAAGAGGAGGCCCAGGACTACCGCTACCTGCCGG
>JBARRS010000013.1:0-9393 GCA_049644345.1 Gaiellaceae bacterium
AAGCCGTTCGAGCTCCGAGAGCTCGTGCTCCGTCTGAGAGCGCTCGACCGCAGGCGCGCCCACAACAGGCCACCCGTGCGAGAGATAGCAGGCTTGCGCCTGGATCCGTTCCGCCGCGAGGTCTATCGCGACGGCCGCTACGTCGCGCTCACCAGGAAGCAGTTCGCAGTGCTCGACGTCCTCGTCGCCGCCGACGGCGGTGTCGTCAGCGCCGAAGAGCTCCTGGCACGGGCGTGGGACGAGAACGCGGACCCGTTCACCAACGCCGTGCGCATCACCGTCTCAGCCCTGCGCAAGCGGCTCGGCGAACCCTGGATCATTGCCACCGTGCCCGGCGTCGGCTACCGCATCGACACGCAACCAGACACCGAGCGCGAGGGAGGGGACCGTGGATAGAGCCCCTGGCTTGAGCGTTCGCCTCAAGCTCACGCTCAGCTACGCCGGCTTCCTGATGCTCGCCGGCGCCTTGCTGCTCGCCGCCGTGTGGGTGTTCCTGAATCGTGCGGTCCACGTCGGGCTCATCCTCGAGCCCAACTACCGCTACGCCGTCCTGCGCGAGTTCGCTCCGACCGCGGCCGTCGTGCTGGCGTTCCTGCTGGTGTTCGGTCTCCTGGGAGGATGGATTCTCGCCGGCCGCATGCTCGCCCCGCTGACGCGCATCACCGACGCCACACGCATCGCCGCGACCGGATCGCTCTCCCACCGAATCCAGTTGGAAGGTCGCAAGGACGAGTTCCGCGAACTCGCCGACGCCTTCGACACCATGCTCGCCCGGCTCGAAGCACACGTCACCGAACAGCAGAGATTCGCAGCCAACGCCTCCCACGAGCTGCGCACGCCGCTGGCGATTACGCAGACGCTTCTCGACGTCGCCCGCAACGACCCGAACCGCGACAACGGCGAGCTCGTCGACCGGCTCCACGCCGTCAACACCCGAGCGATCGACCTCACCGAAGCACTGCTCCTGCTCAGCCGCGCCGACCAACGGTCATTCATCGGAGAACACGTCGACCTCTCCCTCATAGCGGAGGAAGCCACCGAAACGCTCCTCCCGCTCGCAGAAAAACGCGGCCTCACCATCGAGACCTCCGGCGACCTGACCCCAACCATCGGCTCACACGCGCTCCTGCTGCAGCTGAGCACGAACCTCGTGCACAACGCGATCATCCACAACCTGCCCGAACAAGGCAGCGTATGGGTCACGACTAGCGTTCAGCCCAAGAGTGCGGTACTCACCGTCGAGAACACCGGCGAGAAGCTCACCCCACAGCTAGCTGCCACGCTTGCCGAGCCGTTTCTTCGCGGCACCAAGCGCATACGCACCGACCACGCAGGTGTTGGCCTCGGCCTGGCAATCGTCAAGAGCATCACCCAAGCACACGACGGAACCCTCACCCTCACCCCCCGGCCGGCCGGCGGGCTCCGCGTCACGGTGCAACTACCCGCCGCGCCACCGCACGCTGGCAGATGACGCCCGCAGTTACAGAGGGAGTCATCGAGAGGGAGTCATCGCGAGTACGCGACACAGGCTTTCGTTTCGGATCGATTTGCAGATGATCGAACGTGCGGCAGGTATGGAGCCCTTTATGGAGCCTTCAGGTCGGAAAACGTTTGGGCAAGTGGCAGCGGCGCGCGACGCAACCTGACCTTGTGGCCGACATCGCGACGCGTCGGACGGCTGCTCCGGGATCCCTCGGCGGAGCCACGTGCTCACGACACGATCACCGTGATGGCCGACGTACTCTTCGGCCATCGCCATTCGCCCGGCCGATCTTCGCCTAGTCTCCTGATTGGCAGATTTCTTGGTTGCGGCTAACGTGAAACTCCCTCTCCCGCGCCCGGTTCTCCTCTACGCGGGCGGCTGAAAGTTCTGCTGTTGGGCGGCGCGGGTCGTCGCCACGATCGACCGACGCAACGAGCTAGCGCTGCTCCCGCTCGCTGATGAGGAAGCCGACGGCCTCCTCGCCGAGGTGCCCGAGGAGGAGCGCGGCGAGTGTTGGTGGCTCATCCTTCGCGACGGCACTCCCGTCCCTGGCGATCGCGGAGGCGGCGTAGCGCTCTTTGTCGAGGTTCGACTGACCCGCCCGCTCGGCCGGGTCGTCCGTGGTCTCCGGCTGTCACCGCTCGTCGACGCGTTCGACAGGCTCGTGTCGCGCCATCGAGGGAGCCTCGGCCGGCTCGTGCCCGACGGGCCTGCGCCACGTCTCTATCCGTGATCGGCCCCGCAGTTCCGGCGCGCTCAAGGGCTTCGGTTCCGCGCATATACGAACGGCGCCGACGATGGCTGCCATCGTGACGTTCGGTGGCATCTCCCGCGCGTGGAGCGGTACCGTCAAGCTCCTGTCATCGCGCGAACGTCAACGTCACAAAGGAGCGAAGATGGCCTTGCAACTTGGCGATACGGCGCCCGACTTCGAGGCGCAAACGACGGAAGGCCGGATCGGCTTCCACGACTGGATTGGCGACTCGTGGGCGGTGCTGTTCTCGCACCCGAAGGACTTCACGCCGGTCTGCACGACCGAGCTCGGCTACATGGCCAAGATCAAGCCCGAGTTCGATCGGCGGAACGTCAAGATCATCGGCCTCTCGGTCGATTCGACCGGCGACCACGAGGGCTGGGCCAAGGACATCGAAGAGACGCAGGGGACGGCGCCCAACTACCCGATCGTCGGCGATTCCGACTTCAAGGTCTCGAAGCTCTACGGGATGCTTCCCGCCGAGACCTCCGGCGACCCGAGAGAGCGCACGCCGGCGGACAACCAGACGGTGCGCAGCGTGTTCGTGGTCGGCCCGGACAAGAAGATCAAGCTGATCCTCGTCTACCCGATGACGACCGGGCGCAACTTCGACGAGGTGCTGCGTGTGATCGACTCGCTGCAGCTAACCGCCACGCACAAGGTCTCCACGCCGGTCAACTGGAAGCAGGGCGACGACGTGATCATCGCGGGCTCAGTCTCGGACGACGAGGCGAAGGAAATCTTCGGCGACTGGCAGGCGCCGAAGCCCTACATCCGGATCGTGCCGCAGCCGAGCGGAGCGCCCGAGCTGGTCAAACAGCCGTAGCGTAGCTCAGCCGATCGCCTGGGCCGTCAGGCCCGCTGGGGGGAGGATGCAGGCCTCGGCGTACGCTGTGCTCGTTGCACAACAGGTCCAAAGCGTCGAGAGAAAGCGCGCCTCTGCCGGCGTAAGCTGGCGACTGGCGAGACGGACGACGTGGAAGCGCCGCCGCAGCGGCTTCCGTCCGGCGATGCGGAAGCTCTCGAGGCGGCCCTGCTCGAGCTCTTCGGCGACGGCGAAGCGGCTGATAAACGCGAAGCCGAGGCCTTCTAGCGCGGATCGTTTGACCCCCTCGCCGGAGCCGAGCCGCCAGACAGTCTTCGGGTTCGACCCGGCCGCCTTGAGCTCCTCGTCGGCGAGCGCCTGCGTGCTCGATCCCGGCTCGCCGGCGAGTAGCGTCTCCACCGAGAGCGCGGCTGCGGAGACGCTACCGTCTTCGAGCGTAAGCAGACCCGGCTTTGCCACACCGACGATCTCGTCCTCGACGAACGGGTCCGCCTCCAGCCGCTCGTCGTCTGGCTCTGCGCCGACGACGGCGAGGCCCACCCGGCCGGCGAGCAGCCACTCGACGACGTCGGCGCTGGAGGCGATCTGGAGATCGATGCTCACGCCCGGGTACTTCTGGCGGAAGCAACCCAGCGTGTAGGGAAGCACGTATGCGCCGGGAGACCACGATGCCGCAAGGGCCACGCGACCACATTGCAGGCCTGCGAGATCCGCGATCTCCTCCTCCCCGGCTGCAAGCTCGGCGAGGGCCGCGGCGGCCCGGCGGGCGAGAGCACGCCCTGCGTCGGTGAGCCGGCTTCCCCGCCCGAATCTCTCGACGATCGGCTGCTGAGCCGCTATCTCGAGCACGCGAACGTGCTCGCTGGCCGTCGACTGCGTAATTCCGATCGCAGACGCCGCGGCGGAGACGCTGCGCTCGTTCGCGAGCGCGACCAGGAGCCGCATGCGGGTCGTGTCCCAGAGGACGGCGAGCGTGCTCCTCTCACCGTCGAGACCGATGGCTGGCATCGCCATGTTCGGTGGCGACGATAGCACGTGCGGCAGTACCTTGAGGGCAATGCTTCTACGACCGTTCCTGTTCGAGCCTACGGCCTGCGCCAGCTACCTGTTCGGCTGCACGACGCACGACAAGCTCGCTGTGCTCGACCCGCACGCCGACCTGGTCGACGCGTACATCGAGGCGGCCCGGCGCACCGGCTCGCCGATCGTCGCGGTATTCGAGACGCACGTACAGGCCGATCACGTCTCCGGCCTGCCGGAGCTGGCCACGCGGACCGGCGCCACCGCGTACCTGCCCCGGAATGCGGTCGTCGCGTTCGATCACGTCGGGCTCGAAGACGGCGACGTCGTCGAGCTCGGGAACACGCGCGTGACCGCCCTCGCGACGCCAGGCCACGCCCCGGCACACGTCGCGCTCGTGATCGCCGATGCGCGGCGCGGAACGCTCGAGCCCTGGCTCGTCTTCACGGGGGACTCGCTGCTCGTCGGCGACGTCGGCCGCCCCGACCTGCACGCAAGGGGGGAGCCCGAACCGCCCGCACGCGAGCTCTACGCCTCTCTTCAGAAGCTGCTCGCGCTGCCGGACGAGGTGCTCGTCTACCCGAGCCACTACGGAGGCTCGGTCTGCGGCCGGGCTCTCTCCAGCAACCCGTTCTCCTCGATCGGCTTCGAGCGACGGCACAACGCGATGCTGCGACACCCGGACGCCGACGCGTTCGCGCGAGAGCTGCTCGTCGACCTGCCGCCGCCGCCGGCCAACCAGGCGGAGATCGTCGCGGAGAACCGGCGCGGTGCGATCCAAGGGATCAGCTGCTCGGCTGGTGCCGAGGCGATCGGTTCGAAGCGCATGACGTAGCGGGTCAGCCCGCCGCCGCTGACAGGCACATCGAACGCGCTCTCGACGACTGCCGACTAGAGCTCAGTGACTACCAACTTGAGATACTCATGCACGAAGCGAGGCACCATCTGAGCACGACCTCCAAGGAATCGCGCATGGATGCAAGCGATCTCGAGCTTCGCAACCTGACGTATGCGAAGGTGGTGGAGCTCGGTCGCGTGCCGACGGCAGCCGAGGTCGCCGCCGCGACCGGCCGCGAGCCCGCCGAGGTCGTCGCCGGCTGGCGCCGCCTGCACCACCAACACGCGCTCGTGCTCAGCGCGGCGACGGACGAGATCCGGATGGCGAATCCGTTCTCCGGCGTCCCGACCGCCTACCGCGTCCACGCCGCCGGCCGTTGGTGGTATGCCAACTGCGCCTGGGACGCGTTCGGGATCTGCGCCGCCTTGCACGTCGACGGGCAGATCGAGACCTCCTGCCCCGACTCCGGCGAGCCGCTCTCGATCGCGGTGCGCGGGCAGCGGCCCGACGACGACCGCCTGCTCTTCCACTGCCTCGTCCCCGCCTCCCGCTGGTGGGACGACATCGTCTTCACCTGAAGCACGATGAACCTCTTCCGGTCGGAAGAGCACATCGCCCGCTGGCTCGGCGCCCGCGAGCCCGGCGCCACCATTCCGGTGTCGAAGCTGAGCCAGCTCGCCCACGCCTGGTGGGACGACAGGCTCTCACCCGAGTGGCGCCCCCACACGCGTGAGCAGAACCAGGCGATCCTCGACCGGCTCGAGCTGACCGGCGAGTTCTGGCGTCTGCCCTGACGAGCGACTGCGCTCCCGACCCTCACGCTTCGGCATCGGGCACCGGCGAGTGCGCTGGTCTCGCGCGACGGCCAAGCCGTCGCCTGCAGTTCCCGTACCTCCGTCCCGCCGGGTCTCTCGCGAACCCCTTCTGGCTCGGCCTAACGCAAAGGCGCGGCTGTCATAGACTCGGCGCGCCGATCGGAGACGGGAGCGCAATGCCTACCTACGACTTGTTCGTCTACCGCGACATGGACGATCCGATCCACGACTCGGCGCCGGCCGTCGGCCAGGACGCTAGCCAGTGGTTCGGCAAGGGCTTCGAGGGCCTATACGTAACAGCCGTCGCTCCGGGCATTCACTCCGGCCGAATGACGGTTGTCCTCGCTCAGGAGCACCGGCCCGAGATGCAGCAGGAGATGAAGGCTTACTTCACGGCGCGGTAGCTCGCGCAGTCGACCGGCCCCGGAACGGAGGAGACGTGCCGAGATATCGACTGTTCTGGGAAGACGCGTCACGGGGGAGGTCACCATCGAAGTCCACCCGTCGCCGCTAAAACGATGAGATGTGGCCCCTCGACCTGCTCAGCTGGTCGCCGCGTTAGCTTGAGCTGAAGAGCGCAGAGCGGCCTCAACCGTTTACTGGCGCCGGAAAATTGCCTTTCTCGTGCGCGTGGCAACCTCACTCCTTGGGTGCCGGACTCACGATTCTTCGGCGGGCACGAGCGCGAGGAAGCCGGAGGCTATGAAGGCGAGCAAGGCTGTCACGCCGAGGGCGTGTGCCCAGCCCGCGTCGGCGACGGTCAGCAGTCCGAACCCGACGATCAGGCACGCAACCGCCAAGCGGATGAGCCGCGCGGGCCTTGCCGCCAGTCGGCCGTGGGCGGGCGGAGCTGCTTGGGCGGGGAGGCTTTGATCCAAACGCCCCGCAAGCGTTAGCCGGAAGAGCAGGGCGAGCGATGGGAAGACGATCGCGCCGCCGCCGAGCACCGCGGCGACGACGGCCACGAGCGTGTCGTGTGGTGCGGCTGCGTGGCGAACGTCGAGGCCCGGGAGGATGGTCGGCCATTGGGCGAGGCCCCAGCCGGCGACGACGGCGGCGACCGCGAGCGCGGCGCTGTAGCGAGCCGCCTCGAAGCGGCGGCCGTAGACCAGCGCGAGCGTCGCGAGCCCTGCCAGCGCGGAGACGATGACCGCCGGCAGGGCTCGTCCGGAGACGAGCTCGTCGTAAAGCGAGTGCGCCTCGTGGTGAATTACGAAGATGCCGGCGAGCGCAAGTGCACCCGCCACGACGGCCGCGCTGAGTGCCCTCGCCCGAAACGCACGCTCGAGGCCGCGCTCATCACGCCGTGCTGCGTCGGCAGCGAGATAGACGGCCGCGAGGTACGCGGAGGTGGCGACGGCGAGGATGCCAACGAGGATCGAGGTCGCGTTGAGCCAACTCGAGAAGCGGTGGCCTGCGGCATTGCCGACCGGCACGCGCCCGGTCGCGATCGCGCCGACCATCGCACCGAGCGCGAACGGGGTGAGGATCGAGGAGAGCGAGAAGATCGTGTCGATCACCCCGAGTTCGCGCCGGTTGGAAGCGCCGACGCGGAGCGCGTAGGCGGCGCCGCGGAAGACGATGCCGATGCCCGCGAGAAAGAGCGGTATCGCGAGTGTCGAGGCGATCGACCCGAACGCGGCCGGGTACGCGGTCCAGAAGACGGTGAGCACGAAGATCAGCCAAACGTGATTGGCCTCCCAGACCGGCGCCATCGAATGGTGGGCGTGCTCGCGGATCTCCTCGCCGTGCCGTCCCCGACCGGCGAAGAGTTGCCAGAAGCCCGCGCCGAGGTCGGCGCCGGCGAGGACCGCGTAGAGCACGACGCCGGACAGCACGAAGACGAGCGGCAGCGCCGATAGGAACGTCGAGCTCATCGCGCCCCCTCCTCCAGCTCGAGCGGAGCACGCGCGAGCCGGCGCAGCACCCACACGACGCCGATCGCGACAACCATGTATGTGAAAGCGAGCACGGTGTAGCCGACCGGGATTCCGCTTGCGCCCGTGACCGCGTCGGCGGTCGGCATGACGCGGTAGACGACCCACGGCTGCCGCCCGACCTCCGTCGTCACCCACCCCGCGATCAGCGCAACGACCGAGAGCGGGCCGGCGGCGACCAGTGCTCGGTAGAACCAGCGCGACTCGGGCAAGTGTCTCCGGCGGATGCGGACGGCGACGAAGACGGCGCCCAGGAGCGCGAGCAGCGTGCCGATCCCGACCATCGTCTGGAAGGAGAGGCGCACGACATTGACCGGCGGTCGGTCGGTCGGGGGCACCGCGTCGAGCCCCTGCACTTTCGCATCCCAGCTGTGGAAAGCCAGGAGAGAAAGCCCATGCGGGATCTCGATGCCGAAGCGGACCTTCCCGTTGTTGTAAAAGCCGAGCAGGTGCTCCGGTGCGCCGCGCGTCGTCTGCGCGAGCCCTTCGATCGCGGCGAGCTTGACCGGCTGGGCGCGCGCGACGTCGCGCGCCGCCCAGTCGCCAACGAGCACCTGCACCGGCGCGGCGAGCGCGGCCACCGTGAGCGGAATCGCGAGCGCTGTACGCTCGTAGCGTCCCCAGTGCCCGCGCAGTCGCCCGAACGCGTATGCGCCGGCGAGCATGAAGCCCGAGACGATGTAGCCGGCGATGTACATGTGGACGAGCTCGTGCCAGAGATAGGTATTCGCGAACAGCGCTTGCCACTGCTGCACGTCGACCACCTTGCCGTCGTGCAGCGTGAAGCCGCTCGGATGGTTCATCCACGCGTTCACGGAGATCACCATCAAAGAGCCGGTGAACCCTGTGAGCACGATTGGGATTCCGCTCAGGAAGTGTGTGCGCGGCGAAAGCCTGTCCCAGCCGTACACATAGATCCCGATGAAGATCGCCTCGAGGAAGAACGAGAAGCCCTCGATCGCGAACCCCAGCCCGAAGACGCCACCGAACGTCGCCGTGAAGTTCGGCCACAGCAGACCCATCTCGAAGCTGAGGATCGTCCCCGTGATCACGCCGACTGCGAACAACGCCACCAACACCCGCGACCACCGCCGCGCCAGCGTGCGATACAGCGTGTCGCCGGTGCGCAGCCAACGCGCCTCGGCGAAGAGAACGAGCGCTGGGAACGAGATGCCGAACGCGACGAGCGGGATGTGGACGGCAAACGAGAGCGCCTGCATCTGCCGCGCCTGGTGAAGGTACTGCTGATGCACCGGCATCAGCGCATCGGCGAACACGCGGATCATGCGCTCCCTCTTAGCACCCTCGTGAACAGCCTCGCTGAACTACACCGGCTGTGTCATCGTCAGCACGACCGCAAAGATGGGCGCGAGCGTGGACAGTGACCCGTCCATGAAGCCGCTGAGGCCAGGCTGGACGCGCTGGAGCAGGAACGACTGGCGTTCGAGGTCAGGGTGATGGTGGAAACTCGGATGCCTCATGGCCGGGCGGACCTCCTCGATTCGACGGGCCTTCGAGATTAAGCGGCCTGATGCTGGTGGGTCAAAGCGCAAGCCGTACCGCGGCCGCGACGGCGTCGGCATCAGCTCGACACGCCGCTCGAGCGCCCGCGCGGCGGCGAACCAATTGAGGACAAGGACGATCGCGTCGGCGCCCCGATCAGGTCGACCCGTTCCGACCTTGCGAACTCGAGCCCGGCGAGAATGGCGTCGCGACGATC
>JBARRS010000014.1:0-8195 GCA_049644345.1 Gaiellaceae bacterium
TAGCTCTGAGGAGAGGTGCAGTCCACGAGGCCGCTCGAATCGAGCGCGCACTTGAACGTGAACGAGCTCTCGGGGCTCGCGAACGCGAACCCCGCGGAGGTGGAGTTGGAAAGCGTCGGCGGAGTCGAGGTGATGCCCGGCGGCGACGTATCAATCGTCCACGGGTAGGTGTTGCTCCCCGTCCTCCCCGAGGCGGTCTCCGTGCCATCGACCTCGAAGACATGTGGGCCGTCCGCCAGGCCGGTGAACGCTGACTTGCCCGAGTCGCAAGAAGTGGGAGACGCTCCGTCCAGAATGCATTGAAAGGTGACACCGGGGTCGCTCGTGAACTCGAAGCTCGCGTCGGCAGAGGCTGAGAACTTGGGCGGATTGACCTTGAAGTCGACCGTCAGCGGTGGAGGGTCCGCTTTCGTCGCCAACGCTGTGGCCGCGGCTGCCGTCGCCGCGACTGCGAGCACTCCGAGTGGCCGCCGCAGGCGCAACGTCTAGCCGCCCCGCGAGATAAGCAACGCGACGAGGAAGCAGATCACGCCCGTGAGGCCGGCCGCAGCGAGGTCGCCGCGTCGCGTCTCGATCGCGGAGCCCAGGCGTCCGCCGACGCGTCTCGCCGGCAGCGTCGCGACGCCAAGCAGTGTCATCGAGGCGGCCAGGACGAACCCGCCGAGGAGCAGCAGCGTGACGCTCGAACCCCCGCTTGGTTGCGCTTGCGGCAGCGCATTCTCCGTCGGCTCAGTCGTTGGGACGGTTGCCGGAGCGATCTGCGGACGCGCGTGCTTCAGCCGCGCCTGCGCAGTCCGGCGGCTTCTGTGCGCGTTTGCGTTCGCATGGAGGCGTGACTTGTTCTTCTTGACCACGCGAGGCCGTGAAACCGCATGCGTGGGAGGCGGAGTGACGACGGGGGCGACCGGCGTCGGCGCGGGCGCGGGAGGCGGCACGACGTGGACCACGGTGCGCTGTGGCACTGCGCGGTGCACGGGCTTTGGATGCGTGCGAGCGACTTTGCGCGGTGGCGGCGGGTCGGGTTTCGGCGTGGTCGTCGGGGGCGGTGAAGACGTGGCAGCCGCTGCTGCTGCGTCCGTGCCGAGCGCCTGCGCCGCACCGAAACCGCCGCAGCCGAGAGCAGCGAGCACGCAGACCGCCTGCAATGCGCGAGCGCCGCGGCGGCGCAGGCCTCGCTCTCCCTTACCCCTGTGTTCCAACTCCCCCCTCTTCCTTTCGCCCGGATCCCTAGGTCCGGAAATCTCCCACTCCGGATTGTAGAGCCGTGAGGGCGTTTTTCCCACGCCTGCAGGAGCTAACCGGGGGCCGCCCCCTCTGCTACCGCGCGCTGACCGGGGGCCGGTACCCGGGCTTTCGCCGCGCGCGGAAGTCCGCGAGCCAAGCGGCCGTCCGCAAACCGATCCAAACGGGTGTGAAGAACCCGTAGAAGACGACGAGCGCGGCGGCGAGGAGCGTCCACCACATCGTCCAACGCCAGAGCGGGACCGGCGGCTTCGGCTTCACGCGGTGGCGGCGACTCCGCCGTTCTCGGCCCGCCGGCGTTCGATCAGGCGGATCACCCGCGCCGCCGTCTCCTCGATCGAGAGCTCGGAGATCTCGATCACGGGGCAGCCCAGGCGGCGGTGCACGGCCGCCGCCTCCTCGAGCTCGTCATAGATCTCGACCAACTGGGTGTATGCGCGGTTCGAGCTGCCCAGCCGGCGAACGCGCTGCTGGCGGATCTCGGCGAGCCGCTCGGCGTCGATCGTCAGTCCGACGATCTTCGTCTGGTCGACCTCGTAGAGAGCAGGCGGCGGCTTGATCCCTTTCACGATCGGGACGTTCGCGGTCTTGTAGCCCATATAGCCGAGGAAGATCGACAGCGGTGTTTTCGAGGTCCGCGAGACGCCGACGAGGACGATGTCTGCCTCGTGGAGGCCCTCCCCCATGCCGTCGTCGTAGCGGACGGCGAACTCGATCGCGGCAATCCGTTTGAAGTAGGTCGAGTCGAGCGGCGGCCGCGCGCCCGGCGTCATCGTCGCGCCGACGCCGGCGACCTTCGCGACGGCGTCGATGGGATGGCTGAGCAGGTCGCAGTAATGCAGCTTGTAGCGCCGACAGAGCGTGCGGGCCGCGTCTTTGAGCTCAGGTTGCACCAGCGTGTAGACGATCACCGCCGGCCGTCCCTTCGCCCGGTTGAGGGCAAGCTGGAGGTCGTCCACGGTCTCGACACGCGGGTGCCGGATCTCCTCGAACTGCTGGCCCGGGAACTGCGCCTCGAGCGCGTGGGCGAGCCGGACCGCCGTCTCGCCCGTCGAGTCGGAGATCAGATGGAGCTCGACCGGGTGCTTCGTCACGGCCGGAGCCTAGCGGGGGATCTGCGAGAAGTCGCCGAGCGCGCCGAGGGTGTCGCGCACGTCGAGCAGCAAACGGAGGCGGTTCGCGCGAACGGCGTCGTCATCGGCCATCACGAGCACCTCGTCGAAGAACCGCTCGACGTAGGGCGCAAGCTCGGCGGCCGACTCGAGCGCGGCGCGAACATCTCCGACGCCATCCAGCTCGACCTTCGTGAGCGCCTCGGCGAGCGCGCGCTCCGCCTCCTCCACAAGCAGCTTCCGGTCGAGGCTCGGCGCAGCCTCCTGCTCGGCCTTCCCGGCGAGACGGTGCGCCCTGTCGTAGGCGGTGTAGACGCCGTCGAAGGCAGACGAGTCGCGCTCGGCGTAGAGCGCCTCCGCGAGCCGCGCGACGCCGCCGAGATCCGGCACTGCCGAGGCGCGCGCAGCACGTACGTACTCAACCGGAACGTCGAGCAGAGACTCGAGCCGCTCCTCGACGAAGTCCCGCACCTCGTCCGGCAGGTCGCTGCGGTCGATCGTCAACCCGCCCTCGAGCGCAAGCCGGTTGAGGCCGATCGCCGCGCGGCGAAGGCCGTAGGGATCGCGTGAGCCGCTCGGCCGGTGGCCGAGACCGAACGAGACGCTGAGGGTGTCGAGCTTGTCCGCCGCGGCTAGCACCTTGCCGGCCTCCGTCTGAGGCAGCGGCGCATCGGCGGCGTCGGGCAAGTACTGCTCCTCGATCGCCTTCGACACGGCCTCGGGATAACCGGCGAGCCGCGCATACTCGGCGCCGATCGCGCCCTCGAGCTCGGGAAACTCGCGCACGAGCTCCGAGGCCTGGTCGGCCTTGGCGAGCCTCGCGGCCTCGCGCGACGCCTCTCCGCCGCCGAGCCGCTCGACAAGCATGATCAGTCGCTCGGTCTTGTCGGCGAAGGTCCCGGCGTCGGCGAAGTACGTGATCGATCCGAGCCGCTTGGCGAGCTCGTCGACGCCGACGGCGACATCGCGCTCGAAGGTGAAGGCCGCGTCCTCGAGCCGGGCCTCGAGCACGTTCTCGTTCCCCGCGCGGACGGTGTCCGGGTCGCCGCCGTTCGCCACGAAGGCGAACCGGTTGCCGCCGAGCGGGAAGTAGCGCTGATGCTCCTGCATCGCCGTCACGATCAGGCGCTCGGGCAGCTGAAGGTAGCGCTCGTCGAAGCTCCCTTCGAGCACGTGCGAGGACTCGACCAGGTGGATCACTTCGGCCAGCTTTCCAAGCGGGTCGCTCCAGCCTCCGATCGCATCGAGGCCCTCGACGATCAGGCGGCGCCGTTCCCCTGCATCCGCGACGACGCCTGCGGCGCGGAGGGCCTGCTCGTAGTCCCCCGCGTTCTGAATCTCGACCGGGCCGCTCGTGAAGCGGTGACCGTAGGAGGTCTCGCCGAGCACCGTCTCCTCGTCCAGCTTCGCCAGCGTCCACCGCACCGGCCGCGCGAAACGGATGCCGCTGTCGTCCCAGCGCATCGACTTCGAGAAAGCCAGGCCTCGGACGATCGCGTCGGCGCGCTCGGGCAGCAGCTCGCGCAGAGGCCGTCCCGGAACGACGACCCCGAGGAAGCCGTCCCGCACCTCGAGCTCGTCCGCCGAGACGCCGTACTTGCGCGCAAATCCCTCCGCAGCCTGCTCGCGCCGGGACTCCGGCGGTCCCTTCACCCACTCGTCCGGGGTATGTTCGGGAACGTCCTCGAGCAGGAAGGCGAGCCGGCGCGGCCCGACGAAGAGACGGCCCGGACGTTTCCCGAGGTGGAGGTCTACGAGGTCCGGCAGCTGCGCCTCGGCCTCGCCGACGGCCGAGGCCGGCAGCTCCTCGCAGCCAATTTCGACAAGGAGGCTAGGCAGCGGCGGCTTCCTGCTCTTGCTCGAGGTAGCTCTGCGCGACCAGGCGCGCGAGGCTGCGCACACGGCCGATGTAGGCTGCGCGCTCGCTCGCCGAGAGCGCGCCGCGCGCGTCGAGCAGGTTGAAGACGTGCGAGCACTTCAGCACCTGGTCGTACGCAGGCAGTGGCAGGCTGCGCTCGACGAGGTGCCGGCACTCCGCCTCGTGCTCGTCGAACCGGCGCGTCAACACGTCGACGGGCGCTTCCTCGAAGTTGTACGCAGACCACTGGCGCTCGCTCTCGCGATAGACGTCCCCCCAGGTGACGCCCGGCGCCCACTCGAGGTCGAAGACGTTCCGTTTCCCTTGAAGAAAGAGGGCGAGGCGCTCGAGCCCGTACGTCATCTCCGCGGGCACGAGCTCGACGTCGAGACCGCCGAGCTGCTGGAAGTACGTCCATTGGGTGATCTCCATCCCGTCGCACCAGACCTCCCAGCCGAGGCCCCACGCGCCGAGCGTCGGCTGCTCCCAGTCGTCCTCGACGAGCCGGACGTCGTGCTGTGCAAGATCGATCCCGAGGGCGGCGAGCGAGTTGAAGTAGAGGTCGAGCACGTCCGGCGGCGCAGGCTTCAAGATCACCTGGTACTGGAAGTAGTGCTGGAATCGGAACGGGTTCTGACCATAGCGCCCGTCGAGCGGGCGGATGACCGGCTCGACGTACGCCGTCTTCCACGGCTTGGGCCCGAGGCAGCGCAGAAACGTGTTCGGGTTCATCGTCCCTGCGGCGACCTCGGTGTGGTAGGGCTGCATCAGGACGCACCCCTGGTCGGCCCAGTACCCCTCGAGCGCGGTGATCATCTCCTGGTAGTTCACGAGCCGGATGCTACTTCGGCCGGTGGCCGCTCCATCAGCCGCTCCGAGGGTCGGCCGAAGCCGAACTTCTCGTAGAGACCGTGCATGTCACGCGTGTGCAGGAGCCAACGGTAAGCGGCATAAGGCCCACGCTCCACGCTCTCGCGGACGAGCTCCTCGCCGAGGCCGCGCCTACGGTGCTCGGCCAGGACGTAGACGTCGGCGAGATACGCCATCGGCATCCCCGCGACCAGCGCGGTACGGCTGAAGCCCATCTGTCGACCGTCGCGGTAGAGGCCGACGAGCCTCGCCGCCTGCGCGTTCATCTCCTCCTGGACCTCCCGAGTGCGCCCCTTCGCCCAGTACGACTCCTCGCTGAGGTAGCGGTGAACGGCGTCGAGGTCGATCCGGCTCGGGTCGTCGTCGAGCTGAAAGCCGCCCGACAGCTCGCGCTTCACGACGCACGCAGCGTGCGCAGGCGGAAGCCGCCGTGGAACTCGTACGAGGACGAGATCACGGAGAGCGCCTCGCGCGCCGCGCGTTTGGAAAGACCGGCCTCGTGGGCCTCGGAGAGCGGCAGTGAGAGCAGGGCCTCGATCCCGTGAAGGCCGGCCGGCGAGAGCGGCAAGGAGCCCGCGCCGTCGCACGCCCGGCAGACGGCTCCTCCGGCCCGCGGCGAGTAGCCGACGAGGTCGCTCTCGTTGCCGCACTCGGCGCAGCTCGTCACGTGTGGCAGGTAGCCGGAGAGCCAGAGGAGCTTCAGCTGGAACGAGAGCGCAAGCGTGTCGAGCTGCGGCCGGCGCGCCCCGTCCGGCGGGATCTCGTCGAGCAGGTCGAGGAAGCGCGTCAACGCGTGGAAGGCGCGCTCATTCGCCTCTGGCTCGTTGAAGAGGCGCAGCATCGCCTCGAGCCCGACGAGGCCGACACTCAAGCGGTAGTGATCCTCGCGCGCAGCCCGGTGCGGCCTGATCAGGTCGACGCCGGTGACCGTCTGCAGCTCACCGGAGCCCGGATGCAGGAGCACCTCGACGTGGCTGAGCGGCTCGAGGCGGGCGCCGAAGCGCGACTTCGTCCGCCGGATCCCCTTCGCGACCGCCCCAACCCTGCCCCGATCGAGGGTGTAGAGGTGCAACACCCGGTCGGCCTCACCGAGGCGCAGCGATCGCAACACGACTGCTTCCGTCTTGTACGTCCGCCCGGCCACCGCGGTCTAGTGTAGATCCGGGCCAGGCGCGCCAAGGCGCTGCTCGAGAGCAAAGGCATCGCCTACGAGGAGATCAACCTCGACGGCGATCCGCACTTCCGTCAGAAGCTGCTCGACCGGAGCGGTGACCTCGACGAGCGGCTCGCTGCCTAGGGCTACTCCGGAGTCCGCATGCGCTGGCACGTCGGGCAGTACCACGTCCCACGGCCGGCGACCCGAATCCTGTCGATCGGCGTCCCGCAGCGCGGGCACGGCTCGCCGGCCCGGCCGTAGACCTTGAACTCGTCCTGCATGGAGCCCCGGGCCCCGTCCGGCGTGCGGTAGTCGCGGAGCGTCGCGCCCCGGCGGGCGATTCCCGCCTCCAGCGCCGCGCGGACGCCGCGATGAAGGGCTTGAACTTCCTCTTCGTTGAGCTCGCCTGCCGGGCGCAGCGGATGGACCTGCGCTCGCCAGAGCGCCTCGTCCGCGTAGATATTTCCCATCCCGGCGACCGTGCGCTGGTCGAGCAGCGCAGCCTTGACGGGAGCCCGCCGGCTTGCAAGTCGCTCGGCGAGGGCAGCCGGGGTGAACGCGCCGTCCAGCGGCTCCGCGCCCAGGCGCGCCTCGAGATACGGCTCGATTTCGTCGGCTTCCAGGAGCAACCATGTGCCGAAGCGGCGCACGTCGCGGTAGGCAACGTCCGATCTGTCGTCTAGCGTGACAACGGCGCGCCGGTACGGATCGTCGCCGGAGATGCCGCCCGGCGCGTGGCTGAGTGTCCCCGTCATCCGGAGGTGAACCAGGAGAGCCCGACCGCTCTCGAACCGAACAACCAGATACTTGCCTCGCCGGTCGACGGCCTGGACACGCTCCCCCTCGAGCTCTGCGGCGACGCCGTCGGCGCCGAACGGTCGCGTCAGGCGCTCGTCGAGGATTCGCACGCGCTCCAGGCTCCGGCCGACGAGCGCCGGCTCGAGCTGAATGCGGATCGTCTCGACTTCGGGGAGCTCCGGCACGCTCGTCTAGGAGAGCACATCGAGCACGACCCGCGAGGACGGGGGTTGCTCGTCGCCCAGCTCGTAGGCTGCGTGGACCTCGACCAGTGCCTTAGCCGCCGATTCGGAATCGCGAGCGTGGATCTCCGCCAGCGGCTCCCCTTCGTCGACCCGGTCGCCGCGCTTCTTCAGGCAGACGACGCCGACGGCGTGATCGATCCGGTCCTCCTTCGTCCGTCTTCCGGCGCCGAGGTGGAGCGCGGTCAGCCCCACATGGACGGAGCTGATCGCCCGCACATACCCGCCCCGCGGCGCCTCGGCCTGCGCGACGACCGGCGCACGCGGAAGCGCCTCGGAATCTGGGTTCCCGCCTTGGGCCTCGATCCAGCGCTCGTAGGCGGCGAGCGCAGTCCCGTCCTCGAGCGTTTGCTCGGCGCGTGTCCGTCCCTGGGCCGGATCGAGATCGAGATCGGAGAGCGCCAGCAGCCGCCCACTCGCCTCGAGAACGAGTTCGGTGAAGTCGTCCGGCCCCTCGCCCCGGAGGGTCTCGACGGCCTCATGCACCTCGAGGGCGTTCCCGACCGCGCGGCCGAGAGGCTGGTCCATGTCCGTCAGCAGACAGACGACCTCGCGGTCGGCCCGCCGACCGAGGTCGAGCATCACCTCGGCGAGCGCCACGGCGTCGGTGCGGGACTTCATGAAGGCGCCGTCGCCGACCTTGACGTCGAGGACGATCGCGTCCGCGCCGGCGGCGAGCTTCTTCGACATGATGCTCGCGGCGATCAGCGAGACGTTGTCGACGGTGGCGGTCACGTCTCGCAGCGCGTAGAGCCGTCGGTCCGCCGGCACGAGCTCGTCGCTCGTACCGACGACTGCGAGCCCCACGTCGCGTACCTGCCGGACGAGCTCATCGGTCGAGAGCTCGGCCCGAAAGCCGGGGATCGACTCGAGCTTGTCGAGAGTTCCGCCTGTGTGACCGAGGCCGCGACCGCTCA
>JBARRS010000015.1:0-1838 GCA_049644345.1 Gaiellaceae bacterium
GGTCCCGCTCGGGAACGATGCCTGAGGTTTCCTCGTGCGGATCCTGGCCATACGTCTCGGGGCCGAGATCGGAGCCGCCGGAGAAGACCAGCCCGTCGACCGCGTCCAGCGTCTCCTCCACCCCGTCCTCGCTCGGCGGCACGAGCAGGGGCCTTCCTCCGGCCCGCTCGACGGCCCGTACGTACTGCGACGGAACGAGCGCAGCCTCTAGCTCCCAGTAGCCCCACTTCGCGGGAGTCACGTACGTCGTGATCCCGACTACCGGTCTAGCCACGTTCGAAGAGCCGCTCTCTCTCGTAGCAGGTCACAGTCTGGTCGTACAAGCGCTGCTCGGTCCGCGCGTAGTTCAGGTAGTGATCGACGACCTCGTCTCCGAGCGTCGCCCGAGCCATCGCCGAGCCGTCGAGCTCCGTGATCGCCTCGCGAAGCGACGAGGGAACCCGCGCGAGGCTCTCGTCCGCGTAGGCGTTGCCTTCGAACATCGGCGGCGCGTCGAGCTTCTCCTCGATCCCCTGGAGCCCGGCCGCGATCATCGCCGCAAAGGCGAGGTACGGGTTGGCGTCGGCACCCGGAATCCGCGACTCGATCCGGAACCCGTTGCCGTGGCCGACGACGCGGAAGCCGCACGTCCGGTTGTCGTGGCTCCACGCGAGCGTCGTCGGCGCCCAGCTCTCCGAGGCGTAGCGCTTGTACGAGTTGATGTTGGGCGCGACGAAGATCGACAGCTCGCGCATGTAGGCGGTCAGGCCGCCGAGATAGCCGTTGAAGGCCTCGCTCGGCCCGTGCCCGTCGTCCGTCGGGAACAGGCTCCGGGAGCCGTCCGGAGCCCAGAGGCTCGAGTGGATGTGACAGGAGTTCCCGATCCAGGTGTGATCGGGCTTCGCCATGAACGTGATCGCCTGGCCGTGCCGGTTCGCGATCTCCTTGGCCCCGTTCTTGTAGACCACGTGCCGGTCTGCCGTCGTGACGGCGTCGGCGAAGCGGAAGTTGAGCTCGTGCTGCCCCGGCCAGGCCTCGCCCTTCGACGACTCGACCGGGATGCCGGCGGCCTGCATGTTGCGGCGGAGATCGCCGATCACGTCCTCGTCGAAGGTCGTGGCGAGGATGTGGTAGTCGAGGATGTACGGGATCGACGGCGTGAGGTCGCGGTAGTGCTTCTGGTGCGCCTCCGCGTAGCTCTCCTTGAGGAGATAGAACTCGAGCTCGGAGCCGAACATCGGCAGGTAGCCGCGCTCTAGCGCCCGTTCCACCTGGCGCTTGAGCACCTGGCGCGGCGACTGGACGACCGGCTCGCCGTTCTCCCAGCCGACGTCGCAGAGGACGAGCGCCGTGCGGTCGATCCACGGAATCCTGCGCAGCGTCGCGAGGTCGGGCAGCAGGTTGAAGTCTCCGTAGCCCTTCTCCCAGTTCGCCATCTCGTACCCGGGGATGGGATCCATCTCCATGTCGAGCGCGAGCAGGTAGTTGCAGCCCTCGATCCCGTGCGAGGCCGACTCCTCCAGGAAGAACTCGCCCTCGACCCGCTTACCGAACAGGCGGCCCTGCATGTCGGTGAAGCAGGTGAGGACGGTGTCGACCGTTCCGCCCTCGACTTCGGCCCGAAGCTCGTCGAGGCTCAGCATTCCCTTTACGGGCACCCGAACGTCCGGACCGATCACCTCGGTCATCGTATCCCTCCGCTACGAGCCGGCCGCAGGCGCGGGGCCGGCCCCCGGCATCGCATCGACCATGGGCGCCTCGTCGATCGTGCGCACCGGTCCGGTGTACCTGTTCTTCGCCGAGATTACCCACCAGATCCCGACCACAAGCCCGACCAGGAGGACGAGCGGCGAGTAGTT
>JBARRS010000016.1:0-8365 GCA_049644345.1 Gaiellaceae bacterium
CGACGCTTCCGATTTCCTGATCGCCTGAAGCTGTGTGAACGCTCAGCGACGCGTCGGCCTGCTCGATGCCGACGTCTCCGGATGCGGTCCGGAACTCGCCGTCACCGGCGAGATGTCCGATCTCAGCATCACCCGAGGCCGAGTTCACGCTCGCGGCGCCTCTCACGGATTGCACCGAGACGTTGCCGCTCGCCAACCGCCCCTTGAACGAAGCGACCTCGTCGAAACGCACGTCGCCGGACGCCGTCTTCGCTTCGACGTCGCCGAAGCGCCCGTGACCTCGCACGTCCGCCGAGGCCGTCGCGAGGTCGACTGCGGCCCCCTCGGGAGCCCGGACGGTGAGACGGACCTCGATATTCGAGAAGCCGAAGCGTGGCTCGCGAACCGCGACGACGAGCTCGTGGCCGTCGCCCCGCTCTCGAAGCTGGACGCGGGCGTCCTCCACCGCGGCGCGGCTTGCGTCGTTGTCGCTCAACGGCTCGAGCTCGACGGTCGTCTCGTCGGTGGCAGCCGCCTCGAGCTCGATCTCGCCTGCGGCGAGCTTGAGCTCCAGCCTCAGGGGGCCCTGAGTGGAGAAAGTCTCGCGTCTCACGGCCGCCTCCGGACCGGCCGAGGCGGCTTCGGCGGGCGGCGGTCGATCTTGACCTCGACGTGACCAAACGGAAGACGGAAAAAGGCCATAGCTCCCTCCTCTAGCTCTTGGCGAAGCCGGTCAAGCGGTTTCCGGCCTGTCGCCGGGGCGGACTGGACACGCTGCGCGTGATCGCGCGAACGAGCCAGGTGTTGACCGAGACGCCCTCACGGGCCGCCGCGGCTTCGATGGTTGCCTTCAGCGGCTCGGGCAGACGCAGCGTGATTCGGGCGCTGAGCCCGTCCTCGGTCGTAGCAGCCGATGCCGCCTCGGGTTCCTCGACGTAGACCAGGCTTGGCTCCTGGCCGACAAGCCGCACCTCGACGTGACCCGAAGGAAGCTGCCCCGACAGCTCGAGGGCGGCGTCCGAGAGGACGTCGAGGAACCGCAGGCCAACGGCGGAGCGAAGCGCCTGGCTGAGACGCTCAGCCGCCACCGCGGTCGTCTCGTCGCCCAGCGCCGCGACCTTGCCGAGCTCCTCCTCGAGCGCCTCGATGTGGCGGTCTAGCTGCACTGTGATGTCATTATGACATCACGTAGACGTCTGTCAAGTGTCACTGCGACGAGGCTCCCAATCGGCTCCCGTAGCCACGCCGGTAGAGCTTCTTCAGGTTCTCGACCCCGGAGACGTAGTGGCGCGTCTCCGGGAACGGGATCCCGCGGTGCGAGGCAAGCCAGTGATCGACGTTCTCTTGGCCTCCGTTGTAGGCGGCGAGCGCAGTCCGTTCGTCGCCGTACTTGTCAAGTAGGTGCCGCAGGTACCAGGCGCCGTAGCGGACGTTGATCTCCGGGTTGTAGAGGTCGCTGACGCGAAAACGCGTCCCGCCGGTATGGATCGCGATTCCCTTCGCGGTGTCGGGCTCGAGCTGCATCAGCCCGATCGCCCCGGTCCTCGAGCGGGCGCCGGCGCGGAACTTGCTCTCCTGGTAGATCACGGCCGCCAGCAGCGCCGGGTCGAGGCGGTAGTTGCGCGCGTGGCCGCGAACGACCTGCTCGTAGCGGAGTGGGTAGCGGATCCGGACCCACCAGGCCGGCTGCGCCGTGTAGACCCAGGCAAAGATCCCGACGAGTACGGCGACAAGCGTTGCGACGGCAAACAGACGACGCACAGCTCGATCGTAGAGGCGGCCGTACTGACCTGAGTCAGGAAGAGGCGGGCTCCCTCGAGCCGGCCTCTTCGCGGGCCGTGAGGGCCCGGATCACCTCAGCGACGAATGCGTCGAGCTGCTCGAGCGTGCCGTCGTTTACGTAGGCGAAGTCGGCGCGTTCGATCTTCTGCTCGTCTGGCAGGAGCCGCTCGCTTCGCTCGTCGGCGGGCACATGGGCCCGCCGGGCGCGCAGCTCGGGCGGCGCCGTGAGCGCCACGACGGCGTCGAAACGATCCTCGGCTCCGACCTCGTAGAGCAGCGGCACCTCCGTTGCGCAAACCGCCGGTGGATCGGGCAGCCGTGCCAGCTCGTCCCGCCAGGTGAGGTACTCGTGAGAGACAAGCGGGTGCAGCAGAGCCTCGAGCCACGCGAGCGCCTCGCGGTCGGCGAAGACGATCTCGGCGATGGCGGCCCGGTCGATCTGCCCAGCTTCGTCGAGGATGCGGTCACCGAAGCGGTCGAGCAGCGCCCGCTGCACGTCCTCGTTCTCGCGAATGAGCCGGTGGACGATCTCGTCGCTGGAGGCGACGGCGGCGCCGTGCCGCTCGAACGCGGCGAGCGCTTCGGTCTTGCCTGCCCCGATGCCGCCCGTGATCGCGACCGCGATCGGTCGCCGCGACACTTATTCGGGCGGCGCTTCGGGCGGCGAGCCCTCGGAGTCGCCGGGGCCGGGCTCGGTCGGATCGGCCTCATCCGCCAGGAGCTCCTCGGAGACGACCTCGACCTGCGGCTCCTCGAGGACGACCTCCGCCTGCTGCTCGTCGGGGACGACCTCGGCCTGCACGTTCTCCTCAGGCGGCTCCGCAGCCGGAATCTCCGGGGCCGCCTCGGCGTGCGCCTGCTCCGGGAAGACCTCTTCCGAGAGCTCGAGGTGCGGTGGCTCGCCGGTCCCCTCCTCTTGCTCGACCCGCTTGAGCGAGAGCGAGAGGCGGCGTCGCTCGGCATCGATCTCGATCACCTGCGCGCGGACCATGTCGCCCTGCGACACGACCTCGCGCGGGTTCTCGACGTGCCGCTGCGCGAGCTCGGAGATGTGCACCAGACCCTCGACGCCGGGGAGAATCTCGACGAAGGCCCCGAACGTGACCACCTTCGTGACGCGGCCCTCGATGACGTCACCCACGCTGTACTGGTCGACAACTTGCTGCCAGGGGTCGGTCTGCGTCTGCTTGAGGCCGAGCGAGATCCGCTGGCGCTCCCTGTCGATGTCGAGCACCTTCACCTTCACGTCCTGTCCGATCTCGAGCACCTCGGACGGATGGTTGACGTGGCTCCACGAGAGCTCCGAGATATGGATCAGCCCATCCATGCCGTCGAGGTCGACGAAGGCGCCGAAGTCGACGATGTTCGAGATCTGACCGTCGACGACGTCGCCGGGGTTGAGGCGGTCGAGGATCGCCTGGCGCATCTCCTTACGCTCGTCCTCGAGCACCGCGCGCCGCGAGAGGACGACGTTGTTCCGCGAGCGGTTGAGCTCGATCACCTTGCAGCGGAGCTCTTGGCCGAGGTATTCGTCGAGGTCCTGGACGCGGCGGATGTCGACCAGCGAGGCCGGCAGGAAGCCGCGAACGCCGAGGTCGAGGATCAATCCCCCCTTGACGACCTCGATCACCTTGCCGTCCACGGGCTCGCCCGACTCGGCGGCAGCCTCGATCTTCTTCCACGCAAGCTCGAACCGAGCGCGCTTCTTCGAGAGGATGAGCCGGCCTTCTGTGTCCTCCTTCGTGAGGACGAGTGCGTCGATCTCCTCACCCACCGAGACCTCGTCAGCCGGGTTGATCGAGCGCCGAATCGAGAGCTCCGAGACGGGGATGACTCCCTCCGACTTGTAGCCGATGTCGACGAGCACCTCGTCCTTGTCGACCCGGACGACGATGCCGTGGACGACCTGTCCCTCCTCGATCGTCGGGAAGGTCGCGTCGTAGTCGGGTACGAGGTCGCCTTCGGGCGTCCTCGTCCAGACGCCGTCCTCGGTCATCTCGCTCTCTCTATCTACGGTCTCGTTCGCCATTGAAAGACCGGTCAGTGTACCCGCTCGCCTTCGAAAACTCGGCCGAGAAAGCCGCGTACGACGGCCAGGTAGTCGTCAGGCGCCTCGACGAAGCTCATGTGGCCGGCGCCCGGCACGACGTGCAGCTCGCTGCCCCCGATGCCCTCGTGGAGGACACGCGCCGCGCGGGGCGTCGTCGTCCGGTCGTGCTCTCCCACGATCACGAGCGTCGGCTTTCCAACGTGGTGCAAGTACGGCCGGTAGTCGAAGTCCCCGTAGCCGGCCTTGGCGAAGTGGCGGAGAACCTCCGGCGACCCGACCGTCTCATCGAGGTAGCCCGGCGGCGGCTCGCCATGGAAGTGGAACGGCAACTGCTCCCGGAGCAACTCCTTCAGCTGCTCCTCGGTGTCGACCGTCTTCTCCCGCTCCCATGAATCGGCGATCGGCCGGCCTTCGTCTCCGAGCGCCGCGAGCGAGGACGCGACGTCCCCAGCGAGGGCTTCGCTCGAGTCGCCTCCGCCCGAGATGACGTACGCGCCTGCGGTGCCGACCTCGATCGCGTGCGTCGACGCGATGATCGCGCCGAAGGAGTGGCCGAGCAGCGCGAAGCGATCGAGCCCGAACGCCTCGGCGAGCAGGTCGACGTCGTGCGCGAACACCTCGAGCGAGAGCGCGCTCGCGTCGACTCGGTCGCTCCGCCCCTGGCCGCGCTCGTCGACGTAGAGGAGGCGGAACTGGTCTGCGAGCGGGTCGAGGTACGGCCGGAACATGCTCTGGTCGAGTCCCGGCCCGCCGTGGAGGAGGATCAGCGGCGGTGCCTCGCGGTCGCCGAGCTCCTCGACGAACATCCGGTAGCCGTCCGCAAGCGTGACGTGCACGCTCGGAGCTTAAGCGCCAGCGTTCTGACGAATCGCGTCGCCCTCGTTCATCACGCCCCAGATCGCGACCGAGAAATGGAGGTTGACGCGTTCGCTGCCGTCGCCTCGTGCGTACGGATACCGAGCGCGGAGATCGCGCCGGCCGACGCTCTGGACGATCCAGCCGCCAAGCCGCAAGAAGTCGGCGAGGTCGTCACGCTCCTCCGGCGTGGCGAGACGGATCCTGTGGCTATCGGACGGCGGGCCCGAGGCGGCCCGCCTGCGGCGACGGACCGCCTCTTCGGCGCGGTGAGGGGCTAGTTGGCGAACCGCTCCCATACTGGCTTCCGCCGGTTAAATCGGGGTGCGGCGGACTTCCGTTAACCCCCTTTTGGGTGACCCTGCCCGCCGTGCGTTACGGCTGCGGGCACTGGCCGGGTGCCCGCTTGAACGTCGCGCGGCTGCCTCGATTCCCGACGGCCCGGATCGAGAAACCCGCACAGGCGTTCGCGTCGACGCCCCGGAGGCGAACGACGAATCTCCCGCGGGCGTCCGCGATCGTCGTTCGGGTGACTCGCGTGCCGCCCTCGAAAACGACGCGAACTCGCTCCCGAACCTTGAAGCCCGTGCCGCGCACGATCAGCGGGGACGAGTCGACAAGCCGAAGCGCCGGCCGCGAGGCGTCCCCGCGCGCAAGCGAGGTCCCGCCCTGGAAGCTGACGGCTGCAGCGATGATCGCGGCGAGTAGAAGGAAGGCCCGGGGCACCCCTCCAGTATGCCGAGCGCTGACCGCGGCGGACGGGTGTGCTTGGGAAACAGCTAACCGGGTATATCGGTTACGAGATAGTGCTTCGATCCGCGTGGACTCCTTTCGTCGCGGCGAAAGTCCCTACGCCAGACGGCTCTGCGCGCGGACCGAGGAATCTGCATCAGGGAAGGGAGGAGAAGAGAAAGGGAATGCTACGAAAACGCTATGGGGCGCTCTTCGGGGCAGCCGGGGTGGTGGCCGCCGCGACGATCGCTCTCGTATTCGCATTCGCGACAAGCGGTTCGAGCCGCCACGAGCCGGTCGCGAAGTTCGGCTCGGGTGAGGCGGACGCGGCGGGAAGCACGAACGGGCGTGACGGCCCGGGCCTCGGGCCGTCGAGCTTCGACGCCTATCTGTCTGCCGAGAAGACATATCCGGCGAACACGATTCCGCCTTCCGTCGTGCAGAACGCGAAGGCGACATTCGAGAAGATCGCGAAGCAGAGCGGCAATTCGAGTTCGACCAACACCAGCGACTGGCAACAGTACGGCCCGCAGCAGAATGCGCTTCAACCGGGCGTGCTGTCCTTCTCCGGGGCGACGAACACGACCGCGAGCCGTGTGACCGCGATGGTGATCGCTCCGACCTGTGCCCCGGGCAACTGTCGTCTCTGGGTCGGAGTCTCGGGCGGGAGCATCTGGCGGACGGACGACGCGCTCGCATCGAATCCGTCCTGGACGTGGGTCTCTAACGACCTCAAACTGGCGCAGAACTCGGTCGGGACCCTCGTCGCCGATCCCAACGATTCGAGCGGCAACACGCTCTACCTCGGCACGGGCGAGGCCAACCGCTGCAGCTCCGGCTGCGAGGCCGGCGTCGGCATCTACAAGACGACGAACGGCGGCGACACCTGGCTGAAGCTGGCCGATTCGTGCGTGAGCAACGGGACGTACTCGTGCGTCTCGCCGGGCAAGGACTCGTTCCTCGGGCGCGGCATCAGCAAGATCGTCGTCGACCCGACGAACCCGAGCCACATCTACGTGGGCTCGGCGCTCGGCGTTCGCGGTCTCTCGCACGTGATCGGGAACGGCGGGACGACCCGCTTCCCTCCGAGTGCCAACGACGTTGGGCTTTATGAGTCGACTGACGGCGGTAGCACGTTCACCGAGGTCTGGAACGGCAACCAACCAACCTGCTCGTCGACAGTTCCGCCACCATGCTCGTTCGGCGTCATCGACGTAGGCCTCGACCCGCTCGATCCGACGACCGTCTACGCGTCGGCGTTCGACCAGGGGCTGTGGCGACGGTCCCCGAGCCTCGACGGGTCGACGTCGTCGACCGACTTCCGCCAGGTGTTCGCGCCGCAGTTCCCCGGCGGAGGAACCGACCGGACGATGTTCGCCGCGACCGTCAAAAACGGGAAGACCCGGATCTACCTGCTCGACGGCACTGCGAACGGTGGCGGGCCCGGCAGCGCAACCGCCGGGAACTTCTGGCGAACCGACAACGCCGACCAGACGGCGGCGGCGCTGCTCGCCTCGCAGGCGGCGGGCTCCACGGTTCCCCCCGGAAACGGCAATCCGTTCCCGGCCTACTACAACGGCTGGCAGGTGCTGACGGCGAACGCTACGTCCAGCCCGTATTACGCCACTGACGACACCTGCACCGGCCAGTGCTGGTACGACGAGGTGGTCTACACGCCCGCCGGCTTGCCGGATACGGTCTACGTGCTCGGCTCCTATCAATACGGCGAGATTCCCTGCAACACTAAGGGCGTCGGCTGCGGGAGCGGTCGCTCGAACGGCCGTGCGGTCATCTACTCGACCACGGCCGGCGATCCGGACGCGTCTGCTCCGGGCACCGCCGTAAATCGCACCTTCACCGACCTGACCTTCGATGCCCAGAATCAGCCTGCATCGTGGTGCGCGCTCGACGGCGCGGAGTTCACGTTCTTCGGCGTCACCACGCCGTACCAGTGCCTGTGGGCGCCGGACAGCATCCACCCCGACCAGCACGCGATCGTCGTCAACCCGAACAATCCGACCCAGATCTTCGAGGGCTCGGACGGCGGCGTGATCCGCACGGACGGCACCTTCGCGGACATCTCGTCGCACTGCAACCACAACGAGCGGCCGACGCTCGGTGCTGCCAGCCTGAACAACTGCAAGCGGCTGCTGTCCCGGGTGCCGAACGTCATCGATCACGTCAACAAAACGCTGTCGTCGACGCTTCAGTTCGTCGGCGTCTCGATCAACCCCTCGATCCCGTGCGAGGTCCAGGGCGGTACGCAGGACAACGGCACGTGGTCGAACATCGGGTGCGGCAACGACACGTGGCCGCAGATCATCTACGGGGACGGCGGCAACTCGGGCTACGACGCGACCAACCCGACCTGGCGGTTCAACGAGTTCACGGGCGGGTTCTCCGACTCGAACTTCGAGAACGGCGATCCGACCAAGTGGGTGATCACGTCGGCGCCTCTGGTAAACAGCGGCGAGCCCTTCTCGTTCTACTGGCCGCAGATCGGCGATCCGAACCCGCCCGCGGGGGCGCACCCGATCTTCTCGGGTGGGCTGCACGTGTGGCGGACATGGGCCTTCGGCGCCGGAACCCCGGGGGCCGTGCCTCAGGACAAGAATCCGAATATCGCGTCCTACGAGGCGAACTGCCCCGAGTTCACGACGTTCGGCGGCCAGGTCGGCTGCGGCGACTACCAGCCGCTCGGCGGCCCACAGGGCAGCAATACGGCCGGCGACCTGACCGGCACGGTGTACGGGGCCGATCGAACGGGCGGCTCGATGTCCTGGCTCGCCCGCGACAAGGCCGACCACGGAACGCTGTGGGCGGCGACCTCGGCCGGGCGCATCTTCGTCACCCACAACGCGGATGCGAGTGACCCGGCGGCCGTCGTCTGGCACCGGATCGACAGCTCGATCTCGGGCAATTCGCCGACGAGGTTCCCGAGCTCGATCTATCCGGATCCGAAGGACA
>JBARRS010000017.1:0-1544 GCA_049644345.1 Gaiellaceae bacterium
CCGGCTCACGGAAGTACCTCTCGCTGATGTTCGCGGAGCACACCGATCGCGCCTTCAACCACGTGCTCGAGGTCGTCCGCACCGGAGAGCCCGCCGCGAAGCTCGCCTTCGGCAAACCGTACTTCGACTGGCTCGCCGACCATCCGGACGCTGCGGAGATCTTCAACAAGGCGATGACCGGCGGGGCGAGCGTCCGGCTGCCGACGCTAGTCCCGCTCGAGATCTGGTCGAGTGCGCGCAGTGTGGTCGACGTCGGCGGCGGCAACGGCACCGCCGTGGCGGCGCTGCTGAAGGAGCATCCGCACCTCCACGGGACGGTCTTCGACCTTCCGCACTGCGAAGCTGAGGCCAGAGCCCTCCTCGATGCAGGAGGCGTCGCGGACCGCGCGACATTCGAGCCTGGGGATTTCTTCGAAGCGGTGCCGAGCGGCGCCGACGTCTATGTGCTCCTGCAGATCCTCCACGACTGGAGCGACGAAGAGGCGACCCGGGTCCTCCGCTCGGTTCGCAATGCGATCGGCGATGATGGCCGCCTGATCGTCCTCGAGGACATCGTCCCCGACAAGGCCGGAGAGGGTGGGCCGATTCTGCTCGACCTGACGGTGCTCGTCCTGCTCGGCGGACGCGAGCGAACGGAAGTCGAATGGCGACAGCTTCTCGCCGGCGGCGGCTTCCAAGTCACCCGGATCACTCCAGGCCCGCGTGCGTCCGCGATCGAGGCGCGGCCGGCCTGATCGACAAAGTGACGAAATGACGCCCGAGCTGCGCGACGTAGCGCCGGGTCTATGGATCTGGCGTCTCGAGCATCCCGACTGGAAGCAAGATCTCGACTGGCCGCCGACAGTCACCTCGACGTGCGTCGAATCCGGCGGCGAGGTCGCGCTGCTCGATCCGCTCACGCCTCCTGACGACGGCGGCGAGATCTGGGCTCGACTCGACGCGCGGCCGCCGACCCTCCTCGTCGTCCTCAAGCCGGATCACGTGCGCGACGTCGACGTGTTTGCCGGCCGCTACGGCGCTCGCGCGTACGGGCCGGCGCTCTTCTGGCGCACCGAGATCCCGGAGACAAAGGTCGAGCCGATCGAGCCGGGCAGCGAGCTTCCCGGCGGCCTCGTCGCCCAGTACGACGGGCGAGGCCGCAACGAGACGCCACTGTGGCTGCCGGAGCAGCGGGCGCTCGTCTTCGCGGACGCGCTGACCGCGCCGGAGGGCGAACTGAGGGTCTGGTCGACGCCCTGGCACGAGGAGCGGGCGCTTCCGGCACTCAGGGCGCTGCTCGAGCTCCCGTTCGAGCGTGTGATCGTCTCGCACGGCGAGCCGGTGCACGATCGGGCCGCGTACGAGCGAGCGCTCGAGCTCCCGCCCTGGTCCGGCTATGCAACCGCTAGGCCTGGGTAGAATCCCGCCAAAATGAGTGCCGGAGAGGACATAGCGAGCGTCGCAGGCCAGCTGGCGAATCTCACTCGCACCGTCGAGGAGATGGCGAGCCAGCTCAAGACGCTGGGCGCACGCGCTGAAAGTCAACAAGAGCGCGCGGATGTTCA
>JBARRS010000018.1:0-2571 GCA_049644345.1 Gaiellaceae bacterium
TCCTCCCCATGCTCGAGCGCCTCCCAGAGCGAGATTCCATCAGCGTCCGCGTAGGCGGCGAGCTTCGCGAGCGTTGTGTCGCCGATCCCGCGCCGCGGCCGGTTCGCGATCCGCACGAGCGAGACCGGGTCGTAGGGGTTGTCGATCACCTGCAGGTACGCGATCACGTCCTTGATCTCGGCGCGCTCGTAGAAGCGCGGGCCACCGATCACCTGGTACGCGATCCCCTGCCGGACGAGCACGTCCTCGAGCACGCGTGACTGCGCGTTCGTCCGGTAGAAGGCCGCGATCTCGCGGCCGTTAAGACCTTCCTCCACGAGGGCCGCGATCTCGGCGGCGACGAAGCGCGCCTCCGCGTGCTCGTCCTCGACCTCGTAGACACGTACCGCCTCGCCCTCGCCAAGCTCGGACCAGAGGTTCTTCTCCTTGCGCTCCCGGTTGTGCGAGATGACCGCGTTCGCGGCGCGGAGGATCGTGTTCGTGGAGCGATAGTTCTGCTCCAGGGCAATCGTTTGCGTCTCGCCGAAGTCGCGCTCGAACTCGAGGATGTTGCGGATGTCGGCGCCGCGGAAGGCGTAGATCGACTGGTCTGGGTCGCCCACGGCGCAGACGTTCCTGTGCTTTTCGGCCAGTAGCTTGAGCAGCCGGTACTGGGCGTGGTTCGTGTCCTGGTACTCGTCGACGAGGATGTAGCGGAACGCCTTCTGCCAGCGCTCGCGCGCCTCCGGGAACCGCTCGAGCACGTCGACGGTCAGCATCAGCAGGTCGTCGAAGTCCACGGCGTTCGAGGAGAACAGTCGCCGTTGGTAGAGCTCGTACGTGTCGGCGACGGTCTGGTCGTAGAAGGACGCGACGCGACCGCGGTACTCGTCGGGGCCGACGAGGTTGTTCTTCGCCGCAGAGATCTGGGCGTGGATACCACGGGGGACGAACCGCTTGGGGTCGCGCTCGAGCTCCTCCAGGCACTGCTTCGTCAGGCGGATCTGGTCGGCTTGGTCGTAGATCGTGAAGTTGGAGCGGTAGCCGAGCCGCGGCGCCTCACGGCGAAGGATCCGGCCGCAGGCGGCGTGGAAGGTGAGGATCCAGAGCGCGCGCACGGTATCCCCGAGCAGCAGCTCGAGCCGCTCTCTCATCTCGTTCGCGGCTTTGTTCGTGAAGGTGATCGCGAGGATCTCGTTCGGCTTGACGCCGCACGCGGAGATCAGGTGCGCGACCCGGTAGGTGAGCACGCGGGTCTTCCCCGAGCCCGCGCCCGCGACCACGAGCAGCGGCCCTTCGGTCGCAAGCACGGCCTCCCGTTGGGCGGGATTCAGCTCGGCGAGGTAGCGCTCCGGCGAGGCGACGGCCATGAGGCCGATGCTAGCCGTCCGCGCGGCGCGCCACGATTGTCGCGTGGGCGAGACCGAGACCGGCCGGCTCGAAGCATTCAGCGACGGCGTCTTCGCGATCGCGATCACGCTCCTGATCATCGAGGTGCACGTTCCGAGCCACTCCCACGGGGAGACGCTCGGCCACGCGCTCCTGCGGCTCTGGCCGTCGTATCTCGGCTACCTGACGAGCTTCCTGACGATCGGCGTCATGTGGATCAACCACCACCACGTGTTCTCGCTGATCGCGCGCGTCGACCGCACGATGCTCCTGCTGAACACGCTGCTGCTGATGCTGATCGCGTTCGTCCCCTTCCCCACGGCCGTCCTCGCGCAGTTCATCGAGACCGACGGCGCTCGCCCCGCCGCGGTCCTCTACGGAGCGACGCTGACACTGACGGCGATCACGTTCTTCGCCTGGTGGCGCTACGCGTCGACCGAGCGGCGGCTGATCGCCGCGGAGGTTCGCAACGAGGACATCGACGACATCACGCGCGCGTACACGCCGGGGACGCTGCTCTACGCCGGAGCGATGGCGATGGCGTTCGCGAGCGCATGGGCAAGCGCGACGCTCTACCTCGCGATCGCGGTCTTCTACGCGCTACCGCTCGCGCAGTGGCGCACACGACTCTCACGCGCTAGTAGGTAAGCACGCGCTCGACGCGCTCTCGGACGAGCGCAACGCTCGTCGCCACAGCTGCGTCTCCGAGCACTGCGGCGCCGAGCTCGTTCGCCTCGCGGACGAGCCGCTCGCGCTCGGCGTCGAGCGCGCTCCTCGCGACGAGCAGCGTGGCCCGGGCGCGCGAGCCCCATTCGACGAGACCCGCTAGATCTGAACGCGGATCGACCACGGTCTCCGCGAGGCGGGGCAGCGCGCGCATCGCCTCGTTCACCGAGCGCGCCTCACCCTCGAGCTCCGACACCGTGCGCTCGAGCCCGGCGGCACGGGCCTCGAGCTGGCGTCGCTCTGCTCGCAGGCGCTCGAGCTCCTTCGCCGCCGAGCTCGCGGCGTCCGCCGTTCGGACGACCGCTCGCTTCGCCGCAGCGATCGGCTCCCGCTTGCCCTTCGGCTCGGCGCGGGCCAGCTCTTCCTTCGCGCCTTCGTACGCCCGCGCCTTCTCACCGGCCTCGGCCTCGGCCGTGCGAACGGTGACGTCGAGACGCTCCCGTTCGGCGGGCAACCGCACCTCGAAGGCGGCAAGGT
>JBARRS010000019.1:0-16517 GCA_049644345.1 Gaiellaceae bacterium
TCGTCGACCATCAGCGCGCCCTTGTAGGCCATGAAGAGCTTGTAGGAGGTGACGCCCTGGTCCGGTAGCGAGGCGAGCTCCTCGAGCGTGCCGCCCTCGGCGAGGTCGGTGACGGCCATGTGGAAGCCGTTGTCGATCAGCGCCTTGCCCTCACGCTTTCCGTGCCACTCCTCGAGTGCCTCGCCGAAGCTCATTCCCTTCGGCTGGATCACGAAGTCGACGTGGCAGGTCGTGCCGCCGAATGCTGCCGAGGTCTGGCCCGACTCGAAGTCGTCGATCGTGACCGTGCCGCCGAACGGCATGTCCAAATGCGTGTGGGGGTCGACGCCGCCCGGGAGCACGTACTTGCCGGTCGCGTCGACGACCTTGTCTGCGACCACGTCGAGCGACTCGCCGATCAGCGTGATCCGCTCCTCCTCGGCGAAGACGTCGGCGACGTAGTCATCCGCGGCGGTGACGATCCGGCCGCCCTTGATCAGGATCGACATGTCTTCTCCTTCGCTTCCTCGAGCAGACGCGGGGGCGCCGGGAAGGCGCCCCCGCGTGCCGTCGCTTACTTCCCTCCGGGGGTCACGTGGACGACGGCCGGCTTCCAGTGCAAGCCGTACACGTCGATCCCCTTCTTCTTCAGCGCGGCCACCGCTGCCTTCGCTAGATCGGCGCGGTACCAGGTCCCCGGCTGCTTCGTGATCAGCTTGCCCTGAATCGCGACCTTGACGGTCCGCTGAGCCGAGGCCGGATTGATGATCCCGACTCCCAGCGGGGCCGGCCAGATGAGCTTGTTGACCTCGTTCATCTGCCACGTCTGATGACCGCGACCGAGAGCCGAGCCGTTCTTGAGCACGAGGTCGACGCACGCCTTGAGGTGGTCGCGGCAGTAGATCCAGCCCTGGAACGAGGCCTGGAGGAACCGCTTGGCGATGTCCTGGTGCTTCTTGTCCTTGATCCAGCTGTCGCGGACGAAGACCGCATCCTGGAGCATCCCGGTCCCGAGCTTCTCGTACTTGAAGATGTTCAGGTCCTTGAGCTGGTAGAGCTTGCCCGTCTTCGGGTTCTTCTGCTCGAGCACCTGGGCGAGCTCGTTGTACGTCATCGCCGAAGCCGCATCGATCTGGTGCGTGACGAACGCCTGCATGTCGAACGGCTGCGCGAAGATCGTCACCTGGCTGCTGTTGCTCGGGTTGATCCCGCATCTCCTCAGAGCGGCGTATTGCTCGAACTCGTTGCCGTTGATCCAGACGCCAACCTTTTTCCCCTTGAGCTTGCAGAACTGATTGAGGCCGGAGCTCTTCCAGGTCACCTCGGTCGTGCCGCTGCGCGTGTAGACCTGGCCGATGTTGGTGATCTTGCCTCCGTGGCCCCGTGTCGAGAGCAGGCTTCCCTGCCAGTCGATGCCGAACTCCGCCTGCCCGCTCGCTACGACAACCTCGGGCGTGATGTTCGGACCGCCTACCTTCAGGTTGACGTCTAGGCCGAGCTTGTTGTAGTAGCCCTGGGCCTTGGCCGCGTAGTAGCCGGCGAACTGTGCCTGGGTCACCCACTTGAGCTGGAGAGTGACCTTGTCCTTCTTGACGCTCGTGCCGCTGCCGCGCGAGGTCGCGACACCGACCGTCGTCGCGGCTACAGCAGCGAGGACGATCAACCCTCCGAGTGCCTGTTTCCTGCGGACCTTCATTTCGGTCCTCCCTTCCCCGCCCTATTCCTGATGCCCGCCCAGCACTAGACGCTCGACGACGGCGATCGCTCCGTAGAAGGCGATGCCGAGGATGCTTGCGACCATGATCGCCGCCCACGCCGTCTCGAAAGCGAAGATCTGTGTGGAGCTATAGATCTTGATGCCGAGCGTGTTTGCCGAGCCTCCGAAAAAATCCCCCACGATCGCGCCGATCATGGCAAGGACGCTGGCCACCTTCAAGCCCGTGAAGACGTAGGGCAGCGAGCTCGGCACGCGCACACGCCGGAAGATCTCGACTTCACTCGCCGCGTACGAGCGCATCAGCTCGATCGAAGAGGGACGCACCGACGTCAGCCCGCGGAGCGTGTTGACCAGCACGGGGAAGAAGCAGAGCACGGCGGCGATCGCGATCTTCGAGGTCGAGCTGAGCGCGCCGAACCATGTGTTCGCGATCGGGGCGAAGGCGATGATCGGGATCGCATTCGCTGCGACTGCGTAAGGCATGAGGGCCTTTCCAAGCCCCCGCCAGCGGGCAAGGACAAGCGCGGTCGCGAGGGCGAGACCACAACCGACGCCGAAGCCGCCGAGCGCCTCCTTGAAGGTGAGCCAGCCCTCCTTCCAGAGCGCAGTCCTGTCGTCCCAGAACGTCGTCGCAACGGCCCAGAACCTCGGGAGCAGGAACTTCTGGATGCCGACAGCGGGCACGAGCCACTGCCAGGCGGCGATGCCGAGGCCAAAGACGATCAGGGCCGGCACCCAGTCGCGCACCCGGCGCCCGACTGTTGTCATCGGGATTCCTCCTCGACGATGAGCAGCTCCTCCTCTGCCTGCGCCTCCTCGTCGACCCGGATCCGACCTGCGGCCAGGCGCTCGCGCACGTCGGTCACGAGCTCGAAGAAGTGCGGCTCCTCGCGGGTGCGCGCGGTGCGCGGGTAGGGCAGGTCGATCTTCACGATCCCGGAGATGCGCCCGGGCCGAGCCGACATGAGGGCGACTCGCGTCGAGAGGAAGACGGCCTCGGGAATCGAGTGCGTGACGAAGACCACGGTCGCGCCGCTCGCCTCCCAGATGCGGAGCAATTCGAGGTTCATGCGCTCGCGCGTCATCTCGTCGAGCGCGCCGAAAGGCTCGTCCATGAGCAGGATCGCCGGCGAGAAGGAGAGCGCGCGAGCGATCGAGACGCGCTGCTGCATGCCGCCCGAGAGCTGCCACGGGTGGTTGCCCTCGAAGCCGGTCAGCTCGACGAGCTCGATCAGCTCCTGGACACGCTCGGCGCGGCGCTTCCGGTTCCAGCCGAGCATCTCGAGCGGCAGCGCGATGTTCTTGCTCACCGTGCGCCAGTCGTACAGCACGGGATCCTGGAAGACGATCCCATAGTCGCGATCGAGCCTGGCCTGGCGCGGGCGTTTTCCGTTCACGACGAGCTCGCCCGAGGTCGGCTCGATCAGGTCTCCGATCACCCGCAGGAGCGTCGACTTGCCGCACCCTGAAGGGCCGATCAGGGAGACGAACTCGCCGTGACGCACCTCGAGGTCGATTCCCTCGAGAGCCGTGACGCCGCCCTTGGCGAACGTCTTACCGACACCGCGCAGCGAAACGACGATGTTGTCCTCGCCCGCGTTCACGCGAAGTGCTCCGGCGCGCGGCGGACGACGAGCTTCTCTGCGACCACGACGGCCACAAAGAAGACGATCCCGAGCAGCGCGGCGATCACGTTCGTGGCCCAGAGGTTCTTCGGCTCAGTGATGTAGTACTGGTTGAAGTTGAGGATGGCGCCGCCCAGTCCATCCTGGATTCCGGAGGGCAGCTCGCTGATGATCGCGCCGACGACGCTGGCCGTCGCGGACACCTTGAGCGCCGCGAAGAGGTAGGGGAGAGAGGCCGGCACGCGCAGCTTCCACAGCACCGCGAAGCGGCTCGCGGCGTAGGAGCGCATCAGCTCGAGCGACCGTGGGTCGGCGGACTTGAGCCCGCGCAGCGCGTTGATCGTGACCGGGAAGAAGGTCAGGTAGGCGGCCGTCACCGAGACCGAAACCCAGCCCGTCACGCCCTTGCTGCCGAGGCCGACCACGACCATCGGCGCGATCGCCAGTAGCGGAACCGTCTGCGACGCGACGATGTAGGGCAAGAACCCTCGCTCCAGGAGCCTCGAGTGCACGAGGACGACGGCGAGCACGAACCCGACCGAGGCGCCGATCGCGAACCCCACGGCTGCTTCCCTCGCCGTGAAGAGCGCCGAGTTGAAGAGCACGTGGATCAGCAGGGGCCCGTCCACGCGCGACGGCTTGAAGAGCTGCATCAGGATCGCGTGGATGTGCGGCATGCTCATGTCGTCGACCCTGAACGGCCGTGTCCAGCCGGTCTTGATCCAGATCGCTCGATAGCCCTCCCAGAGCCCCCACAGCCCGCCGAGTACGACGGGGAAGAGAGCGACCTGGCGCACGCTGCCTGCCCACCTCGTTTCCCGGCCGATCCGCAGCCGGCCTGCCGCGTGAGCGACCGTCGCCACGTGCTATTTCGTACCACGTTTACGATCCGCTCGTGGCTCTCACTCCGGCTAGTACCGTCGCGGAGCTGCGCGAGCTGCAGCAGCTGACGGGAGACGGGGACGGCGCCCAACGCGTCGCCTGGACGGAAACCTGGGAGACCGCCCGCGCCTGGCTCCGCGAGAAACTCGCGGGCCTTCCGCTCGAGGAGGAGATCGACGAGGCCGGCAACCAGTGGTGGACGCTGCGCGGCGGCTCCGGCCGCGCCGTGCTGATCGGCGGCCACATCGACTCGGTCCCGAACGGCGGCTGGCTCGACGGCGCCCTGAACGTGATGGCCGGTGTCGAGGTGATGCGGCACCTCGCCGAGGACGGCGAGCCTGCGACGACCGTTCGGCTCGTCAACTGGGCCGACGAGGAAGGAGCGCGCTTCGGCCGCAGCCTGTTCGGCTCGAGCGCCGCTGCGGGCTCGATGTCAGACCAGGACGAGCTGCGCGCGCGAAGGGACGCCGACGGCAATGCGCTGCCGGACATTTTGTTCGCGCACGGCGTCGAGCTCGACCGCGCGCTCGAGGCTCGGCGGCAACTCGACGGCGCCGCGGCTTACCTCGAGCTCCACATCGAGCAGGGGCCCGTGCTCGAGTCGATGGACCTGCCGCTCGGCGTCGTTCTCGGCACGTTCGGCGTCGAGCGCCACCAGGTCACGTTCCGCGGCCAGGCCGCGCACGCGGGCTCGACCCCGATGGACAAGCGTCGCGACGCGCTCGCGGGAGCCGCCAAGCTCGAGCTCGAGATCCGCGAGATCGCCAGACGGATGTCCGGCGGGGCCGTCTGCACGATGGGCGGAGTAGTCACCAAGCCCGGGATCGTCACATCCGTCGTCGAGACGGCGGAGTGCCTGCTCGACCAGCGCCATCTCGACGCCGGAAAGCTCGCCGCGATGCTCGACGAAGCCAAAGAGGCCTCGGAGCGCATTGCCGACGAAGAGAAGATCGAGGTCGAGTGGCTGCGGATCTGGAACATCGAGCCGATCCTGTTCGACGAGCAGTTGATCGAGCTCGCCGACGAGTCGATCAAAGAAGTCGCCGGCACTTCGTATCGGCTCCCGAGCGGCCCGCTGCACGACGCCGCCGAGGTCTCGCGCGCCGGCGTTCCCACCGTGATGCTGTTCGTCCAGAGCCTGCGGGGCCTCTCCCACACGAAGCTCGAGGACACGAGGGAGGAACACCTCGAGCTGGCCGTGGAGGCACTCGACCGACTGGCCTCGAAGACGATCGAGCGGGTCGCGTCCGAGGGGTAGAGATTTCGAGGCGTTATGCTCGGTGCCTGCTACCGACCGGAAGAGGGAAATGCTGAGCTTCGGAGTCACCGTCCTGCCGGATCCGCCGCACGCCCGGCTGGTCGAGTTGCTGCAGCGGGCGGAGGAGAACGGGTTCGAGTATGGGTGGACCTACGACTCGCACATCCTCTGGCAGGAGTCGTACGCGCTCCTCGCGCTCGCCGCCGCGGCGACCGAGCGGATCAAGCTCGGTCACTGCGTCACGAATCCGGGCATCCGCGAGCCCACGGTCACGGCGAGCTGGTACGCGACGATGCAGGATGTCTCCAACGGCCGGATGGTCATGGGCATCGGTCGTGGTGACTCCTCGCGGCGTGTCGTCGGCCTGAAGCCCGTCAGGGTCGACGAGTTCGAGCGCCGGCTGCGGATGATCAAGGAGCTGATGAACGGCCGGAAGGTCGAGTGGAACGGCAAGGAGCTCGAGCTGACGTGGGTCCGAAAGGAGCTGCCCGAGATCCCGATGCTCGTCGCCGGCTACGGGCCGCGCGCGCTCGGCGTCGCCGGGCGTGTCGGCGACGGCGTGATCATCCAGCTCGCCGACCCGCAGATCGTCCAATGGATCATGGAGACGGCTCGCAAGGCGGCCGAGGAGGCGGGCCGGGACCCGGAAGCCCTCGAGTGCATCGTCTGCGCGCCGAGCCACATCTCGGCGGACGTCGCAGACGCGCGCGAGCAGGTGCGCTGGTTCCCAGCGATGGTCTCCAACCACGTCATGGACCTGATCGAGCGCTACGGGTGGGATTCGGAGATCCCGGCCGCGCTGACGGACTACGTGAAGGCGCGCAAGTTCTACGACTACAAGGACCACAGCCGGGTCGGCGCGAAGCACGGCGAGTTCGTCAGCGACGAGATCTGCGACCGGTTCTGCGTGCTCGGCACCGCCGAGCAGGCGACGGAGAAGCTGCGTGAGCTCGAGTCGATCGGCGTCGGCCAGTTCAACATCTACCTCATGACCCAGGGCCAAGAGGAGACGTTGGCCGCCTACGGCAAGGAGATCATTCCTCAGTTCACGGGCGTCGCCGCCTAATGGCCGTCACCGGTTCGCGTCCCCCGGCGTAGGAGTCGGGGTCACGGTGAAATCGACGCTGTTGTCGTTTGTGTCCTGGCCGTCTGGGAGCCGGACTGCGCTCGAGCCGGGGGTCGGTGTCGCCGGCGGCGCGGGCGCAGGACGCGCTTCGACGAAGGCGTTCGTCGCGGTTCCGTAGCCGACGGAGTCGACGAGGACGCCGCCGGAATTGCGGAGGCCGACGCCGCCGGCCGTCGAGGCCAGCGCGGCGGAGAACGACCGGTCGGGTCGCCTCGCTCCGGCGTAACCACTGCCGCCGAAGAGGTAGAACGCCCCCGGGGCGAGCGTCGTTCCGGCCGGAATCGACGCAAGCAGCACGTCGGCAGTGCCGGAGCCCGACCGGTAGACAAGACGGAAACCGCCGACGTCGACGGGGGCGGTGCCCGCGTTCACGAGCTCGACGAACTCGTCCGTCGACGCGCTCGCCGTCCCCGTCGAGAGCTCGTTCACGCGCACCGTCGCCTCGTCGTGCGGCGTCACGCAGGTGAAGACGGCGCGGCCCGACGGTTCGTAAGACAGCGAGATGCGCCCGCGTCCCGCGCTGCAGGCGAGCCCGTCGAGCTGGTCGAGCGCCGCGATGCTCGTGCCGGGATCGCCCTTCGGACCGGGCGGGCCCTGAGGCCCCTGCATTCCCTGCGGCCCCTGCTCGCCCTGCAGACCTTGCTCGCCCCCGGGCCCAACAGGCCCGGCAGGGCCGGGCGCCCCGGGCTCACCCTTCGGCCCCTCCACGTTCCACGCGAGCGGCCGCTCGTGCCGGCGGCAGTCGGTCCGCTTGGAAACGATCCTCAAGCGCCCGGTTCGCACATCGGCGCATGCCTGGATCGCCGATTGCGACCGCTGCCGCGGCACAGGGCCGAAGGCGATCGCTCCCGCCGGAGCGGCGACGGCCAGCACGAGCGCAACGAGACGAAGCGGTGTTCGGAGCACACCGACGTGGTAGCGGCTGGGGCGTCGCCGGTCGAGGGGGAGCGCGGGATCCGGCGCACCTCCGCCCGCAAGTCGTCACATAGAGGGTTCGATTTCCAGCGACCCGGGTATTCCGCAGTCCGGCGCAAGAGTCCTTACAGACCTTTGGGGGGCGAACATGTCTCGGAAGAGATTTCGGACGGCTGCCGCTCTACGAAAGAGACGGACATTCATCGTCGCGATGCTGATCCCGGCGATCGCCGTCGGTGCGGTTTGGGTTGCGACGAGCGGCTCAGCCGGAAAGAGGCAGAAGGAGACGGCGCGTCCGAGCGTCGGCATCGTTCGAGAGGGCAGCAGCGCCGTGAGCGGGACGGGTGCCGCCACGACCGGCCCGGCCACGACCTCCTTCGGCCCCAACGTCGGCGACGGCACGTTCGACGGTGAGTCGCCGGCGGTCTCGTCTCTGCCGGTGCTGCCGATCAACCCGCCGAGCTCGGTCACGCCGCGGGACAACGAGAGCCTGAAGCCGAACACGGCGCCGCTGAACGTCAAGGACCCGGTCGTGCAGACGAGGCGCGGCGGAGGCCCGATCTCGGCGCCGATCGCGAACTTCGACGGCATCTGCCTTCCGTTCGGGCCGCCGTGCGCCCAGGCGAGCGGTTGCGGCTGCCTGCCGCCGGACACGAACGGAGAGGCCGGCCTGACGCAGTACGTCGAGATCGTCAACACGAACTTCGCCGTCTACTCGAAGACGGGCTCGGTCCTGCGGCCCTCGACTCCGATCAACCAGCTCTGGGCGGGCACGAACAGCGAGTGTGCGACCCACAACGACGGAGACCCGGTTGTCGTCTACGACCAGTTGGCAAACCGCTGGCTCCTGTCGCAGTTCATCGCGGCTCCCAGCGGGAACGAGCAGTACGGCGAGTGCATCGCCGTCTCGACGACGAGCGACGCGACCGGCTCCTACTACCGGTACACGTTCCTGTTCGGGAGCAACGTCTTCTTCGACTACCCCAAGATCGGCGTCTGGCCCGACGGCTACTACATGTCGGCGAACGAGTTTCCGTCCAACACGGTGACCTCCGCCGGTGCAGGCGCGTTCGCCTTCGAGCGCAGCCAGATGCTCGCGGGCAAGCCCGCGCGGTTCGTCTTCTTCGACGAGTCGCTGCACAACCCGCCGGGCGGCCAGTTCATCGGGCAGTTGCCGGGGGATCTGGACGGCTCGACGCTACCCCCCAAGGGCCAGCCGAACATCTTCGCCGAGGTCGACGACCCGTCCAGCATCCCGCCCACCCCGCCTGACTTGGGGTTCACCATGCGGCTCTGGAAGTTCCACGTCGACTGGGCGAATCCGGCCGGCTCGACGTTCGGGAACGACGGAGCGCCGAGCAACGAGCTGCCGGTGGCGGCCTTCGTGCGGCCGCAGTGCGTCTACGGCTACGGGCCGAACTGCGTCCCACAGAAGGGCGGCGCGCAGGAACTCGACACGCTCGGCGACCGGCTGATGTTCCGACTGCCGATCCGGAACTTCGGTACCTACGAGTCGATGACCCTCAACCACACGGTCGTCGCCGACGGGCGCAACGGCATCCGCTGGTACGAGGTGCGGATCCCCAAGGGCGGCACGCCGTCGATCTACCAGCAAGGGACGTACGCGCCGAGCGACTCCACGACGAGCCCGCTGTGGCGGTGGATGGGCAGCGTTGCGATGGATCACAGCGGCGATCTCGCCCTCGGCTACAGCGCCTCGGGGCCGAACGACTTCCCGTCCGTCCGCTACACGGGCCGGGCGGCCGGCGACCCGCTGGGTCAGCTGACCCAGACGGAGCAGGTCGCGTACACGGGCACCGGCCCGCAGACGGAGGCCGAAGGACGCTGGGGCGACTACAGCGACCTGTCGGTCGACCCGACCGACGACTGCACCTTCTGGTACGCGCAGGAATACCTCGCCCAGGACGTGGTCCTTCTCGGAACCTGGCGGACGCGGATCGTCTCGTTCAAGTTCCCGGGCTGCAGGAGGTAGCTAGCTGTCGATTCGGAGGGGCCGGATCACCGGCCCCTCCACGACGGTTGAGGCCGGGGCGTCGCCGTCGTCGCTAGGCGAGCAGGCACGCAGCGCGGTGGTCGGAAGATCGCGCCCCCGCCGGCGAGCGGAGCTGCGGGTCCTCGCTCTTGCACACGTCGATCGCGATCGGGCAGCGCGGGTGGAAGCGGCAGCCGCTCGGGATCCGGACGGCGTCCGGCGTCTCGCCGCGGAGAATCTGAGGGCGGCGTCTCGCCCGAGGATCCCGCCGCGGGACGACGGAGAGCAGCGCCTTCGTGTACGGATGCTGCGGGTTGTTGACGATGTCGGCGGCCGGTCCCTCCTCGACGATCCGGCCGAGGTACATGACGGCGATCCGGTCTGCAAAGCGAGCCGCCGTCGAGAGGTCGTGGGTGATCATCAGGATCCCGAGACCCCCTTGCCTGAGGCCGTCGAGCAGGCGGAGCACCCCGGCGCGCACCGAGACATCCAGCATCGAGACCGGCTCGTCGGCGACGAGCAACCGCGGCTCGAGCACGAGCCCCGCGGCAATGGCTACACGCTGGCGCTGCCCGCCGGAGAGCTCGTGCGGGAATCGGTCGAGGAACAGCTCCGGCGGAGAGAGCTCGGTCCTGGCGAGCGCATCACGCACAAGCCCCGCGCGCTCGGCCTTCGAGCCTCCAAGCCCGTGGATCAGCAGCGGCTCCTCGACGGTCGCGCGCACCCGTAGCCTCGGATCGAGCGACTCGTACGGGTCCTGGTAGACCATCTGCATTCGGCGGCGGAGCGGGCGAAGCCGGCGAGGGCCGACCCGGGTGATGTCGCGGCCCTCGAATCGGATCACGCCGGCATCCGGCTCGATGAGCCGCAGCACCGCCTGGGCGGTAGTCGTCTTCCCGCAGCCGGACTCGCCGACGAGGGCGAGCAGCTCGCCCTCCCTGACGGAGAGCGTCACTCCCTCGACCGCGTGGACGGTGCGCTTCGGCCGGCGCGCGAGCATCGCGACGATGCCCCGGGCCACCGGGTAGCGGACGACGAGGTCGTCGACCTCGAGCAGCGGCGGGCGGCCGTTCGAGCTCACGACGGGACGCGGGCGGCGACGTCGTTCAGGTGACACGCCGCCGCGCGGCCGTCACCCACCGGCTTCAACAGCGGGCGGATCGATACGCACGGCGCGAATGCGCTGTCGCAGCGCGATCGAAACGGACACCCCTCCAACGCCCGGTCGAGCCGCGGCGGCGCCCCCGGAATCGAGACGATCTCGCGGCTTCCGCCGTCGAGGTCCGGAGTCGCCGCGAACAGGAGACGCGTATAGGGATGGCGCGGGTCGTGGTAGAGGGCGTCGACGGCTCCCCGCTCGACGATCTCGCCGGCGTACATGACGGCGCCACGGTCGCAGAGCTGGGCGACGACCGGGAGGTCGTGCGTGACGAGGATCAACGCCAGCCCGAAGTCGCGGCAGAGAGCGTCCAGCAGCTCGAGGATCTGGGCTTGAACCATCACGTCCAGCGCGGTCGTCGGCTCGTCCGCGATCAGCACTTTCGGGCGGCACGAGAGCGCCATCGCGATCGCCGTCCGTTGCCGCATCCCGCCGGAGAGCTCGTGCGGAAAGCGGTCGGCGCGATCCGCCGGGATCCCGACCGACTCCAAGAGCTCCGCCGTCCGCGCCCGCGCCGCGGCGCCACGCGCAGCCTCATGGAACTCGAGCGCCTCGACGATCTGCGACCCGATGGTTCGCACGGGGTTGAGGGCGTTCATCGCGCCCTGGAACACCATCGCGACATCGACCCAGCGGTGTGGACGCATCGTCTCCTCCCCGCCCGCGAGGATGTCCTTCCCGTCGAGCAGCACCTGGCCGGACACGCTCGCGCTCGAGGGGAGCAGCCCCATGAGCGCGAGCACCGTCGTCGTCTTCCCGCAGCCGGACTCCCCGACCAGCCCGAGGCGCTCGCCGGGGTCGACGGTGAGGCCCACGCCCTGAACGGCGTGAAGCTCGCCGCCGTCTTGGAGGTCGAACCAGACGTGGAGGTCTTCGACCTCGAGCAGGCCGCTCACAGCGCCCCCGGGCTGCGGCCGACCAGGGGGCGGAGCCTGAACGTCCGCGCCGAGACGTGAGCGACGCGAAGGCGCGGATTCAGCGTGTCCTCCAGGGCCCCGCCGATCAGGCTGCAGCTGAGGATCATGATCGCGACTAGCGCGCCGGGCGGCACGATCGCCCACCACGCGCCGGACGAGATCGCGGCGCGCTGGAACGCGTTCTCGATCACCTTGCCGAGGGAGATCCGGCTCGGGTCGCCGAGCCCGAGAAACGAGAGCGCGGTCTCGTCGAAGATCGCGACGGCGATCGTCAGCACCGTGTTGGCGATCAGCAGCGGCGCCACCTGTGGCAGCACGTGGCGGAGGACGATCCGCGTGTGGCCGGCGCCGAGCGAGCGCGCGCGCTTCACGAACACGCGCTCGCGGACGCTCTTCACCTGGGCCCGGATCACCCGGGCCGTGCTCGTCCAGAGCAGGATCCCGATCACGATCACGATGTGGAAGAGGCTCGGGCCCCAGATCGCGGCGACGACGATCATCAACGGCACGTCGGGGATGACGATGAAGTAGTCGGTGATCCGCATCAGCACGACGTCGATCTTGCCGCCGAAGTAGCCGGCCAGGATGCCGACGGTCCCACCGATCACCATCGAGACGAGCGTGGCCGCGAAGCCGACGACGAGCGAGATGCGCGCCCCCCACATCAACAGCGTGACCATGTCGATGCCGCCGTCGTCGAGGCCGAGCGGGTGGCTCCACGATGGGTGCCCGAAGACCGGCCCGACCTGAGTGTGCAGCCCGTACGGCGCGATCCAGGGTGCCAGCACCGCGGCGGCGATCAGGAGCAGCAGGACGACGGCGCCCACCGCGGCGGACGGACGCCCTTTGATCGTCTGCCAGAGCAAGCTCCCGCGCGAGCGAACCGGCGCCGGCTCGACGACTGCACCCGGCTCGTGGATCGCGACGCTCAGTCGGTGATCCTCGGATCGAGCTTGAAATAGAGCAAGTCGGCGAGCAGGTTGAAGACGACGACCGTCACGGTGAAGATCAGGAACCCGCCCTGGAGCATCGGGTAGTCGCGCTGGAGCACCGCTTCGTAGACGGCCCGACCGATCCCAGGCCAGGAGAACACCGTCTCGATCAGGATCGCGCCGGCGGCGATGTAGCCGAGCGAGAGTGCGACGAGCGTCGCTATCGGCAGCATCGCGTTCCGGAGCGCGTGGCGGCGGACGATCGTCCAGGGGCGGAGACCCTTCGCGCGCGCGGTGAGGATGTAGTCCTCCCCGAGCGTCTCGAGCATCGCCGAGCGCACGATCAGCGTGTACTCGCCGTAGAGCACGAGCCCGAGTGTCAGCGACGGCAGGACCATGTGCGAGAGCACGTCCTTGATGTGCACCCACCACGACGGGTTGATCAGGAAGTCGTTGGTCATGCCGCCCGTCGGCAGCACGCCCGTGAAGAGGATCACGAGCATCAGGCCGAGCCAGTGGGTCGGCATCGAGTAGAAGGCGAGCGCGGTCGTGACCGTCGCCGTCTCGACCGCGGTGCCGCGCCGCCACGCGGCGACCACGCCGGTGAGCGTCCCGAAGATGATCGAGAACACGGTCCCGAGGAGCACCATCGGGATCGTGTTCTTCAGCGCGACCCAAAGATTGTGCGAGACGGGCTGCTGGTTCTCGAACGAGACGCCGAGGTTCCCGCGGGCGAGCTGCTTCAGGTAGATGGCGTACTGCGCGCCCTTCGACTTGTCGAGGCCGAACTGCCGTTTCAGCGCCTGGCGCAGCTCCTGCGTCGCGTGCGGCACGCGCGAGAGGTTCGAGATTGCGCTTCCCGGCGCGAGCCTGAAGAGGGCGAAGTTGATCGTGACGGCGACGAGGACCGTGATCACCGCGAACGCGGTGCGCTTGATGACGTAGTCGGCGCCTCTCATCTCCTCGGGCGTCGCGGCCGCGCCGCGGCTACTTCTTGTGCACGGTCGTCAGAGTGCGGATCGAGAGCTCGTTGAACGGCCCCTGCGGCGTGTTGATGAACCCGGCCCACTTCGGGCTGACGGCGGCGACCGAGTCGTCGTTTGCCAGCCAGATGTACGGGCGCTGGTTGTACAGGTACTGCTGCATCTTCCAGACGATCGCCTTTCGCTTCGCCTGGTCGGGCGTCAGCTGCTGCTGGGAGTACAGCGTGTCGTACGTCTTGTTGCAGTAGCCGCTGTCGCTCCAGCCTCCGTATTGGGCACAGGTGACGACCGAGAGCATGAAGTCCGGGTCGATCAGGGAGGTCCAGTCCCAGAGCGCCAGGTCGAAGTTGAGGTACTTGTTGTTCGGCGCGAGCATGAAGTCGGTCGCCGCCGTCGAGTCGAGCGCCTTTTGCCGAAGCTGCACGCCGATCTTGCGGAAGTCGGCCTGAATGATCTGGAAGGTCCGGGGGACGCTCTGGACGTCGGTCGGCGCGATCACGTCGTAGACCATCTTGTGGCCGTCCGCCGTGCGGATCCCGTCGGAGCCGCGCTTGTACCCGAGGCCGTCGAGGATCCTGTTCGCAAGCGCGAGGTCGAATGTCTCCGGCTTCAGATTCGGGTTGTGCCACTCGCCCGTGGAGGCCGGGACGATCGACTCGGCCGGTTTGGCAGTTCCGAGGAAGACGACGCGAATGATCTGCGCGCGGTCGATCGTGTGCGCGAACGCCTCCTTGAGCTTCAGGTTCAACAGCTCGCGGTGGTGCAGCTTGTGCGGGTTCGAGTTGAAGATGAAGTCGGTCTGGTCGAGCCCCGGCACGTCGGAGATCGTGAAACCCGCGTTCTTCAGCGTCTTGATCGCGGTCGCGGGGACCGCCTCGATCGCGTCGATCTCGTTGGCCTTCAGCGCCGAGATCATCGCGTCGTCGTTGGCGAACATCCGCAGGCCGAAGGCCTTGACCTTCGGCTTCGTCCCCCAGTAGGAGTCGTTGCGGTTGAAGAGCGCGATCTCGTCCTTCTGGAACTTGACGAGCTTGAACGGGCCCGAGCCGACAATCGGTGGGTTGTTCGCGAACGTCTTCAGGTCAGCGCCCTTGTGGCCCGTGTACTTGCTCCAGATGTGCTTGGGCAGGAACCAGAACTGCTGGAACTGGCCGAGCACATTGCCCGGCGCCTGCGCATAGTGGACGACGAGCGTCGTTGAGTCCGGCGCGTCCGCGCGCGTGATATGGGCAATCAGCCCGGCCTCGTTCGCCGCGCCCGTGCCTTGAAACTTGATGTCGGTGTTGATCGTCCAGGCCGCGTCGGCCGCAGTCAGCGGCTTTCCGTCGGTCCACTTGGCGTTCGAAACGAGCTTGAACGTCCAGGTCTTGCCGCCGTCTGACGATCGCCACGAGCGCGCGAAGAAGGGGGCGAAGCGGTGGTTGGTCTTGTCGTACTGGACGAGGACGGGGTAGATGTACTCGAAGGTGTTGTACGAATCCTGGTTGAAGGCGACGTACGGATTGAGCGAGTCGATCCGCGAGCTCGTTCCGAGCCTGAAAGTCCCTCCGCTCGAGCTCTTCGTCGATCCGCATCCGCCGAGTACCAGGGCGCAAGCGCCGAGTACGAGCGCCGCGAGCAACCGCTTCCTCATCCTTGCCTCCTCCTGAGACTCACGGCCGGAACGCCGGTTCCTCGACCGTGAGCGAACGCCGGTCGGCGTCGAGCGTATACCGAACGCCGAGCGGAATGGAAGCGAGATGCTTGCCGTGGCCGAGCGGCAGCTTGTACAGGACGGGGACGCCGAGCGGCTCCAGATGCTGCTCCAGCACGTCCTCGAGCGAGCGCGAGCGGGCCCAGTCGGAGGCCTGCCGCAGGTCGCCCCAGTCGCAGTCCTTCATCTCGCCGACCACGACTCCGACGACGCCGCTGAGCTTTCCTGCGTGTCCGAGCTGCGTCAGCATCCCGTCGACGTAGTACGGAGGCGCCTTGTAGTCCTCGAAGAAGAAGATCGATCCGTCGAGGTCTACCTCCCAGGGCGTGCCCATCGTCTGCAACACCAGCCAGAGGCAGCCGCCGACGAGCGGCGCCGTTACCGTCCCGCCGCGGATCGCCCGCACGTATGGGTCGTCGGGGTCGCGGGGGACCTCCGCCGGCGCCGTTCCCGAGAGGACGCCCACCAGCCGATCGCGTGAGAAGTCGCTCGTCTCGTTGTCGCCGACGCCGACGAGGCCGTAGCCGTAGACCGTGGCCAGGCCGGTGCGCTGTCGAATCGCCACGTGGAGCGCGGTGATGTCCGAGTAGCCGACGAACGGCTTCGGGTTCTCCGCGATCGCGTCGAAGTCGAGGTACGGGATCGTCTGCGCCGAGCCGTAGCCGCCCTGGAGGCACTGGACGACGTCGACCTCGGGGTCGGCGAAGAGGGCGCTGAGATCTGCCGCCCGCGCGCTTGCATCGCCCGCGACGTAGTCGTCCCGATCGAAGACGCCGTCGGCGAGCTTGACTCGGTAGCCCTGTCCTTCCCACCACTCGACGCCTCGCAGGATCTCCGACCGAGCTTCGTACGGGCTTGCGGGCGCGGCAACGCCGATCGTGCCGCCGGGCGGCAGCGGCGGTGCGAAGAGGGACGCCCCGCTCATCGGAATGTTTTCACCGCGGGAAGGTCGCTCGGTCGTGGGCGCTGAAGCGGCGGAATCTCGCCGCGCACCGCGGTGGCCATCCGGTCGAGCCTGCGCCGGAGCTCTTCGCGCGAGGAGACGAGGTGTCCCTCGAGGCTCCGCTGGAGCCAAGGCCCGAGCTCACGCGCGCCGGGCTCTTCCCGAAGGCAGGCGAGCTCGTCCCAGAGGTCGGGCCCGATGTCGGGGTCGCCCTGCGCAGCCCAGCAGGCGCGGGGAGCGTCACGACCTCGCCGCGCACGCTCGATCGCAAAGGCTTCCCGCCCGAGGTCCGCGCACAGCCAGTTGAGCCCGACACGGGCGAGCGACCTCGCAGCAGCCTTGTTCCGCCCTGCGCGGACTTCCGCAAGCGCTCGCTCGAGCAGCGCGACGTCCGC
>JBARRS010000020.1:0-2143 GCA_049644345.1 Gaiellaceae bacterium
GCATTGTCTTCTACCGTTCAGCGCTCGTCTGCCAACGCCGGCAAAGCCGGCATCGGCGGCGAAACGTCACTGAACCCTCGCGAATCATCGCGATTGCTGTCGGGGGCCGGATATGCCATTGGGAACGTCGCCATTGGGGCTCTCATCGCACTGGCATACCTGATGGTTTCGGGTTTTCGGGGTGGGCTAGGGCGAAGTGCGCACGGGTGCGCGATCGCCTCGAGCAGGATCCCGGATACCCCCGGCGCTATCAGGAGCGAAGCGACCGCCTCGCCCAAATTTTCGGGTGGTACTTCGCTGGGATCGGAGCGCTTCTCTGATGCTAGTACTGGTCGCGTGGGTGATCGCCAAGCTCGCTTGACGGCGGCGTCCCGTGTGGGAATCTTGCGCGGGTTCGTTCCCGTACCGCGCCGGCCGGCGATGAGTTCCGCAAGCTCCCGGCCGGCCTTAGAGGCATCGTCGACATACTCGGAGAGGAGCCAGCACATGCAGATCCGTGCCCGCATGAGCATGAGTGCCGACGGTTACGTGACCACACCGGAAGGGTGGCCGTCTCTGACCGCCGACCCGGCCTTCGTCTCGGGCGAGAGCCACGGGATTCGGGAGTCCAATCGGGGCGGCGACGTCCACCTCGTCGGCGGCTCTCGAACGATCGAGACCTTCCGCGCCCTCGGAGCGCTCGGCAAGCTCGAGCTCGTCGTGCTGCCGTTGCTGTTCGGAGGCGGAATGAGATTGACGCCGTCGCTCAGTCCCGACACCGGGCTGACGTTCGAGCGCGAGCGCGCGCTTCCGGGCGGTTCGGTGGAGATCGTCTATGCCGTCAACGGCGAGCGGAAAGAGGTGCGGAAGGGCGCCTCGCCCTAGCTCACGGGTTGAAACGACGCCCGGCGCCCCACTTCAGGGGATCGAAGCCGAACGTCTCGGTCAAGCTCTTCCGCGAGGCTGCCTCCGCTGCGGCCCTGCTCTCGCTGTACATCCAGACCGTCTCGCGCGTTTCGCCGTCGAGTCGCTGGATCTCGAGCGCGGCCGGCTCGTGGTCGTCCACGAACTCGAACGCGAAGTCCGCCGCCTCGAGGAAGTTGCCGCTCTCGTACAGAGCCGATCCCGTCCGGTAGCTGGGCTCGAAGACGCTCGCGCACACGCGATAGACGGGCTCGCCCGGCGCCGACGGGTTGAGGGTCGTCCGGAGGCTCTCGTCGAGCGTGCCTTCCGTCCCGAGGTCGACACCGTGCTGCTCGGCGAGAGCGCGCGCCAGCGCGGGTCCGGAGACATAGCCGCGCTCCACGAGAATCTCCCCGAGGCGGCCGCCGTCCTCCCGCTGCTCGACAAGCGCCTGGTCCAGCTCGGCTTCGCTCACATATCCGCCTTCGACGAGCACCTTGCCGAGTGGGCGCCAGCCCCTTATCGCCTTGGCCCCGGTCGATGCAGGCTCCTGATCGGGCGGGTCAGAGCCGCCTCTCGGCTCGAGCTCCACGCCGTGCTGCTTGGCAAGCGCCAGGGCGAGGGAAATGCCCGTCACGTAGCCCCAGGCGACCACGATCTCGCCCAGCAGGCGGCCGGTCTTGCGCTGCTCGGCGAGTGCCTGCTCGAGCTGGTCGGCCGTGAGGAGACCGTCGTCAACGAGCAACGTGCCGAGCGGGCGCCAAGGGAAGCGGGCGTGATCCATGGCTTCGTATATCGGCACGACCGCGCCACGCCTGGAGTGAGACGATCCGGCGATGGCACGCCGCTGCGACTGGGTCCCGGAGGGCGATCCGCTGTACGTCGTCTACCACGACGAAGAGTGGGGGGTTCCGTCGCACGACGACCGCCACCTGTTCGAGCTGCTGACGCTCGAAGGCGCACAAGCGGGGCTCTCGTGGTCGACGATCCTGCGCAAGCGGGACGGCTACCGTGCCGCGTTCGCCTCGTTCGACCATGCGAAGGTCGCGCGCTTCGGAAAGAGGGAGATCCACCGCCTTCTTCGCGATCCGGGGATCGTCCGCAACCGGCTCAAGGTCGAGTCGGCGGTGAACAACGCGAGGCGCGTGCTCGAGGTACAGGACGAGCTCGGCAGCCTCGACGCCTACCTCTGGCGCTTCGTCGACGGCTCGCCGCTCGTCGGCCGCTGGCGGACGGTGCGCGAGCTCCCGGCCGAGACAGC
>JBARRS010000021.1:0-23573 GCA_049644345.1 Gaiellaceae bacterium
CGGATCGCCGAGATGCGTCTGGCGCGCTCGTAGGGGAGGAGGTCCATCCCGTCCGGTGTGTTGAGGAAGCCGGGCCGGGTTCCTTTCGCGTCGGTATGACCGTACTGCCAGACGATCCGGCGGCGGCGGATGCTGATCAGCACCACCCGATGCCGGTAGTCGTCGTTGACGGCGATCAGGCCGCTGCGCAGGCGCAGCGCGAGCGAGGGATGGTCGAGCATGCCGGGTCCGGAGGAAGGGCCGTAGCGCCAGAGCAGCCGGCCTCGCGTGGTCATGATCAGGACGTGGCCGGGCCTGGCATAGTCGGAGAGCAGGATGTGCCCGCCACCGAGCCACTGTGGATCGGAGGGGTACGAGACCGGTGCTCGCACGGACCAGAGCAGGCGGCCGGTGCGGCTGAATGCGTCGAGCCACGAGCCCCGGATCTCGCTGACGAGGATGCCGCCGTTGGGGAGCGGCGTGCCGCCGTTGACGGCGCCGAGGCTCCTCGGAGGATCGTGGGCGCAGCCGCCCGTCCTTCCGATCTGGAGCACGATTCGCTTCGCGGCTGAGATGAAGAGCACGCGACAGTTGTAGGCGTCGGCGACGGTGCGGAGCCCGTTCGCAAGCAGATAGGCGTCGTCCGGCGTGTTCAGGTAACCGCGCGCGCTCCCACGCACATTCACGTGCCCGTAGTGCCAGAGCACATGACCTCCGGGAAATGAGAGCACTTGGATCGTGTGCTCTTCCTCTTGGTTGCTGATGATCGTGCGTAGACCGGGCCCGAAGAAGGCGTCGTCGTCGAAGCGAAACGGAAAGGCCGGCGCGACGCCCGGCTTCGGGTACCGCCAGAGAATCCGCTTGCGTCCGTCGACGAGCAGAATCCGGTTGTTGCCGCGGTCTGCGATCAGCAAGTAGCCGGGGATGGGTCCCGCCGGAGCCGGCAGGCCTGCTTGCCGCGCCGCGGACACGCCGAGGTCGCCGCGTTCTTTCCCGCTTGCCGCTTCGCTGGGCGTGACCGCTGCCCTCTCCACCGCGCAGCAGCGCCGCCGCCGCGATCGCGCTTGCAAGCGCGACGGTGAGGCCGAGCACGACCTGTCTCCTGGTGCGGCGGCGGCGAGAAGCGGCAACGCGGCGCCTCCTGCTGAACTTGTGCGGATCAGTCAATGCCGAAGCGGCGGAGGCTAGCGATGGTCGAGGACGGCGACCAACCTCGCGCGCGTCCTGGTGGGGAGCGTTCTGCAGCTTGCGCTGTTGCCTTGCAGGCCCGACGGGTCACGCCGCATACTCCGCCGGTGCCGAGTCCGCATCGTCATGAGCCTGTACTCGTGATCAGGTCGAGCCGCGTGCTCTCGGCGCTCACCGGCACCGGCCTGAAGGGAGCGGTACTACCGCAGGAACTGCTCATCTTCCCCGATCGCCTGGAAGCGCGAGAAGCAGGATCGATCGGCAGGCGCAAAAGCCAGACGCTCGAGTTCGCCCAAATCACCAACGTCAGCGTAAAAAGCGGGCTCAAGTGGAGCACGTTGACGATTGAGGCCACCAATCGCGACTCGATCGCAATCGAGAACCTCTCCCGACGCGATGCCAACACCGCCAAGGCAGAGATAGAGCTCGGGATCGCGAGGAAATAGCGCTCCGCAGATTGCGAGCCTTATTCGGGCGGCCGGCTAGGTGTGTTCGAGTGATGCGTGCGGGAAGCCGGCCTTCGATTGCTTCTCTGCTGCGACTGCCTGGCTCTTCGTTCGGAAGCCGGTGATGGCCACCTCGTAGTCCGGGCAGCCGTCGCGTTCGATCACGGCCTTCAGCCCCTTCGCACGCGACTGTTTCTGCACCAGCGCGAGCGTGGCCTTGGCCTTGCTCTGGGTGCGCGCATGGGTGAGGACGACCTCCCAGCCGTGGTCGCGGTTTGGGCTCGGTGTGCACGCCTGTGGAAGCGCCAGCGCTCCGGGTGCGGTGCTGAGCGTAAGGGTGAGCCCGCCGGCGACGATCGCTCCGATGCGTCTTGCCATCGGTTCCTCCTTCGATTCGCTCGAGAGCAACTAAAGCTTGCCTGAACGCGCTCCAGCCGGTCGGGGTAACCAAAACGTCCTAGGGAATCGTCGTGGTGGTGCCGGTCGAAGCGGTCGTTGAGGTCGTGGTCGTGGTCGTGGCCGGTGCTGTTGTCGACGGCGCGGTCGTCGGAGTCGTCGACGTCGGCGCGGTGGTCGGTGCCGCCGTCGTCGTGTGCCTGGTCGAGGACGTCTGCGTCGAGCGGGTCGTACCGACGACGCCGGTCGTGGCGCCGCCCGTCGACTGGCTGCGGTTTCGTGCGCGGCTGTGGGTCTGTGCCGGCGTTCCCCTGCCCGGCGTTCCGGTGGTCGTGAGGAGCGCAACGGCGACGCCCGCTGCGGCGAGAGCGACGAGGGCGGCAACGCCTGCGACGAGGCGGCCGACGGGCCACGGGCCCATCCTTCGGATCGCCTGCGTGGGGGCGGCTGCGAGCGCGGTCGTCTCCGAAGTCGCCGTCTCGAGCGCGCCGATTCCATCGACCAGGGCGGCGCCGTCCGCAGGGCGCTCCTCCGGCCGCTTCGCTAACGCCGCTTCAGCCAGGCGCGCGAGATCCGGCGGTGCGTCGGGGCGCAGTGTCTCGATCGCGGGCGGTTCCTCGCGGACGTGCTTCTCCGCGAGCTCCACCGCGCTCTCCGCCTCGAACGGGAGGCGCCCCGTCAGCATTCGATAGAGGATCACGCCGAACGAGTAGACGTCGCTCGCGGGCGTCGCGGAGTCTGCGTTGACCTGCTCCGGTGAGATGTACGCAGCCGTCCCGAGGACCGTGCCGTCTGCGGTAAGGGTGCGTTCGCCGGCGATCGCCGCGATGCCGAAGTCCGCGATCTTCAGCCTTCCTTCGTGATCGAAAAGCACGTTGGCGGGCTTTAGGTCGCGGTGGACGATGCCCCGGGCATGCGCGTGTGCGAGCCCAGCGGCAAGCTCCGCCGAGATCCGTCTCGCTTCGTCGTCGGGCAGCGGCCGTCCGGACGGAAGCCTGTCCTCGAGAGTGCCGTCCGGGAGGTACTCGAGCACCATGAAGGCGCGCCCTTCGGCCGTGCCACAGTCGTAGAGCTGGCAGATGTTGGAGTGAGAGAGTGCGGCGACGGCACGTGCCTCACGCTCGAAGCGACCGGGGTCGGCGCTCGCGTTGACCAGCTTCAATGCGACCGGCCGTCCGAGCTCGTCGTCGTGGGCCAGCCAGACTTCCGCCATGGCGCCGACGCCGAGCTTCTTCTCTAGCCGATAACGATCGTCTATGACCGAGCGCACCGCGGGATCGATTCCCGCTGCCGGCCTTCTCTACGCAATGGGCCAGGCCTCGGCCAGCCTCCGGCGGGTCACGACGAGATGCTCCGGCAGCACCTTCACGTCCGCGAGCACGGGCATGAAGTTCGTGTCGCCGGCCCAACGCGGGACGACGTGCAGGTGGACGTGGTCGAGCACGCCGGCACCGGCGATCCGGCCGAGGTTCCAGCCGAGGTTGTAGCCCTGCGGCCGGTACTCGGCCGCAAGCGCGCCGAGCGCCTGCGCTGCAAGGCGATGAATCTCGAGCGCCTCGTCGGAGTCCAGCTCACCGAAGTCGCCGACGTGCCGGAGCGGCGCCACCATCAGGTGCCCCGACGCGTAAGGGAACTTGTTCAGGAGCGCGAACGCCCGTTCGCCCCGGTGGACGACGTGCGTCTCCTCGTCGTCGCCGGCTGCGGCGCGGCAGAAGAGACAGCCCTCCTGCTCGTCCGCCTGCTCGATGTACTCGAGCCTCCACGGCGCCCAGAGCTGCTTCGTCATGCGTCTGAGCCTATCGCCCCGAATCGGCTTGGTTACCTGGGTTCGCGCCGGCCGCGCGTAACGCGGAATCGGCTTCGGCCGTTGGAGATACAGAGAACTCCAAACGGAGGTTCCGAATGCGACTGCACAAAATGAGTGCGCGATTTCTCGGGTTGATGATCCTCCTGCTCGGCGTGTGGGGCGGGATCGTCCCGTATGTCGGGCCCGATTTCGACTACCCCAGAGGCGCCTCGGCCTGGCAGTGGACCTCGACCGCTTGGCAACTGAACCTGACCGCCGGCGCCCTCGCCGTCGTAGGCGGCCTCATCCTGGCTGGTGCGATCTTCCGCGCCGGGGCGGCGCTCGGCGCGCTCGCGTCGATCGTCGCAGGCGCGTGGTTCGTGCTCGGGCCGGTCTTCACGCCCGTCTGGCACGGCGGGACGACGCTCGGGACACTCGCGAACGGCTCGACCTGGATGAAGGTCTGGGTGCCGCTCGGCTACCACTATGGAACCGGGCTCCTGATCGCGACCTTCGGTGCGCTCGCGCTGGGGTTGCTGACCGTGGCGGCCGTGCGGCCCGTCGTCCGCGAGAAGTACGAGGAGACGCCGGCGACCGCGCGTGAGGCCGGCGGCGCGCCGGTCGAGCGGGAAAAGGTGCCCGCGGACGACCGCGTCCGCGCCTAGCGCCGGCCGACAGACTCGGTATTCCGAAGCGGCGGAACAGCGGCTCCGCCGCTTCGCCTTGCTCAGAGCCAGCGCTTGAGCCGGAAGAAGGCGATCATGCCGACGAACAGGACTGCCATCACCGCGACGATCGCCCAGAAGGCCCCGGCGGTGCCGAACCCCGGAAAGTGCGTGTTCATGCCGAACACGCCCGTGATCAGCGTCAACGGCAGCAGGACGACGCTGAAGATCGTCAGGATGCGGAGGATGTCGTTCTGGCGGTGGTTGATGGCCGACTCGTTCGTGTCCTCGAGCGCGTCGACGACCTCCTTGAAGTTGTCGAGGAGATCCCAGATCCGCTCGGCGGCGTCGATGATGTCGTCGAAGTAGTTCTCGAGGTCCTCCGGAAGGAAGCGGTCGACGTTGCGCTCGAGCGTCCGCAGCGTCGCGCGCTCGGGCTTGATGATCTTGCGGTAGGAGATGATCTCCTGCTTCGCGTAGGAGATGTCGCGCACGATCTCCTCGGAGCGCCCCTCGTAGATGTCGTCCTCGAGCGAGTCGAGCTTGTGGCTGATCTTGTCGAGGATCGGGAAGCAATAGTCGAAGAGGTCGTCGAGGATCTCGTAGAGCAGTCGTCCCGACCCCGCCCGGAACAGCCGGTCGCGCTGCTCCTCGTCCTCCTCGCAGCGGCGGAAGAGACGCGTGACCGGGAGCAGCTCGACGTTCGGGAGCGTGACGAGGTAGTCCTGGCCGAGAAAGAAGTCGAGCTCCGCCGCGTTCAGCCGCTGGACGGCCTTGTCGTAAACCGGGAAGTGGAGGACCCCGAAGATGTACCCCTCCTCGGCGTACTCGTCGATCTTCGGCCGCTGCCGCCTCGACAGCACGTCCTCCAGGTCGAGCGGGTGCCAACCGAAGCGCTCCATCAGCTCGGCGGCCTCGACGTCGGTCGGGGCCTCGAGGTGGACCCACGTCAGGCCGTCGGCCTGAAGCTCTGCGACGCGGGGCTCAGGCCGTGCGAGAAGCTCGCCCGTCGAGGAGCGGGCGCGCGTTCGCCGGATGCGGGGCAAGCTCGGCACTGGTACTGAGCGGGTCGTCTAGATGCACCGGAGTTCGCCATTCTACCCGGAAAGCCTCGCAGCCAAGCCCACCGCCGGGGTTGCCGTCAGGGCGTGACCGCCGGTACGGCCTCCCGCTCGAGGACGGGCGCTTGCGCCTCCACGGCCGCCGGCGTCCGCCGCACGGCCGCGGGGAGGCGGCGCTCGAGCGCGAGCGCCCACCCCGAGCCGATCAGGTTTGCCGCGGCGGCGCCGAGCCAGAGAGCGAGCGGCGCGTGCTGGAGGAGGAAGCCTCCTGCCGCCGGCCCGATGATCCAACCGACCTGCCACGACTGGCTCGAGAGCGCCAGGTACCGGCCGGCGAGCCTGGGCGGAGCGAGGTCGGCCGTCAACGGCACGTGAATCGTGCCGTGCAGGCACTCGCCGATCCCGAACGCGGCGACGGCCACCGCGAAGACGGCCGTCGCCGCCGTCGCCTGAAGCCAGGTTCCCGTCGCGGCGATGATCAACATCGTCGCCGCCCAGATCACGCCCATCAGGGCGAGCCCGAGCATCCGCCGCCGCCGTTCGGCAAGCTTCACGACCGGTAGCTGCGCGAGGACGACGACGAGCGCGTTCACGAACCAGAGCGCGCCCACTCCCGTCTCCGCGACGCCCGCGTTGTTCTTCGCGTACGGCGGCAGCAGCTCGGCGATCACGGCCATGCCCGAGCCGATGAAGAGCGCGTTCAGCAGCACGTAGCTCCGGAAGGGTCGGTCGCGGAGCACCTCGCGGTAGCCGCCGGCCTCGCGCTGGGGAGACAACCGCGGCGCGGGGAGGCGCAGGAGCACGAGCACGTAGCCGAGGAATGTGGCGGCGTCGACGAGGAAGAGCGCCGTGTAGCTCGACGGACGGGCGCTCGAGGCGATCAGGCCGCCGGTGAGGCCACCGAGCGCGAGCCCGAGGTTCATGGTCACACGCTGGAGCCCGAAGGCGGAGTGCCGCCGGCCGCTCGGAGTGAAGGCGGCGATCAGGCTCGACTGGCTCGGCCAGAACGCGCCGCTTCCGGCGCCGAGTGCCGCGCCGAGCGCGAGTGCGTGCCAGCTCGTCCGGATCAAGGGGAAGAGCACGATCGCCCCCGTCATCACGAGCAGCGCGCCGATCAGGACGTTGCGCGGGCCGATCCGGTCGGAGAGGGTCCCCGCGAGGAACCCGGTGGCCAGCGCCGCCGCCGAGTTGGCCGCGGCGACGAGCCCGGCGACCCCGAGGGAGACGCCGCGGACGTTGTGCAGGTAGATGATCAGGAACGGCAGGACGATCCCGTTCCCGAACGCGTTGACGAGCCCGCCGCCCTGAACGACCCAGACGTTCCGCGGCAGGTCGGGCTTCAGCGACCGCGCGTAGGCGACGAGCACCGGCGGAACCTAACGACTGCGTCGGAGTACCCGAGAGTCCGCCGCGAATGCCGGCTTTGCCGGCGTTCGCGCGCACAGATCAGATTCGAAGGCGATCCGATTGAAGTCGTCATGGCTCGGCGAAGCCGGAGCCGGACTTCAATCGGAGAGGTGCGCCTGGCAGGAATCGAACCTGCGACCTCGCGCTCCGGAGGCGCGCGCTCTATCCCCTGAGCTACAGGCGCGTGCGGGCTAGTGTAGCCGTGTGAATCTCGAAGCACGGACTTCCACGCTGCGGCTGGCGGAAACGTTCGTGATCTCGCGGGGCGCCGAGGACGAGGTCGAGGTCGTCGAGGTCCATGTCCGCCACGAAGGGCGGATTGGCCACGGTGAAGCGACGCCGATCGAGCGTTACGAGGAGGATGGGGCCTCGGCGGTCGCGTTCCTCGAGGAGCTGGAACTCGGAGAAGACCCCTTCGCGCTCGACGAGATTTTCGGGTCGCTCCCGCAGCGCGAGCACACGCAAGCCGTCCGCGCAGCGCTGGACCATGCGCTCCACGACCTCTGCGGGAGGCTCGTCGGCCTACCTGTCTGGCGCCTCCTCGGCCTTCGCCGGGCGGGGCCGCCGACCTCTTGGACGATCTGGCTCGGAGATCCCGATGAGATGGCGCGGCGCGCCGAGCGGGTCGCCGGTCGATTCGAGCGCCTGAAGCTGAAGCTCGGCGGCGGGGACGGGCTCGACGTCGAGCGCGTCCGTGCCGTCCGCTCGGTGAGCCATGTCCCGCTCCAGGTGGACGTCAACGAAGGCTGGCGGGATTCAGACGAGGCGCTGGAGCACCTGCCGCAGCTGGCCGGGCTCGGCGTCGAATACTGCGAGCAGCCGCTCCCGGCGGAGGCGATGGAGTCTGCCCGTCTGAAGGAGCGCTCCCCGATCCCGATCTACGTCGACGAGAACTGCCACACCCTCGACGACGTCGCGGAGTGCGCGCGAATGGCGCACGGGATCAACATCAAGCTCGCGAAGTCGGGCGGAATCCGCGAGGCATTGCGGATGATCCACGCGGCGCGGGCGCTCGACCTCGGCGTGATGCTGGGGTGCATGATCGAGTCGGGCCTCGGCATCTCGGCCGCAACGCAGATCGCGAGCCTCTGCGACTTCGTCGACCTCGACGGCAACCTGCTGCTCGCCAAGGATCCGTGGCCGGGTGTGGAATTCGTCGACGGCGTGCAGTTGCCCCCGAACGCACCGGGACTCGGTGTCAAGGCAAGAGAAGCGTTACCTGATCCTCGCTGAGGGCAAGTCCGGCGACCCGCACTACGGGAAGACGGCCCGCGGCGTGATCCGCTACGCGCCCGACCCGACAGTGGCGATCCTCGACACGACCCGCGCGGGCGAGACAGAGGAGGGGATCCCCATCGTCGCGACCGTGAACGACGCCCTCTGCTTCGGCCCGACGACGGCGCTCGTCGGCGTCGCGACGCAGGGCGGCCGCTTCCCTCCCGAGTGGCGCGAGCTGCTTAAGAGCTCCATTTCGAAGGGGCTCGACATCGAGAACGGCCTGCACGAGCTCGTGACCGAGGACGGCGAGCTGGTCGAGCTCGCGCGGCGCCACGGCGTCGAGCTCCGCGACCTGCGCAAGCCGCCGGAGGGTTTGAACGTTCCGACCGGCGAGAACCTCCGCGTTCCCGCCAAGATCGTGCTGACAGTCGGCTCCGACTGCGCGATCGGGAAGAAGACGGTCTCGCTCGAGCTCGACCTCGAGGCGCGCAGCCGCGGTCTTGCCTCCGTCTTCGTTCCGACCGGCCAGACCGGGATCGCGATCGCAGGCTGGGGGATCGCGGTCGACGCCGTCAAGGCCGATTTTCTCGCCGGTGCCGCCGAGCAGCTCGTGGTCGAGGGCGTCAGGCGGGGTGGAGAGCTGCTCTTCGTGGAGGGGCAGGGCTCGCTCGTCCATCCCATGTACTCGGGCGTCACGCTCGGCCTCATCCACGGCGCCGCCCCACACGCCTTCGTGCTCTGTCACAAGGCGGGCACCGAGGAGATCGAGGGGTGCGAGGGCCATCCGATCCCGCCCCTCGCCGAGCTCGTCGAGCTTCACGAGCGGATCGCTCTTCCGGTCAGGCCCGCGCACGTGGCGTGCATCGCGCTCAACACCTCGCACCTCGACGAAGGGGCGGCCAGGGAGGCAATCGCCGCCGCCGGGGCTGAGACTGGATTACCGGCGGACGACCCGGTGCGCTTCGGCGCCGGCCGGCTCGTGGACGCAGTCCTCGTGGAGGTCGGGCTGAGGAATAGGCCGATCGGAGTCGAAGGATAGGTCCGACGGCTCATGTACCCTGCACGCCTCACGTGAGAAGCTAGACGGGTACGGGGGCTCTCGAATGAAGACGATCTGGACAACGCTTGCATGCGCCTGCGTCGCGCTGGCTCTCGCCGGCGGTGCCGGCGCGGTCTCGTACGGCGTGACCGAGGACGGTGCGAAAGACGCGAGCTTCTTCGACACGCTGACGGATCTCGGTCTGACGGAGAACCGGGTCTCGGTTGCGTGGAACCCGGCGACGCCGAACCAGCTCGACAACCAGGCTCAGCTGGACTGGCTCGTTCCAGAGGCCGCGATCCACGGGATCCAGATCGTCATCTCCGTCGCGCCCGCGCATCCGACCGACATCACCGGCACCCGTTCAGCGCCCGGTCAGTTCGCCTCGTTCCTCCAGTTCGTCGCCCGGAGGTACCCGACCGTGAAGGACTACGTCGTCGGCAACGAGCCGAATCAGCCACGCTTCTGGCAGCCGCAGTTCATCCGCGGCGTGCCGGTCGCGGGCGCGACGTACGAGCCGGTTCTCGCCCGCTCGTACGACGCGTTGAAGGCTGTCGACCCGAGCATCAACGTGATCGGCCTCGGGCTCTCCCCGCGTGGCAACGACAACCCGCTGGCCTCGAGCAACGTCTCGACGTCGCCGGTGCGGTTTCTGCACGACCTGGGCGTTGCTTACCGAAAGAGCAAGCGCGTGAAGCCGCTGATGGACGAGCTCGCGTTCCATCCGTACCCGCAGTCGAACACCGACCCCCCGACAAAAGGCACGATCTGGCCGAACGGAGGGCTGGTCAACCTCGACCGGATCAAGCAGGCGGCCTGGGACTCCTTCGGCGGGACGGGGCAGCCGACGTTCGCGGAGCCGGGCAACAAATCCAAGCACCCGTTGACGCTCGATCTCGACGAGGTCGGCTGGCAGGTCTCGATCCCGGCCTCGGTCAGGAGCTTCTACCACGGTCAGGAGACCGCGATCACGATCGACGATGCGACCCAGGCCCGCTACGACGTCCAGGCCGTCAAGCTCGTCAGCTGCGACCCGGGCGTGCGGGTGCTGAGCTTCTTCCACCTCTACGACGAGACCGACCTCGACCGTTGGCAGAGCGGGCTGATCCGCGCAGACGGCTACAAGCGGCCGGCCTACGCTGCGGTGAAGAACGCGGTCGCGAACAGTGCCTGCACGGGCCCCGCCGTCGCGTGGCGTCATACGACCATCGTCGCCGGCGCGAAGACAACGTTCGGGAAGAAGCAGACGCTTGTCGTCACCACCCAGGAGGAAGCGACGTTCCGTGCCGCGATCATTCGCCTGCCGGCTCGTGGCACCCTCTCGCGGGCGGCGATCAAGCGGACGCTGCTCGCGGCGTCCTCCCCGCGGCGGGTGCTGAAGTCGACAGGAACGATCACGGCGTACCGACGGCGATTCGTGGCGTTCCCGCCCCGGCGCCTGAAGCACGGACGCTATGTCCTCGCCGTCACCGTCGCGGCGACGATGAACCCAGCCCGCACGAGCTTGGCGTTCGGCAAGCCGTTCCGGCGCTGAAGCCGGCGTCTGCTATACACACCCGCGGATGACCGATCCGCGCGTCGAGCGACTAGCAGAGCTGGTCGTCGGCTACTCGCTCGAGCTGCGCGAGGGACAGATTGTGCGAATCGACGGCGCACCGGTGGCGACGCCGTTGATCGTCGAGCTGCACCGGGCGGCGCTCCGCCGGGGTGCCCACCCGTACACACACGTCGAGATCGAGGGGTTGGCCGAGCTCCTGATCGAGGAGGCGTCCGAGGAGCAGCTCACGTTCAACTCTCCGCTCGAATGGCGCGAGATCGACCTCATCGATGCGAACATCACGATCTGGTCAGAGTCGAACACGCGCTCGTTCACTCGCCTCGACCCGAACCGCCACCAGCGCCACATAGCCACCCGCCGGGAGCTGCGCAACCGGCTGTGGGACCGAATCTCGCGCGACGAGGCGAGATGGTCTGGGACCCTCTACCCGACGAACGCCCACGCGCAGGACGCGGAGCTGTCGCTGCGGGAGTACGAGGACTTCGTCTACCGCGCCTGCCACGTCGACGAGGAGGATCCCGTTGCGCACTGGCGCAGCTACGGGGAGCAGCTCGTCGAGCGCGCACGCTGGCTCGACACGGTTCGCGAGCTCCGGCTCGTCGGCGAGGACACAGATCTTCGCGTCGTTGTCGAGGGCCGCAGCTGGCAGCCGGCGGTCGGCAAGCTGAATATGCCGGACGGCGAGGTCTACACGAGCCCGGTCGAGACGGAGACCGAGGGGACGATCCGCTTCTCGTTTCCCGCGATCTTCGAAGGGCGCGAGGTCCGGGACGTGCGGCTCCGGTTCGAGCACGGTCGCGTCGAGCGGGCCGAGGCGGCCGCGGGGGGTGACTACCTTCAGGCGATGCTCGACATGGACGAAGGAGCGGGCGTGCTGGGGGAGGTCGCGTTCGGGCTCAACTACGAGATCGACCGCTTCACCCGCAACATCCTCTTCGACGAGAAGCTGGGGGGCACGATGCACCTGGCGCTCGGCTCCGGCTTCGAGACCCTCGGCAGCCGGAACAGGTCCGGCCTCCATTGGGACATGATCTGCGACCTCCGGAAGGAGGGCGAGGTCTACGCCGACGGCGAGCTCGTCTGGCGAGCGGGGAATTTCCTCGTCGCGCCCGAGCCGGCCAAGACCGCCTGATGCCGGATCCGCGCCACGAGCGCCTCGCCGATGTGCTCGTGGGCTACTCGACGCGCGTCGGCGAAGGCGATCTCGTACTGCTCGAGGGAACGGCCCTCGCCGAGCCGGTCATCCGTGAGCTCTACCGAGCGGTCCTGCGGGCGGGCGGGCATCCTCGCCCGCGCGTCGGCGTCGACGGCCTGATCGAGAACCTGCTTCTCGAGGGGTCGCAGGCGCAGGTCGAGTGGGTGAACCCCGTGCGGGTGGTCGAGATCGAGACTGCGGACGTGCGCATCGCCGTCGAGGCGTCAGCGAACACGAAGTCGCTCTCGAGCGTCGACCCGGCACGGCACGCGGCGTACATGCGTGCCCGCGGCCGGCTCGGCAACCGGACAATCGAGCGCGCCGCCGAGGGAACGCTGCGCTGGACCGGCACGGTCTATCCGACCGACGCGGCAGCGCAGGACGCGGGCATGTCGCTGCCTCAGTACGAGGACTTCGTCTACGGCGCGGGCTTCCTCGACCGTCGCGATCCGATCGAGGCCTGGCGCAAGCTCGGCGCTCGGATCAGTCGCCTTGCTGCGTTTCTCCAGGAGCGGAGCGAGCTGCGGGTCGTCGCGGAGGGGACGGATCTGACGCTCGGCGTCGCCGACCGCACGTGGATCCCCTCGCAGGGCCACGAAAACTTCCCGGACGGTGAGGTCTTCACCGCGCCGGTCGAGGACGCCGTCGACGGCGAGATTCGCTTCACCTATCCCGCCGTGTTCCAGGGTCGTGAGGTCGACGACGTTCGCCTTCGCTTCGAGGGCGGCGAGGTCGTCGAAGCGAGCGCGACGCGCGGCCAGGAGTTCCTACGGCAGATGATCGCGCTGGACGAGGGAGCGCGGCGCCTGGGCGAGTTCGCCTTCGGCCTCAACGAGGCCGTGACGGTGTTCACGCGCAACATCCTCTTCGACGAGAAGATCGGCGGCAGCGTCCACCTCGCCCTCGGGACCGCGTATCCGGAGAGCGGCGGGCTCAACCGCTCGGGACTGCACTGGGACATGATCTGCGACCTCCGCTCCGGGGGCGAGGTCTATGCCGACGGCAAGCTCGTCTACCGCGACGGGGCATTTCTGGACGGGATCTTCTGAACCGTGTGAAGCCCTGAAGGTTTCACGCCCGCCGTGCATCTCTCCAAGCGTGGGAGACAAGGAGGAGAAGGAGAAGCAGAAGGCGCAGGCGCGCCGCCGCCGTCAGATCCTGGCGCTGCTGAGAAAGGTGTTGCGCGGCGAGGGTTGACACGAACACACGTTCGCGCTAGCATGGCGAACGTATGTTCGGGAAGCTGCTGATTGCGCTTGTCCTGGCGGTGATCGCCTTGAGCGTCGTCGCACGCGCCTCGCACGGCGCCGGCCCAGAGCGGGTGTACACGGTGCGCCCGTACGACACGCTCTGGTCGATCGCGGCTTCTCACTACCGGGGCGATCCGCGCGAGACGATCTGGCGACTCGAGCAGCGGAACGGTCTGAACGGCCAGCTCGTCCGGCCGGGGCAGAAGCTCGTCCTCCCGTAGAGACGCGGCAAAAGGGCCGCGCCTACACTTGCCGCGTGGACCTCGATCTCGTCTTCTTCGGCACCTCGGCCTCGGTTCCGACCGCCCACCGTGCCCCGTCGGCGATTCTGCTCCGCCGCGGCGGGGAGCGGTTCCTGTTCGACTGCGCCGAGGGGACTCAGCGGCAGATGCTGCGCTCGTCGATCGGCCTGATCGAGCTGCGCGAGATCTTTCTCACGCACTTTCACGCCGACCACTACCTGGGGCTACCTGGGATGCTCAAGACGTTCGCGCTCAGAGGCCGCGAGCTGCCGCTGACCGTCTACGGCCCGGTGGGCCTCGGCGACCTCTTCGCAGCGCTGCGCCGGATCTTCGGCAAGCTCAGCTACGACCTCGACCTCGTCGAGCTGAAGCCGGGCGACACGCTCGAGCGGCCCGAGTACACCCTCGTGACCTTCCCGGTCGGCCATGTCGTCTCTGCGGTCGGCTACTCAGTGATCGAGCATCCTCGCCCCGGCCGTTTCGACGTCCAGGGTGCCGACGCCCTCGGCGTGCCCCCTCGCGCGCGGGGCCTGCTCCAGCGCGGAGAGTCGGTGACGCTCGACGACAGGCAGGTGGTGACCCCCGCGGACGTGCTGGGACCGCCGCGGACGGGGCGGAAGGTCGTGCTCGCCGGGGACACGGCGCCGTCGGTGACCGTCCTCGAGGCCGCGCGCGGAGCCGACGTCCTCGTCCACGAGGCCACGTTTCTCGACGAGGAGCGGGAACGGGCGCACGAGACCGCCCACTCGACGGCGCTCGAAGCGGCGGAGATCGGGCGCGACGCCGAGGTGGGGCTGCTCGCGCTCACGCATCTGTCGAACCGGTACTTCGGTCCCGAGGTCGCCCGGGAAGCACGTACGATCTTCCCCGACACCGTCGTGCCGAAAGATTTCGACATCGTCGAGGTGCCGTTCCCCGAACGGGGCTCGCCGCGCCTGGTCAAGGGCGGCGCCCTCCGAGTCCGCGAGGAAGCGCAGGCTGAGCCGGCGCCCGAGGCGGAGGCCGTCCCGTGAGCGGGCTCGTTCAGGTCGCGCTCGCCGAGGACGTCGGAGAGGCGGAGGAGATCCAGGCAATCCTCACCGCGGCGGGGATCGATTCGACGCTCGAGAACGCCGTCGAGCAGCACCCTCGGGCAACAGAGAACGCGCCGCAGAAGGTACTCGTCCCCGAATCCGACCTGGAGTCCGCGCAGCACGCGATCGAGGCGATGACGGACCCCGACGAGCTCGTCTCCGACGCCTAGGCGTCGCTTGGCGACGCCGACCTAGAGGTCGTGGCGGCTTTGCCGGCGCGACCGTCTAAACCCGGCTGAAGGAAAGCGGGCCGGGATCGACGACGCCCCAGGGTCGAAGCGCCTAGATCTGCCAGCGGCCGTCGCTGAGGAGGGTCATCTCGCGACCGTCCCGCGTGACGCCGGTTACCTCCACGTCGTTCGAGCCGATCATGAAGTCGACGTGGATCTTGCTGCGGTTGATCAGCGGCAGGTCGGCCTCGTCGACGTTCATCTCGTAGGCGCTGCCGAGGGCGATGTGGCTCGCGGCGTTCTCGTCGAGCAGGGTGTTGTAGAAGACCGTGCCGAGCGGTCCTATCCGGCCCTCGCGGTCGACGAGCGCGACCTCGCCGAGCCGAGAGGCGCCGTCGTCGACCGAGGCGCGCCGGCGCAGAACCTCTGCGCCTTTGTCGGCGTCGATCGCCACCGCGCTCCCGCCCTCGAAGCGGACCGTGAGACCCTCGATCACGGTCCCGCCGAGCTCGAGCGGCCTCGTCGAGCGAACGACGCCTTCGGCCCGCACGGGATCCGGCGTCGTGAAGACCTCCTCGGTCGGGAGGTTCGCGCAGTAGACGATCCCGTCGCGGGTCGTCGCCCGCGCGGCATCCCAGCGCGAGCTGGGAAGGATGCCGATCGTCAGCTCCGTGCCGAGCCCTTCGAAGCGAAGCGAGTCCAACTCCAGCTCGTTCAGGCGCTCGGCGGCCGCCTCGAGCGCTTCCGCGCGCTCTTTCCAGGCCGCGATCGGGTCGGGCGCATCCAGGCGGAGGACGTATGCCAGCTCCTCGCTCAGCCGCGCGGCCGATTCGTCCTCGTCGAGTTGGGGGTGCACGACGCTCGCCCAGGCACGGGTCGGGTAGGGGACGGCGGTCCAGTTGACCGTCCTGTCGTTGATGAGATCGAGGCGCTCGCGGAGGTCAGGCAGTTCGTCGCGGCCCGCCCGGTCGGGATCGATCCCTTCGAGGATCCCGGGCGAGACCCGCGGCACGAGAGCGATCCGGGCGGAGTGGTGCTCCCCGTACGCGCGCATCCGATCGCCGTACCACGGTGGGACGAAGTCGAGTGTCTCCTCAGCCGCGCGCTCGAGGCGCACACGCTTCACGTACGGGTCGAAATAGTTTGCCTCGACGAAGCGAGCGCCTCGCTCGTAGGCGCGCTCGGCGATCGCCCGCACGATCATCTCCATTCCGGTCTCGCCCTCGACGGCGACGATCTGACCCGGCTGAACATTCGCTCCGAACCCCACAGCGAGCTCGGCGAGACGCGTCGTCGTCGCTCCGTCCACGGACGCTGAGGATAGGCGACGAGAGCCGGGAGGCTGCTACTTGTGGACCTGGACGTCGCCGCCCGTGAGGACCCCGCCCGCCGCGAAGCCGCTGTCGGTGGTGATCGCGAACGTATCGCTTCCGCGGCCCGGCTCGGCGTTGTCGGTGGTGTCGATTCGGTACTGCGTGGCTACGCCGTCGACCTGTGCGTCGCCGCTGAAGACGACGTGGTTGCCGGTCTGCGTGAAGTGCGTCACGTCCAGGCACTTGGCAGTCGATCCGGTGTCGTGCTCGACGACCCTGCAGTTGCCCTTGAACGAGTCGCCGGTGCTGTCTGCCGTGAAGCCGAACGTGGCGCCTGGGACCTGTCCGCCTCCGGTCGCATGACCGGGAGTATCGACCGGCTGAGTCGAGGCGAAACTCTCGTCCAGCTGGGAGCCGGTGATGGTGCCGCCCGGAGCACTCGCCGTCGTGCAGAAGAGATCGTTCTGCGCCAGCGTTGCAAGGCCGGAATCGGCAGACGTGGTGCTGGCAACCGTGATCGACGCGCTGTACTGCAGCTGCGCGAGCAGAGACTCGTATCGAAGCGGCTGACACACGGCGTTGAGCAAGGGAACGGGCGTCGGAACGCCGGTGTCGAGGCAGACGCCGAAGTTGCCGGGGACGATGGTCTCGACGAACTTCTGGCCGATCACCTGCCCGAGCGGAGAGTCGATCGTGAACTGGGCGTGTAGGCTCGAGATCCGGCCCGGCGGCAACCCCAGCGACGGCCCGCCGATCGGCGTCTCGACCTGCTGTCCGATGATCGCCGTTCCGCTCTCGGTGAACGTTCCCGGGAAGGGTCCGGCCGCGACGCCGGAGCCGGAGTAGGTGACCGTCGACGTGCCGCTCGGGTCGCACCGAAGGGTCTCGGTCGTCGGTACGTCCGCGACGAACGTCTCGCCGCTCAGTGTCGGCGGGGCCGCCTGCGCCGCCCCGACCGCCGCGGCCGCGACCGCGACCGCAAGGGCGGCGATAAGCCCGACAAGCAGGAGCCGGTGAGGCACCCTCACGGCTGCCTTTTATACCAGTTTCGTTGACAAACAGCATGCAGACGCGCAAGAGCGCCTGCATGACGTCCGGGGTGCCCGCTAGGCTCCCATGCGACCGGAACCCCTTTAACTCGGTCCCGCGAGGCCGGAAAGGAGTCGGAATGCGAGAGCATGCCCTTTGGAAGCTGCCCGGCGCCCGCGCCCGTTGAGCGTGGCCCCTGCCGCGGCCGAGAAGGTCCTCCTCGATAGCGAGGCCGTCGAGCGGACGCTCTCGCGGATCGCTCACGAGATCATCGAGGGCAACCCCAAGCTCGAGCACGTCGCCCTCGTCGGCATCCACACGCGCGGCGTCCCGCTCGCGCAGCGCCTTCGCCGCCGCATCGCAGACTTCGCCGGCGAAGAGGTCGCGCTCGGCCAGCTCGACATCACCTTCTACCGCGACGACGTCCACGTCAGGAGCGGCCAGGCGCCGCAGCACGCGCAGCCGCTCGTGCGGTCGACGAAGCTCGACTTCCCGCTCGAAGGAAAGACGGTCGTGCTCGTGGATGACGTCCTCTACACGGGCCGCACGATCCGCGCGGCGATCGACGCGCTCTTCGACTACGGCCGTCCCGCACGGGTGCAGCTTGCCGTACTCGCCGATCGTGGCCACCGCGAGTTGCCGATCCGGCCGGACTACGTGGGCAAGAACTTTCCGACCGCTCGCGGTGAGCGGATCCAGGTCCAGCTGGTCGAGGTAGACGAGGTGGACGCGGTCGTCCTCGAGAGCGCTACGTCAAGAAAGGAGCCGTAGGCTAGGAATGGCTGAAATCAAGGTGATGCGGGAGGAGTTCCTCCCGCCGAAGGAGCCGCCGCGGCGGCATCTGATCTCGATCGCCGATCTCTCCCGCGAGGATGTCGAGCGGCTGCTCGGTACGGCGCGCAGCTTCGCACGCTCGTTCGAGCGGGAGATGAAGAAGCTGCCGACGCTGCGCGGCCGGACCGTCGTCAATCTCTTCTACGAGTCCTCGACCCGCACGTCGTCGAGCTTCGAGCTCGCCGCGAAGCGACTCTCGGCCGACACGATGTCGATCAAGTCCGCCGGCTCCTCGGTCGACAAGGGCGAGTCGCTGAAGGACACAGCGCTCACGCTCGGGGCGTACGAGCCGGACGTGATCGTGATCCGCCACCCGCAGATCGGCGCGCCGCAGTTCGTCGCCCGTTACACCGACGCGCACGTCGTCAACGCCGGCGACGGCAAGCATCAGCATCCGACCCAGGCGCTGCTCGACCTCTACACGATCCAGGAGGAGTTCGGGAAGATCGAGGGCCTGCACGTCGCCATCGTCGGCGACGTCCTTCACTCGCGCGTCGCAAGGTCGAACATCCAGGCGTTGATCCTGATGGGCGCGCAGGTGACGCTGGTCGCCCCTCCACCGCTGCTCCCGCGCGGGATCGAGGCGATGGGCTGCGAGACGAGCTCGGAGATCGAGGCGATCGGAGCGGCGGACGTCGTCTACGTGCTGCGGATGCAGCAAGAGCGGATGCAGGAAGGCGCCAACTATGTCCCGTCGCTGCGGGAGTACGCGGCCCGCTGGGGCGTGACGCCGGCTCGGCTGAGGCCCGGGCAGAAGGTGATGCACCCGGGACCGATGAACCGCGGGGTCGAGATCGACCCGCTCGTGGCCGACGCCGCGGATGCGCTGATCGAGACCCAGGTGCGTTCAGGCCTCGTCACGCGGATGGCGGTTCTCTACGACCTGCTTACGCACGGGCCGGTGCCGGTCCGGGCTGAGCCCCTGGAGGTCGCGTGATGCTCTGGGCAAAGGACCGCAAGCGAGACGACCTCGTCGTCCGCGGCGCGCGTGTACTGGACGCAGTCGAGGGGATCGACGCGACGCTCGACGTCCGCGTCGACGGAGGCACGATCGCCGAGCTCGGGACCGGCCTCGAGACCAACAACCACCGCGTGATCGACGGCGGTGGGCTCGTGCTCGCGCCTGCGTTCGTCGATCCCCACGTCCATCTGCGAACGCCCGGCCGCGAGGACGAGGAGACGATCGGCTCAGGAACGGCGGCGGCCGCCGCAGGCGGCTACTGCGCGATTCTCGCGATGCCGAACACCGAGCCGGTCGTCGATTCGGCTGCCGTGCTCGGAGCGCTGATCGAGTCCGCGAAGGCCGAAGCGTCGGTGCCGGTCGGCTTCCTGGCCTCGATCACGAAGGGCCTCGAGGGAGCGGAGCTGACCGAGATGGTCGAGCTCGCGGAGCAGGGCGCCGCAGGCTTCACCGACGACGGCAAGCCGGTGGTCACGCCGGGGCTGATGCGGCGGGCGCTCCAGTACCACTCGGTCACTGGCCGCCCGCTCGCGCTCCACTGCGAGGAGCCGACGCTCTCAAAGGGCGGCCAGATGCACGAAGGGTCGGTTTCCGCCGAGCTCGGCTTTGCCGGCTATCCGGCGGTCGCCGAGTCGGTGATGGTCGAGCGCGACCTCGCGCTCGCGGCCTACGAGGGGCAGCCGGTGCACGTCCTGCACGTCTCGGCGCGGCAATCCGTGGACGCGCTGCGCTCTATGCGATCTCGCGTAGATGCGACGGCCGAGGCCACGCCGCACCACCTCTGTCTCACGGACGAGGCCGTCCGCTCGCTCGACTCGAACCTGAAGCTGAACCCGCCGCTCCGTGAGGCCGAGGATCGCGCGGCGCTGGTCGAGGCGCTCCGGGACGGGACGATCGCCGCGGTCGCGACCGATCACGCCCCCCACGCGCGCCACGAGAAGGAGGTGCCGTTCGAGGCGGCGCCCTTCGGCGTCACCGGCCTCGAGACGGCGTTCGCCGCGCTGTACACGCATCTGGTCGAGCCGGGATTGCTCCCGCTTGACACGCTTCTCGAGCGGATGTCGGCCGGCCCCGCGCGGATCTATGGGCTGGAGCCGCCCCGGATCGCGGTGGGCGCTCCAGCGAATCTCGTCCTGCTCGACACGGCGGCGAAATGGCGCGTCGACGAGTCCTGCTTCCGCTCGCGTTCCGCAAACTCGTGGCTGCTCGGACACACGCTGACCGGCCGCGTCGCGATGACCGTCGCGGCCGGCCGGGTGGTGCACGGGTCATGACGGGCTTTCTCGCCCTCGAGGACGGCACGGTCTTCCGCGGGGAGTCGGTCGGCGCGCCGGGATTCGCCTTCGGCGAGGCGGTGTTCACGACGGCGATGACCGGCTACCAGGAGGTCGTCACCGACCCGAGTTACGCAGAGCAGATCGTCTGCTTCACCGCGCCGATGGTCGGCAACTACGGCGTCGCGCCCGAGCGGTGCGAGTCGTCGCGGGTTCGCGCGCGGGCGGTCGTGATGCGCGAGGCTCGCGGGCCCGCCTGGACCGACTGGCTCCACGGGCGCGGAGTCGTGGCCCTCTCGGATGTCGACACGAGGACCCTGACGCTCCACCTGCGCAGCCGGGGCGCGATGCGGGCGATCGCGATCTCGGGCGAGGCTTCGGTGGAGGAGGCGCTCGAAGCGGTGCGCGAACAGCCCCCGATGAGGGGCCGGGCTCTCGCCACTCGGGTCTCGACTTCCGAGCCGTACGTCTTCTCCGACGCGGGGACGGCCCGGATCGCGGTCGTCGACTACGGGTGCAAGCGCTCGATTCTGGACCGCCTCGCGTGGTCGGGGGCCGCCGTGACCGTCTTCCCGCACGACGCGCATCCGCGCGAGCTCGCGGCCTTCGACGGGATCCTGCTCTCGAACGGCCCGGGAGACCCCGAGCCCCTGCACGACGAGGTCGAGACGGTACGGGCGCTGCTCGGCCGCGTCCCTGTGCTCGGCATCTGCCTCGGCCATCAGCTGCTCGCGCTCGCGGCGGGGCACGAGACCTTCAAGCTGCCGTTCGGCCATCGCGGGGCCAACCATCCCGTGCTCGACCGTCGCAGCGGCCGCGTGCTCGTGACGAGTCAGAACCACGGGTTTGCGGTTGCAGCCTCGGATGCGAAGGAGGTCTCGCACGTTTCGCTCTACGACAGCACGGTCGAGGGGCTCGACTTCCCGTGGCTTCGGGCACGCTCGACACAGTTCCACCCGGAGGCGGGGCCCGGCCCGCACGACGCGTGGTCACTGCTCGAGGAATGGGTCGAGGAGGTCTCGTATGCCAAGGCGGCGTGACCTCCGCTCCGTCTGCCTGATCGGCTCGGGGCCGATCGTGATCGGCCAGGCCTGCGAGTTCGACTACGCCGGCTGCCAGGCGCTGAAGGTGCTGCGCGAGGACGGTTTTCGAACGATCGTCGTCAACTCGAATCCGGCGACGATCATGACCGACCCTGGCTTCGCCGACCGCACTTACCTCGAGCCCCTCGACCTGGAGGGCGTCGCGGATGTGCTCGGGCGAGAACGGCCCGACGCGCTGTTGCCGACAATGGGCGGACAGACGGCGCTCAACCTCGCCATCGCGCTGCACGAGGATGGCCTGCTCGGGGCGCTCGGGATCGAGCTGCTCGGCGCCGGGCCGGAGGTGATCCGACGCGCCGAGGACCGCGAGCTGTTCCGTGAGACCGTGCGCGGGACGGGCCTGAAGGTGCCTGCGTCCCAGATCGTCACCTCGGGGGAGCAGGTCCCGGACGAGCTGAGCTTCCCCGTCATCCTGCGGCCGGCGTTCACGCTCGGCGGCCACGGCGGTGGCACCGCCGGCGACCGCGACGAGTTCGAGGCGCTTCTCGACCGCGCGCTACGTGAGAGCCCGGTCGGGCAGGTGCTCGTCGAGGAATCGCTGCTCGGGTGGGACGAGTTCGAGCTCGAGGTGATGCGCGACCGGCGGGACAACGTGGTCGTCGTCTGCTCGATCGAGAACCTCGACCCGATGGGCGTCCACACCGGCGACTCCGTCACGGTGGCGCCGCAGATGACGCTCTCCGACGAGGCCTTCCAGGAGCTGCGCGACGCGGCCGCCGCTGTCGTCCGCGCCGTTGGTGTCGAGTGCGGCGGCTCGAACATCCAGTTCGCTCGGCACCGCGAGAGCGGCGAGCTCCGCGTGATCGAGATGAACCCGCGCGTCTCCCGCTCGTCGGCGCTCGCCTCGAAGGCGACTGGCTACCCGATCGCGAAGGTCGCCGCCAAGCTCGCCGTCGGCTACACGCTCGACGAGATTCCCAACGACCTGACGAAGACCACTCCGGCGAGCTTCGAGCCGACGCTCGACTACGTCGTCGTGAAGGTCCCGCGCTTCGCCTTCGAGAAGTTCCCAGGCGCCGATACGGAGCTCGGAACCCAGATGAAGTCGGTCGGCGAGGCGATGGGGATCGGCCGCACGTTCGCGGAGGCTTTCTTCAAGGCGATGCGCGCGCGCGAGCTCGACGACGCGTGGCGCCCGGCCAACCTCCACCCGTGGTTCCAGGCCGAGCTCGACGGCGCACGAGCCGCCCTGCGCTGCACGTCGCATGTCGACGATCTCGTCGCAGACGACTGGCTGCGGCTGAAGCGTCTGGGCCTCTCCGACGCAGAGATCGGCGAGGCGTGCGGCGTCTCGGAGGAGGTCGCGCAGGCGAAGCGGCGCGCATGGGGAATCAAGCCCGTCTACAGGCGCGTCGACTCCTGCGCCGGCGAGGTCGCGGCGGAATCGAACTACTTCTACTCGACCTGGGGCGAGCAAGACGAGGTACCGATCCTCGCTTCGCGCCGGGTCGTGATCCTCGGCTCGGGGCCGAACAGGATCGGGCAGGGGATCGAGTTCGACTACTGCTGCGTCCACGCGGCCCAGAGCTTCCGTGCGCTCGGCTACGAGGCCGTGATGGTCAATTGCAACCCGGAGACGGTCTCCACCGATTACGACACCTCGGACCGGCTCTACTTCGAGCCCCTCGGCGTCGAGGAGGTGCTCGCGGTCTGCGAGCGGGAGACGCCGGAGGGGGTCGTGATCCAGTTCGGCGGGCAAACCCCGCTGAAGCTTGCTCGGGCGCTCGAGGGCGCGGGCTTCCGGATCCTCGGCACGCCCTACGAGGCGGTCGACCTGGCCGAGGACCGAGAGCGATTCGCGGCCCTCTGCGGGCGGCTCGGGATCACGGTTCCGGACTGGGGGATCGCGTCCTTGCCCGAGGAGGCGGTCGAGACGGCGGGCCGCATCGGCTACCCCGTCCTCGTTCGGCCCTCCTACGTGCTCGGCGGACGGCGAATGCGCATCTGCTACGACCGAGGTGCCGTGGCGGCTGCGGTCGACGGAGCCGGCCGCGTGCTCGTCGACCGGTTCCTCGAGAACGCAGTCGAGCTCGACGTCGACGCGCTCTGCGACGGCGAGGAGACGTACGTCGCCGCCGTGATGCAGCACGTGGAGGAGGCCGGCGTCCACTCCGGCGACTCGGCGTGTGTCCTGCCGGCACCCGCGCTCGGCGCCGTCGAGAGGGAGCTCGTCGACGAGGTCGTTCGGCGGCTCGGCCCTGCGCTCGGCGTCGTCGGCCTGCTGAACGTCCAGCTCGCGATCGCCGAGGGGGAGCTCTACGTGCTCGAGGTCAATCCGCGGGCGTCGCGCACCGTGCCTTTTGCGAGCAAGGCGACCGGCGTTAATCTCGTCGCCGCAGCCTGCAGGCTCGCCGTGGGGGAGCGCCTGGCCGATCTGGACCTGCCC
>JBARRS010000022.1:0-7230 GCA_049644345.1 Gaiellaceae bacterium
GATCGCCGACAAGGCGCGCACGATTCGGATCCCGGTGCACATGGTCGAGAAGCTGAACAAGGTCGTTCACATCGAGCGCCAGCTCGTCCAGCGCCTCGGGCGCGAGCCGCGGCCGGACGAGATCGCCGCGGGGCTCGAGGAAGTCGAGCTCTCGAAGGAGCAGATCGAGGACTTCTACACGTACCTGATCGACCACGGCGTCGAGCTGATGGAGGGGGAGCAGCACAAGCACCCGCCGCACGAGCAGCTCGCGCCGGAAGAGGAGGAGAAGACACCGAAGCTCGACCTCTCGGTCGAGCCGTCGCTCGATTCGCTCCGCCTTTACCTGCGGGAGATCGGCAAGGTGCCGCTCCTGACCGCCGACCAGGAGGTCTACCTCGCGAAGCGGATCGAGCGCGGCGACATGTCCGCGAAGACACAGATGATCGAAGCGAACCTCCGTCTCGTTGTCTCGATCGCCAAGTCGTATCTCGGACGCGGCCTGAGCTTTCTCGACCTGATCCAAGAGGGCTCGCTCGGACTGATCCGCGCGGTGGAGAAGTTCGACTACCGCAAGGGATACAAGTTCTCGACCTACGCGACCTGGTGGATCCGGCAGGCCGTGACGCGGGCGATCGCCGACAAGGCGCGCACGATTCGGATCCCGGTGCACATGGTCGAGAAGCTGAACAAGGTCGTTCACATCGAGCGCCAGCTCGTCCAGCGCCTCGGGCGCGAGCCGCGGCCGGACGAGATCGCAGTCGAGCTCGAGATCACCACCGCCGAGGTGCGCGAGATCCTGCGGATGGCTCAGCATCCCGTCTCGCTCGAGAAGCCGATCGGCGAGGAGGAGGAATCGGAGCTCGGCGACTTCGTCCAGGACGAGGCGGCCGAATCCCCCGACGAGCAGGCGTCACTGTCGCTCCGGCGCGAGGACATCGAAAGCGCGCTCGCCGCGCTGCCCGACCGCGAGCGGCAGGTGATCGAGCTCCGGTTCGGCCTGACGGGTGCGCAACCGTGCACGCTCGAGGAGGTCGGCAAGGCGTTCGGCGTCACGCGCGAACGGATCCGTCAGATCGAGAACAACACGCTCAAGAAGCTCGAGTCGCTGCCGGAGGCGCAAGGCCTCCGCGATTGCGTCTAGTAGGAGGGCTTTGGCGTAAAGACCGGCGTCGCGGCCTTGACGCTGATCGGGCGCAGCTCGAAGCCGACCGTGCCGGTGCTGTTCGTCCGAAAGTGGAGCGTCCATGGGCCGCGCGAGGCGACCGGGAGCGTCAGGACCCGTGTCTGCCCGGGTGCGACGGTGATCGTTCGGTCGACGCCTGGCGCCGTGAGGCGCAAGGGCGTCCGTTCCGTCCCGGCCGGCAGCCAGAGCCGCATGCGCAGTGTTCCCCGCAGCGTCGGCTTCTCGACCGGGTACAGCATGATCACTCCTCTGTTGCCGAGCCAGCCGTCGTGGTAGAGGCCGCCCGCGAAGAGGGTCACGCGCGGCGTCCCAACCGGTCGCCAGAGGACGTATCCGGCGCCGCTCGCCACGCGCTCGGCCCCGCGTAGCTCCATCCGCACGGCGTAGTTCGAGATCGCGAGGGGCGCGCGCACGGTGGCGCCGCCGGCCCGGACGAAGCGGCCGTCCGGCGCGATCTTGACGCGCGGGTCGCGGAAGGCGTCGATCGGCGAGGCCTGGTCGAGGAAGAGCACCTCGTCGAGCGAGGTGTTCCAGAAGAGCTCCTCGTGCGCGCGTACGTGCGGCGTCCCCGGAGTCTGGAGCAAGAGCACCTTTCCGAGTCGCGCGTGATCGATCCACCGGAGGTCGCGCGGCAGCAGAGACTCCCGCACCCCTCGCGAGACGAGGCTGTCGAAGCGCACCGACGCGAGCGAGACGCCGCACGAGGTGACCAGCGCGATCGCGATTGCGGCGGCTACGGCACCTCGCACCCGCCATGCCACGGCGACTGCGAGCACGGAGAGCGCGGCGGCTGCGAGCGCGACTGCGAGGGAGCCCGTGCCGGCGCCGGCAGATCGCTCGAGGCGGAAGACGCCGAACAAGAAGGGCGAGTCCTGCTTGCTGTCACCGATCGTGTAGCCGGCCAGCGGCACGCGGGCGGAGAGGGCGAGCAGGAACGTCGAGCTGAGGGCGATCGCGAGCCGCGCCGGGCGATCGCGCTTCAGGTAGAGGCCGAAGGCCGGGAGGCAAAGGGGCAGGATCGCCATGAAGTAACGCTCCTGGAAGCGGGGCGCCCCGTTCGCCGCATACATCGAGGTCTCGGCGAAGAGCGCCACAGCGAGGAAGACGAAGACGGCAGCGAAAGCGCTCTCCTCCCGCGACTGAGGTCGCACCAGCGCGTAGCCGAGCCCGACGAGCGCGCCGGGCACGAGCACCCAGCCGGCGCAATAGACGAGCAGCATCGAGTCCGTGCCGATCCAATGCGCCATCGCGACCGGCCGCACGTTCAGGTGGACGATCAGCGAGTAGTAGCCGAGCAGCCGAGTCGGCCCGATCGCGATGATCGCGACCACCGGCGCCGCGAAGAGCCCTAGCGCGAGCCGGTACCGGCGAAGGACGGTCCGTAGGCGTCCGCGCTCGACGACGAGCGCGGCGCCGAGGAACACCCCCGGCAGCAGCACGTATTGGATCCGGTCAAAGGTCGTGAGCCCGGTGAGCACGACGAACGTGAGCTGGTTTCGCCACGTCGGCGCCGCGAGCGCATAGACCGCGGCGCAGACGGCGCCGAGCACGAGCGGGTACGCGATCGGGTCGGAGAGGACGAACGAGGAGAAGAAGAGGTCGGCCGACGCGACCGTGAGCGCCGCTCCGGCGAGCGAGAGCCACTTCGAGAGGCCAAGCTTCCGGGCGAGCAGGTACACCGGCACGGCTGCGAGCGACATTGCGAGCGCGTTCTCGGCCTGCGTAAGCCGGTAGGCCAGCCCGGGGTCGTTCGAGATCCAGAACGGCGCTGCGAGCAGCGGCTCGAGCAGTGCAGGGAAGTGCGCCGGTCCGTGCCGGATCAGCGGCTTGCCGGTATGAGCGAGCGAGCGGGCGAGCGAGGAGTAGATGTATTCGTCCGCAAAGTAGAGGGGGGTGGCATGCCCGAGCGCCGCGGCGAACCGCAGCACGAAGCTCGCTGCGACGATGCCCGCGAGCACGAGCTGCGCCGGGAGCGCAGCGATCCGCTCGAGGCCGAGCGGCAACCGCACCGAGGCCGGGCGCGGAACAGAAACCTCGACTGCCACGTCTGGCCTATCGGCAGACCCCCGGTATCCCTTGAAGGAGTGATGCCGGGTCTAGCCCGGAGCGCCGTCCAGCCCCGGCTCATCGACCCGCTCCGCGGGCACGAACAGGCGGCAGTGCGGGCACTTGAAGCCGCGATGGCGGCCCGCGCTTCCTTCGAGAAGCTCCCCCTCGAACGGCTTCTTGCAGTGGGGACAGACGATCTCGTGCGGCCAGAGGACGGCACCCTCGCTCACCCGGCCAACGTAGCAGGACCCCTTCCCGCGGCAGGAACGGGCGGACGCGCGCGAAATGCTGATCCTATGGAGCAACAGGACGTCTCTCAGGCCTGGGCTGCGCTGACCGAGCGTGAGCGCCGGTCGGAGGAGGTCGTCCGCCGGCGGACCACCCAGCTCGAGGAGCGCGCGTCGCACCTCGTCGCGATCCAGGCCGAGCTGGACGCGCAGACGAAGCGCCTCGACCAGCGCGAATCCGGGCTCGCCGACCTCCGGCGGGATCTCGAGGACGCCGAGCGGCGTCTCGAGGAACGCGACCGGGAGGCCAAGCGGGCGGAGGAGCGGGCGGCTGCGCTCGCGCAGCGCGAGCTCGAGCTGGCGGGCCGCGAGCACGAGGCGGCGAGCCTGGCCGCGCAGCTCGACGAGCGGGCGGGCTGGGTCGCGGCGGCGGAGGCGGAGCTCACCGAGCGGGAGAGCCGGGTTGCTCGGGTCGAGGAACGCGAGGCTGAGATGCAGCGCTCCGCCGAGGCAGTCGCAGAGCGTGAGAGAAACGTTGCCGTCTTCGAAGCGCGGCTGCTCGAGCAGATGGCCCAGGCGTCCGCTCGGGAGGAGGCGCTGGCTAGGCGCGATGGGCGGATCGGCCGTGCCGAGGAGGAGCTGCGCGCGCGTGCCGCCGAGGTGGAGGTCGCGCAGGAAGATCTTCACGCGCGCAAGGAGGAAGCAGTGCTGCGCGAGCGGCAGCTCGCCACGCTCGTCGAGAACCTCGACCGCCGGGCGGCGAGGCTCGCGGCCGAGGAGACTCGTCTCTCTCACCGCGAGCGCGCAGCGCGGGAGGCGGAAGCACATGCCGCGGAGATCGAGCCCCGCCTGCGGGCGCTCGACGAACGGGCTCGTGAGTTCGACGCGACCGCTGCCGCGCTCGCGCACCAGGCCGAGGCGTTTTCTGCCGCCGAGGCACAGCTCACGGAGCAGCAGCGCTGGCTGGGGGAGGCCGACGCGCGGGTGGCCGCGGCGAGAGCAAGGCTTGACGCGGAAGAGGCCCGGCTGCGTGAGTTCGCCGCGGTGCTCGACGAGCGCGACACGCGCCTGACGGAGGCCGAGGCCGAGCTGTCGGAGCGCCGCCGGGCCGCGTACGCGCTCGGGAACGGCTTGAAAGGGCGTCGGGCCGCGGCTGAGGCTTAGGACGAGCTAGCCGCGGAACTTGCGGCAGCTCGTGCGCCACTCAGGCGGACGCGGCCCGTGATACGCGTACACCCACCGGCTGCCACCGCAGTAGACGACCGCCGTGCGACCCGGTGTCCGCGTCGGAGGGCCTCCGATCAGCCGGTCGCCGGCGAGGACGGCGACTGCAAGGGCGGCGATCCAAACGGCCCGACGCATCAGCGGTTCCCCTCGATCGGCTCGTCTCGCCCCGCGAGCGGGAGCGCCAGCCAGGCATCAGCCCCGCCCTGCGGTGAGTTCGCCGCGTGCGCCCTGCCGCCGTGGGCTTCGGCGATCGCTCGAACGATGGCGAGGCCCAGGCCCGCGCCGGAGCCTTCGCGTCCGCGCCGAGGCCGCGTAAACCGCTCGAAGGCGTGTTCGAGGAACTCCGGTGGGAAGCCGAGCCCGGCGTCTTGTACGTGCAGCTCGACGCTGCCGTCCGCGGTCGTGACGCCGAGCTGTACGCGGCCGTCGCCGTAGCGAAGCGCGTTATCGACCAGGTTCGCGAGGGCCTGTTCGAGCCGGAGCCGGTCACCGCGAATCCGCGCTCCCGCCTCGGTTTCGCAGACGAGTGACCGATCAGCTTCCTCGGCCCGCCACTCGAAACGACTCGCAACCGAGTCGACCAGCTCGCCGGCATCGATCGTCTCGAGACGCAAAGGGAGCTTGCCGCGTTCGGAGCGTGCGATCAACAGCAGGTCTTCGGCCAGCTGCGTCAACCGATCGACTTCCTGGGACGACCGGCGAACGGCCTCGCGGAGCTCTGCCGGCGATTCGGCGTGTCGAAGCGCGAGCTCGAGCTCGGTGCGAAGGAGCGCGAGCGGCGTACGCAGCTCGTGCCCCGCGTCTGCGACGAAGTCGCGCTCGCGCTCGAGCGCGACTTCGAGCCGGTCGAGCATGGCGTTGAGGGTCTCGCCGAGGCGTTCGAGCTCGTCGCCGGTCGGCGGCACGGGCAGCCGCTCGCCGGGTATCTCGGCGGAGATCGCCGCGGCGCGACGGCGCATCGACTCGACCTGCCGCAGGGAGAGTCCCGCGAGCGCATACCCGGCAAGCGACGCGAGGAGGAGCGCGATCGGCCCGGCGATCAGGAGCTCGTCTCGAAAACTCGCGAGCGTCTCGGCCCGGTCTTGTTTCGTCGCGCCGACCACGAGCACGACCTTCCTCCCCCCTTGCCGAACCGGCGTCGCCAGCAGCCTCGAGGGCTCGTCCAGGCCGGGGACGGAGCGGCGGTCGCCGAACGTCGGCCCGCGCCGGGCCGCTCTCAACTCGGACGGCGTGAGGAGCCCGACGCTACCGATCGGCGTCGTCGCGTCGAGGACACGGCCGCGCGGGTCGAGGAGCTCGGCGTAGCTCTCGCCATGTTCGACGAAGCGGCCGGCGCGGTCAGTTCGGAGCGACGCATGCGGCTGTCGGACGAGTGCCGCGAGATCTTGCGCGCGCAGCCCGAGCTCCCGGTTCAGGGCAAGCTGGAGGTGAGACCCGAGGCGGGCGTACAGGAACCAGCCCGAGCTGGCGAGCACCACGGCCATTGCCAGCGCGAAGGCCGCGGTGACGCGCAGGCGGATCGGAAGGCGGCTCATCAACCCATTTCCGCGCGCAGCCGGTAGCCGGTGCCGCGAACCGTCTCGAGCGAGCTGCGGCCGAACGGCTCGTCGATCTTGCGACGGAGGTGGCGGACGTAGACGTCGACGATGTTCGAGCGGTTGTCGTATGCGAAGTCCCACGCGTGCTCCAGGAGATGCAGCCGGGAGAGCACCTCGCCGGGTCTGCGCATGAACGTCTCGAGCAGCGCGAACTCCTTGGCCGAGAGGCGGATCTCGTTCGAGCCGCGCCAGACCTGTCGCGTTGCGGGGTCCAGCCGGAGGTCGCCGATCTCGAGCACCGCCGGTCGCTCGAGCTCTCCGCGGCGGACGAGCGCACGAAGGCGCGCCAGCAGCTCGGCGAAGGCGAACGGCTTGACGAGGTAGTCGTCGGCGCCGGTGTCGAGCCCGGCCACTCGGTCTTCGACGGAGTCGCGGGCGGTCAGCATCAGGACCGGCGCCCAGACGCCGCCCGAGCGCAGGCGACGGCACGTCTCGAAGCCATTGAGCCCCGGCAACATCACGTCGAGCACGATTGCGTCGTACTCGTGCGCCCGCGCCATCCACAGCGCGTCTTCGCCTGTGCCGGCGACGTCGGCGGCGAGTCCCTCCCGGACCAGCCCGCGACGAATCAAGCTCGCCATCCGCAGCTCGTCCTCGACGACCAGAACTCGCATAGCGTCAATGTTGCCGCAGCTCGATGAACGTGGGATGAAAGCCCGGGTATCCAGGCCCCAGCCTCTTTCATCGTCTGTTCATCTCCACTCTCTAGCGTCGCGGGCTTCAGTCCCGAGAGAGGAGACCGATGCGCGTCCTTGTCCCGCTGGCTCTTGTCGCCGCGCTCGCCACCGGCATCACCGTGTGGCGGCTTCAGAGCGGCCGCCCGGCGCGGGCGACCATGAGCGTCGTCACGGTGGCGCGGGGTGACGTCGTGGTCTCCGTCGGAGGCGTGGGCCGGATCAGCGAGGCGAAGGCCGCTACCCAGATAGCGATCCCGGGGGCCGCCGGCGGCGGCGCGGCCGCAGGT
>JBARRS010000023.1:0-7402 GCA_049644345.1 Gaiellaceae bacterium
TCACGCCGTACGACACGCTGCCGTGCACGGGTCGGATCCGGATCGCGAAGCAGTGGTTCAAGAACTGGGACCCCAACGTCTCGCAGCCGATGACGCTGCCGACGGCGCTTGCCGCCTCGTGCGACACGTTCTTCTACCAGCTCGGTTACGACTTCTACAAGCTGCCGGCGGTGCGCGGGCAGCCCCTCCAGGCGTGGGCGCGTCGGTTCGGCTTCGGCCAGCCAACCGGGATCGACGTTGGCCCCGAGTCCGAGGGCCTGCTGCCGACGCTGGCCTGGCGGCGAGCCACGTTCACGCGGAAGACCGATCCGAGGAACTGGCAGATCGACCGGCTCTGGAAGCCCGGCGACTCGATCCAGCTCGCGATCGGCCAGAAGGATTTCGAAACGACGCCGCTCCAGCTAGCGCGCTTCTACGCGATGATCGCGAACGGCGGCCTGCTCGTGAGGCCGCACGTGGTCGACGATGTCGAGCAGTCGGGTAACGAGCGCTCGCCGGGCCAGATCCTGCATAAGTTCGTGCCAGCGCCCGCCCAGCGTGTGCGGCTCGATCCGCTTGCCCTCGCGGCCGTTCGCGACGGCCTTTACCAGGCGACGCACGCGACGGACGGAACGTCCTCGGGCGTGTTCTCGACGTTCCCGGTCCCGGTCGCCGGCAAGACGGGTACCGCCGAGAAGTACGTGCAGATTCCCGGCTACAGCGGGCTGATGGACCAGTCCTGGTGGTGCGGCTACGCGCCGGCCGGGCCGACGGACACCCCGACGATCGCCGTCTGCGCGCTGATCGAGAACGGCGGCCACGGCGCCACCGCGGCGGCACCGGCGGCGCTGAAGGTCTTCGAGCAGTACTTCCACCAAAACGGGAACCCGAGCCAGTCGCATGGCGATTAAGGTGCTGGAAGCCGCCGACGCGAGAGCGATTCCGGCGCGCGAAGAGCAAGGGATCGAGCTCGGTGCGTACCTGCGCGGCCTTGACTGGGTGCTCTTGAGCGCGGTCGGGCTCCTCGTCGCGTACGGTCTGTGGGCGATCGCCGGGATCACGCAGCACGACGTCCCGGGCAACACTCACTACTACGTCGTCCGCCAGGGCGTCTACGCGGGAATCGGGGGACTCGGCCTGCTCGGGCTCGTCTTCATCGATCCCGAGTACTACCGCCGCTACAAGCGCGGGATCTACGGTGGGACGCTGGCGCTGATGCTCTTCGTGCTCGCCGCCGGGACGGTCACGCGGGGCTCGAAGCGGTGGCTCGACCTCGGCTTCTTCCGCTTCCAGCCCTCCGAGTTCGGAAAGCTGCTGTTCGTCCTCTTCCTGGCGGGCTACCTCGCCGACCGGGCGCGGAAGGTGAGCCAGCCGAAGACGGTGCTCGCGACGATCGGGTTCGCTGCGGGGCCCGTCGTGCTCGTTTTCCTCCAGCCCGACGTCGGCACCGCGCTCGTCTACTCGATCGCGCTGGCCGGCGTCCTCTTCGTCGCCGGCACCCGCTGGACGCACTTGGCGCTGCTCGGGACCGGCGCGGCGGTGCTCGCCGTGCTCGTCCTCTGGGCGCTGCCCGCGGCCGGCGTCAACGTCCTGAAGCCGTACCAGGTCCAGCGCCTGACGTCGTTCACGCACCCGAACTCCGATCCGCAGAGCGCGACCTACAATGTCGAGCAGTCGAAGAACGCCGTCGGCGCCGGCGGCTTCAGGGGCCGCGGCGTCGCGGGCGCGACGCAGACGAACCTCAACTTCCTGCCCGAGCACGCGACCGACTTCGTCTTCGCCTCGCTCGCCGAGGAGCGGGGCTTCGTCGGCGTCTCCGTGCTGCTCCTGCTCTACCTGCTCATCGTTTGGCGCGGCTTGAAGGTGGTGGCGATCGCGCGCGATCCGTTCTCCGCGATCGCGGCCGGCGGGATCGTCGTCGCGTTCCTGTTCCAGATCTTCGTCAACGTCGGAATGACGATCGGGATCGCGCCGATCACGGGCATCCCACTCCCGCTCGTCTCGGTCGGCGGCTCCTCGATGGTTGCGAACCTGCTCGCGATCGGGGTGCTGGAGGCGATCTACGTCCGCGGCAGCGGCGGACGTCGCCGGCGCGTGCTCCGATAGCGCTCTGCCGTCCGGCCCCGGTCCTACCCTTCGCGCATCCCCGACGGGAGGTGACAGATGCCCGCCAAGCGTGAAGCCGAGGAGCTCCTGCTGATCGAGGAGGCAGACGCCTGGTTCGAGTACCTCGAGGCAACGCGCGGTCAGTCGGCGCTGCGCTACCTGGAGGTAGAGCCGTGGGCCTGGGCGCGCCTCCTTCAGCGGCAGCGCGCGATCAGGACGCGGCGCGAGAAGCTACGGCCGGCGGCCGAGGCTGCATAGGGCCGCGCTGCTACCCTGGGGACAACGGCAATGCCGAAGCTTTTCCAAGACAACCTGCTGCGCGCGCGCCCAATCGGTGGCCGCACGCGCGCTGAAAAAGGAGATCTCACTTGCTCGAATGGTTCCGGCGCAAAACGCGCACCGGTGAGCCTGCGCCCACAGAGGGCGCCACTGAAGCACCCGAGTCAATAACCACGCCGCGCCCGGAAGCGGGCGCACAACCACAACGTACGCGACGCCGCGGCACCCGCGGGGGCCGTGGCCGAAAGAAGCCGGCCTCCACGGCTCAGAAGGCAACCAAGGCCGAGGAGCCGGCGAAGCCCAAGCCCGAGCGCCGTCCGGCCCAGCGCCAGCAGCAACAGCGGCGCCGCCGGCGCGAGGCGCCCCTCCGGCCGCGCTTGCCCCAGGCGAAGCGCGAGCTGGTCGTCTCAGTCGACGTCGGCGAACAGCGCGTCGCCGTGCTCGAGGACGGCGAGGCCGCGGAGGTCTACCTGGAGCGGCCCGAACGCCGCTCCATCGCAGGGAACATCTACAAGGGCGTCGTCGACAACGTGCTCCCGGGCATGGAGGCCGCGTTCATCGAGATCGGCCTCGAGAAGAACGGCTTCCTGTACGTCGACGAGATCGTCGTGCCCGAGCTCGAGGGCAAGCGGCACGGCAAGAAGATCCAGGACCTGCTGGCCCGTGGCCAGGAGGTGCTCGTCCAGGCGGTCAAGGACCCGATGAAGTCGAAGGGCGCCCGCCTGACGACGGAGATCTCGCTCCCCGGCCGCTTCGTCGTCTTCGTCCCGAGCGGGGAGGGCCTCGGCGTCTCGCGCCGGCTCGACGAGGACGAGCGGACCCGCCTGCGCGACATCCTCAAGGCGCTCGACGTGCCCAAGGGAGGCGTGATCGTGCGCACCGCCGCGGAGGGGGCCTCCGCGGAGGACATCGAGCGCGACCTCGTCTTCCTCCAGCGGCTCTGGAAGTCGATCGAGGCGCGTGCTCGCTCGGCCAAGGCGCCCACGCTCGTGTACCAGGAGGCCGAGCTGCCGCTGCGTGTCGTCCGCGACCTGTTCACCGACGACTTCGAGCGAGCGGTCGTCGACGACGAGCGGACGCACAAGCGGATCGTCGGCTACCTGAAGAAGACCTCGCCGCACATGGTCGAGCGCGTGCAGCGCCACCGCGAGAAGACTCCGCTCATGGAGGAGTACGGCGTCGACGCCGCCGTCCGCTCGACCCTCTCGCGGCGCGTCGACCTTCCCTCCGGCGGCTACCTCATGTTCGACTACGCCGAGGCCTTCACCGTCATCGACGTCAATACCGGCCGCTTTGTCGGCTCGCGGTCGAAGAGCTCGGGCGCCCGGCTCGAGGACACGATCACGAAGAACAACCTCGAGGCCGTCAAAGAAGTCGTGCGCCAGCTCCGCCTGCGCGACATCGGCGGGATCATCGTCATCGACTTCATCGACATGGCGAACCCGAAGAACCGGGCGACGGTCGAGGAGGCTTTGAAGAGCGAGTTCGAGCGCGACCGGACGAAGACCTACGTCGTCGAGATCTCGCCGCTCGGGCTCGTCGAGATGACGCGGCAGAACGTCACCGACGGACCGCGCGAGATCCTGACCCGCAAATGCGACGTCTGCGGGGGCGACGGCATCGTCCTCTCCGAGGCGTCCGTCGCGATCGAGATCGAGCGGAAGCTGCGCGCGCTCGCCGCCTCGCACCCGCGCTCGAAAGCGTTCAAGGTGGAGGTCAACTCCCGCGTCGGCGCACTGCTGATCGGCCCCGGCGCGCAGCGGCTGCTGGCGATCGAGGAGCAGGCGCGCCGCCGCTTCCTGCTCGAGCCGCGCGACGACGTCCCGCTCGACCACTTCGAGGTGCTCGAGCAGGGGACGGTCGAGAAGCTGGCGCCGAAGGCGCCCGTCGACGAGGGGGCTGAGATCAGGCTCAAGCTCGTCGAGGTCGGGCTGAACGACCTCTCGGCCGGCGTCGGCCAGCTCGACGGCTACACAGTCAGCGTCGGCAACGCCGCCGCGATGATCGGGAAGACGGTCAAGGTGCGCGTCGAGCGCGTCCTCGACGGCACCGCCTACGCGAAGCTCGTCGACACCAAGGCCGCGGCGGATGCGCCGCTCACCGCGGAGCGCGAGGCAGAGAAGCCGACGAGAAAGCCGCCGGCGCGGAAGAAGAGGCCTGGAGCGAAGCCGGCGGAGGAGCCCGCCGAGGCAGAGGCCGAGGCCGTCGCCGACGAGCCCGAGCCGGAACCGCCGGCGGAGGAGAAGCCGACCGAGGCGAAGCCCAAGAAGCGAACGCGCCGTGGCTCGCGCGGCGGCCGCAGACGGCGCAAGCCGACGACAGCGGCGGCCAACGGTGCTCCCGAAGCTCGGCAAGGGGAGGCCGTGATCCACGCCCCCGATCCCAAGCTCGGGCGCGGAGAGCCGGAGGCGGCCGAGGCCGAGGAAGCGAAGTCCGAGAACGGGACGGAGCCCGCGAAGCCGAAGAAGAAGACGCGCCGGGGCTCGCGCGGAGGCCGCCGCCGCAGGAAGAGCCCGGCTTCGGCCGGAGCCTCAGGCGGCGACACGCCGTCCGGGGCGGTACAGCAGAACGTAAAGGGCTAGCCCCACTAGCAGCATCGCGCCCCACGCCGCGCCGGCGGAAGGGTGGAGGACCGACGGGATCTCCCAGTCGGTCCAGCCGCGCTTGACCACCTGCTCGCTCCACAGATCGTTGACGAGGTTCGTCGCTCCGTAGACGAAGAGGAGCGTCGCGTACAGCGCCGTCACGGCGCGGAGGCGCGGGGCGCGGATCGTCCGCAGCGCCCTCCAGAGCAGCAGCGATGTGACCGATAGCAGGAAGCCGTCCATGCCGTGGTGGTGGCCGTGGTGGACGGCGACAGGCGGCGCGCCGGGCCACGGCTTGCCGGTGATGAAGATCGAGCCGAGCACGGGGACGTCATCGAGGAAGAAGCCGAGGTCGGCCGCGATGTACGGGATCGTGCCGATGAGCAACACGGCTGCGATGAGCGCCCGCGCGCGGCCACCGATGCGGGACGGAGGAGGCGCCTCCGGGCGCGGCCGCCGGGTCGCTGCGACGCTCAGTCCGAGCACGAGCGCCGCGCCCGCCGCGGCGAGCAGGTTCGACCACTTGAAGTCGAGGTTGGCCTCGTTGACGACGCTGGGCCACGCGACGCTCCAGCAGAGGACGAAGGCGACCGCCGCCACCGTCCAGCCGCGCGGTCCCCGTACGCGGTCGACGACGACGCCGAGGATCCCGATCGAGGCGAGCGCCGTCGGGAAGCAGAGAAACACGAGCACCCTGCTCACACCGCCCCAGAGCCCGGAGTTCGAAACGTGGTAGAGCTGGGCTGGCGGGATCCGCCAGTAGGTCGCGAAGATCATCGCGGCGTCGACGGCGAGCAAGGCCCAGATCGTCCAGATCTCCGGCAATCCGGCCCGTCGGACGCGCTCGATCATCGCTAAACTGGCCTCTCCGCGGGCGTCGGCGCCCGCGTTCGTGCGAAATGACCTACGCGATCATCTCACTCGGTGGCAAGCAGTATCGCGTCCATGAGGGCGAGCGGCTGCTGGTGGACCGGCTCCCTCACGACGAGGGCAAGACCTTCCATCCGGAGGTGCTCCTGCTCGGGGGCGACGGCAAGACGGACTTGGCGCCGAAGGGCGTGCAGGTGACGGCGAAGGTCGTCGGCCACCCGCGCGGCGAGAAGATCCGGATCGGCAAGTACCGCCCCAAGACGGGCTACCGCAAGCACACCGGGTTCCGTGCGAGCCTCTCCCGAATCGAGATCACTTCGATCGGCAGGAAGGCGCAAACGCAAGCTAGGTCCCGCGCGGAGACGCCGAAGGCCGCGGCGAAGCCGAGGGCGGCGGCGAAGCCGAAGGCGACGCAAGCCAGGCGTGCACCTGCCCGTAAACCACCAACTCGGACGAATCCAGCGGAGAAGAAGTAGTGGCTCACAAGAAAGGACTCGGATCCTCCCGAAACGGGCGCGACTCACAGTCGCAGCGCCTCGGCGTGAAGGTCTTCGCCGGTCAGGATGTCAAGGCGGGCATGATCATCGTCCGCCAGCGCGGGACGAGGTTTCGGCCCGGCCCGGGCGCCGGGATCGGCAGCGACGACACGATCTTCGCGAAGCGCGACGGCACGGTCGGCTTCAAGGCGAGCGGCGAACGCCGCTTCGTGACGGTCGACGCCGCCGAGTAGCGTCGTGTTCCACGACCGCGCCCGCATCTGCCTGCAGGCGGGGCGTGGCGGCGACGGCGCGCTCAGCTTCCGCCGCGAGAAGTACGTCCCGAAGGGCGGTCCCGATGGCGGCGACGGCGGCCGCGGCGGGGACGTCGCGCTGGTCGCCGACCCGAACCTCCGCGACCTCTCTCGCTTCGGCCGTGAGAAGTGGTTCCAGGCCGGCCGGGGCGGTCACGGCCGCGGCGCCAACAAGCACGGCGCCGACGGGGAGGACGTCGAGCTGCGCGTGCCGGCCGGCACGCAGGTCTTCGACGAGGAGGGTCAGTTGATGCTCGATCTCGCAGCCCCCGGCGCGTCCGTAATCGTCGTGCGGGGCGGAGCCGGCGGCCGCGGCAACCGCCGCTTCGCCACGCCGACCCGGCAGGCTCCGCGCTTCGCCGAGACGGGCCTGCCGGGTGACGAGGCCTGGCTGGAGCTCAGGTTGAAGCTGCTCGCCGACGCCGCTCTCGTCGGGCTGCCGAATGCGGGGAAGTCCTCGCTGCTCGCGCGGATCTCGAACGCGCGGCCGAAGATCGCCGACTACCCGTTTACGACGCTCGAGCCCGTGCTCGGCACCGTCGAGTCGCCGGACCGGCGCCAGCTGACGATCGCGGACGTCCCCGGGCTGATCGAGCGGGCGAGCGAGGGGGTCGGGCTCGGGCATGAATTCCTGGCACACCTCGAGCGTGCGCGTCTGCTCGTCCACGTGATCGACACTGCCGCCGGCGATCCCGCCGAGCAGTTCGCGACGATCGACCGGGAGCTCGCCGCCTACGGCGCGGGGCTCGAGGAGCGGCCGCAGGTCGTCGTCCTGAACAAGCTCGACCTGCTT
>JBARRS010000024.1:0-3525 GCA_049644345.1 Gaiellaceae bacterium
CTGAGCCGTGGACTACCGCGTCTACCACGCCATCAATCAGTTCGTCTACCACCACGCGTGGCTCGGGCGCGGGCTGAACGCGCTCGAAAAATGGGCGGTCCCCGTGATCGCAGTCGCCACCTTCGGACTCTGGCTTCTCGCCCGGCCGGGCGGTACGCGCAAGTGGAAGGTCGTTTCCGCCTGCGCGCTCGGCTCCGCCGGCCTCGCACTGCTCGTCAACCAGGTGATCGGCAAGATCTGGCACCGTGAACGCCCCTTCGTCACGCACCCAACCGCTCACGTCTGGGGCAGCCGCTCGCACGATGCCTCGTTCCCGAGCGACCACGCGAGCGCCGCCTTCGGGATCGCGTTCGCCGTCTTCCTCTTCGACCGCGCGGTCGGCTCGATCTTCCTTGCCGCTGCCGCCGTCATTGGCGCAGGGCGCGTCTTCATCGGTGCCCACTATCCGCTCGACGTGGTCGCCGGCTGCCTCGTGGGGCTCGCTTCCGCCCTCCTCCTCGTACGGGTAGCAAGACCGCTCATCGATTGGCTCGTTCGACTCGTCGAACGCGTCACGGACCCGCTGCTCGCTCCCATCTGGCGCCTGCGCGCTCCAAGTTGAGAGCGTTCACCAGTTCGTTACGGGACCGACTCGACCTGCTAGCCCACTCGCGCGCAAGAAGGACGCAGGCTTCGCGGGAGAGTGAACGTCCTCTTCGTCTGCGTGGAGAACGCCGGGCGGTCCCAGATCGCAGAGGCGCTCTTCACGCGGCTCACCGCGGGTCGGCACTCGGCCCGCTCGGCGGGAAGCGCGCCGGCCGAGCGTCTCCACGGACAGGCTGTCGAGGTGCTCGCTGAGACCGGCATAGACCTTCGGGACCGGTCGCCGCGTCGACTCGCGCCGGATGATCTGGAATGGGCGGACCTCGTCGTCACGATGGGAACGAACGGCGGGTGCCCGCGGCTCCCGGGAAAGAGCTACGTCGACTGGCCGGTCCCCGACGTCGGCGAAGCGAGCACGGAGGAGACTCGTGTCGTCCGGGACGGGATCGCGGCCCGGGTGATCGATCTCGCGATCGAGCTCGACGGCTATGAGTAGCCGGGGAAGCGGCAGCGAATCTCGAGCCCTTCACCGCGCCCCCCTCGCGCCTCGACCGTGCCGCCTGCCGCCTCGACGACATGCTTGACGATCGCGAGCCCGAGACCGGTACCGCGCGACGTGCGCGCACGGTCCGCGCGGTAGAACCGCTCGAAGAGACGCGACAGGTCCTCGGCCGCGACGCCGGCCCCGTCGTCGGTTGCGCTGAGCGCGACCCACTCGCCGTCGCGGCTGAGGGAGAGGGTGAACGTGGCGCCTTCACCGGCGTGCCGGAGCGCGTTGTCGGTGAGGTTCTCGAGCACGATTCGCACCATCCGCGCCCGGAGCGGGACCTCGATCGCGTCGTCCTCGATCTTCGTCTCGAGCCGCACGCCGGCGCGCTCCGCGCGCTCCATTCGCTCTTCGACGACTTCGCGCACGAGCGGCGCCACCCGGGTCGAGCCGAGCGAGACGACCTCGCGGCCCGTCTCGAGCTCGCTCAGGAAGAGGACGTCGTCGACGAGCTCGCTCATCTGCTCGACCTCGGCTCGCACGCGTTCGAGCGCCGCGTGCGCGTCGCCGCCCGGCAGCTCGGCCGCCTCGACGAGGGCGAGCAGACGCGCGAGGGGAGTGCGCAGCTCGTGCGAGACGATCGCGGTGAAGCCGGCGCGGAGGTCACTGAATGGGTCACGCTCGGGCGAGGGCATGGTCAATAAGGTAGGTGCGATGGCCAAGGTGCTGATCGTCGAGGACGACGAGATCCTCGCCCAGAGCATGGCGCAGCATCTGACGACTGCCGGCTTCGACCCTGTCGCGGTCGGCCGCGGCGAGGTCGGGCTCGCGCGCCTGCGCTACGAGAACCCGGACGTCGTCGTCCTCGATTTGATGCTCCCCGGTCTCGACGGGTGGAAGCTGATCGAGACGGCCCGGGCCGAGGCGATCGGGACGCCGATCCTCGTCGTCAGCGCGCGGGGCACGGAGCACGACCGCGTCCACGCGCTCGAGATCGGCGCCGACGACTACCTCGTCAAGCCGTTCTCGATGAAGGAGCTCGTCGCCCGCGTGCAAGCGGCGGCCCGGCGTGGCCTACGCGCCGTCCCAGAGCAGCGGGGCGAGGCGATCGAGCTCGAGGAGCTGCGGATCGATCCGCGAGAGGTGCAGGCGTACGTCGACGGCGAGAGCGCCGCGCTGACCCCGACCGAGTTCCGCCTCCTCTATGCGCTCGCGCTCGAGCGGGGCCGGGTCGTGACGCGCGACGAGCTGCTCCAGAAGGTCTGGGGCCGGCGCGAGACGCACCGCGACCGGACCGTCGACGTCTTCGTACGGCGGCTGCGCGACAAGATCGACCGCCGTGCCTCGCGCCACGCCTTCGTGCACACGCGCTACGGCGTCGGCTACAAGCTCGAGGCGGTCGCGAAGGACGACGGTTAGCGTCCGCGACCGAGCTCGACGGCGTCGGCGCGACGGCTTCGGCGCTCGTCGATCTCCTCGTCCGGGAGGCTGTCGACGAACCCCTCGAGAAGCTCTTCGGCGCAGCCGTCGCAGACGGTGCGCTCGGCGTAGCGGTCGCGGCCGGTCAGTGACAGCAGCCGCAGGTCGCCCTCGCTGCCGACGCCGCAGCGCTCACAGACCGTTTCCTTCGGCGTCGCCGACGCCGCTTCTTCCGGAGTCGTCTGACGGACGTGCATGGCTATGAGCTTAGAGAGGAGAGCGGGCGGACCGGCTACGCGAGCCGGTCGCCCGTCTCGAGCGCCGCGGCGAGGGCAGCGACCCACGCGCGTGCCATCTCGAGCTCGTTCTTCACTCGATCGCGCTCGGCGCGCAGGGCTTCAGCCTCCCGCGAGAGCTCGGTGAGCCGTTCCGTTTGCAGCTCTACCGTCTCCACGAGCTCGGCCACGACGGCGTCCTGCTCGTGCTCCAACTGTCGACGCGTTCCCAAATCCACATGCCCTCCTTTGCGGCAAAAGGCGGGCCGCAGACGCCTACGTTTCCCTCTCATCTTCTCCGGGCCGGGTCATATGTAAAGAGCGCGCTAGCCTGGGCCCGATGTTCGAGCGCTTCACCGAGCGGGCGCGGCAGGTCGTCGTCCTCGCGCAGGGCGAAGCCCGGCTGCTGAAGCACAACTACATCGGCACCGAGCACATCCTGCTCGGGCTGCTACGCGAGGAGCAGGGGATCGCGGCGCGCGCGCTCGAGTCGCTCCACATCACCGTCGCGGAGATCCGGGCGCAGGTCGCACGGGTCGTCGGGCAGCGCGACGAGGTGACGACTGGACAGATGCCGTTCACCCCGCGGGCGAAGAAGGTGCTCGAGCTTTCACTCCGCGAAGCGATCTTTCTATCGTCGTGTCGAGGGTGTCTCAGCCTGAGCGTCCGGCCCTAGCGTCCAGCCCCAGTTCGGGCCGATGATCGTGCCGCGGTAGGCGCGGCCGAGCCAGTAACGCTGAATCCACAGCGAGAATCGCCCGG
>JBARRS010000025.1:0-6053 GCA_049644345.1 Gaiellaceae bacterium
TCTTCCTGGCGATGGGCGCGTCGGTGTTCGCCGTCGCCGGCTCGTCCGGGACGACGTCGCAGTGGCGGCCGCTCCTGAAGGTACCGGGAATCGTCGATGTTGCCGGCCCCCGAGCGGACGGGCGACTCGTGCTCAGCACGCACGGCGGCCTGTTTCTCCTCCGCTCCGGGAATTCGCTCCAACCCTTCGCGCGGGGTCCGCAGGGATACCTGGGGTCTGTAGGCGAGCCGTATCTCACGTTGTCGCCGGGGCGCCGGCTTCCTTCGGCGAAGTGCTCGTTCCGTCGGGACGACGTCTTCATTCTCGAGCCGGGCTCCAAGCCGGGGGTCATCCGGGTAGACCGCAGCGGGCGCAGCCGGCGCTTCACGGACTTTCCCTCGGGCTCCTTTCCGGCCGGGATCGCGTTCGACGGAGTCGGCCGGTTTGGGTTTCGCCTCCTCGTCACCTCGTCGGCCGGGGGGAAGACGACCCTCTACGCGATTGACTGCCGGGGCCGTCCCAGGGTGGTGACTCACGACGCGCCGGTGGTCGAGGGAGGAATCGCCGTTGCGCCACGGTCGTTCGGGCGCTTCGCCGGCGAGCTGATCGCGGCCGACGAGCACAGTGGACGGATCTTTGCCTTCGGATCGCGCGGAGTCGTGCGCTTGGTGGCCGAGTCCGGACTTCCCGCCGGCGGCGACATCGGGGTCGAAGCACTCGGTTTCGTGCCGCGCGGCGGCGGCGCCGGCTACCTGGCGGACCTCGGAGCACCCGGTTCGCCGACAGTCGGGACCGACAGCCTGCTCGTCCTCCAGGGCCGCGACCTGGCGCGCGCTCGCCTGCGAGCCGGGGACCTCGTCGGGGCGACCGAGGCGGGCGCAAGGACGATTGCCCTCCGCTGCGCGCGCCGCTGCACCATCCGGCGTGTCGGCGTTGGCCCCGTCGCCACGCACGGCGAAGGGCATATCACGTTTGCCCTCAGTCGCTGAGCGTCGGCAAGGAGCGTAAGCCGATGCTGTGTTTGTCTCCCTACATCTCGCCGGTGATCCAGGGATCGGAGCCCGGGTCTCCGCCGCCCGCTGCGATCACGAGCCGCTCGAGGTAGTGATCCCAGCCGTGCCCGTGGGACTGCGCCGCGTCGGTGCTCGGCAGGTCTCGATGCGTGAACCGCAGCCGGGTGCCGTCGCCCTCCGGTATCAGCTCGATCTCGATAGTGGTCGAGCCGGGTGGAACCGGATTCGGGCCGTCCTCGCCAGGGTCCCAGCCCCAGGTGTGGACGAGTCGCCGCGGCGGCTCGAGCTCGAGAAACTCGCCGCGGGCCGTGTTGTTCGGAATCACGTCGACCTGGTAGAGGCCGCCTGGACGCGGATCGAACACGACACGCTGACCCATCCAGAGCATCGCCTTGTCCGGGTCGACGAGGAACTCCCATACGGTTTCCGGGCTTGCGGCAATCGTGATCTCACGCTGGATCGAGACCTTCTCAGTCGTGCTTTCCATCGGCTTGTCTCTCCTTTCGTTCGGCTTCCCGTTTGAGCGCCTCCAGGCGCTCGCCCCAGAACTCGTCGAGGAATGCCTTCAGCTCGGCCAGTCCCTGGGGGCGCGCTGTGTAGAGGCGCTTCGTCCCGTTGCGTCGCTCATCCACCAGCCCCGCCTCCTTGAGCACGCCCAGATGCTGGGAGACCGCCGGCCACGTGATCTCGAAGTGCGACGCGATCTCCCCGGCAGAGAGCTCGGCATCCCAGACGAGCCGCAGGATCTGCCGCCGCCGGGGCTCGGCGATCGCTCTCAGTGCGGCCTCCATTGAGTCCTATCTAAGCATACGCTTAACTAAGCTTCAACTTAAATACTACGGCAAACCGGTCCGGCCCGGCACCCGTATGCCTGGTGTCCGTCTTCGGTCGAGAAGAGGAGGAGACCATGGAACAACGACCGAACACAAGGGCAGGCACAAGCACCCGTCGTTCCTTCTTGCTCACAGGAGCGGCGGCAGGCGCCGGGGTCATGGGTTCCGGGCTGTTGGCCAAAGCGGCACCGGCGCTCGCCGATGCCACAAGCGCGGATCTCACACCGGGGGACGCAGCCATCCTGAGATTCTTGGCTGCTGCCGAGATCCTCGAGACCGACGCATGGCAGCAGTACAACGAGCTCGGCGGCATCCAGGACAGTGAGGTCCCAGGGGGGAGTGGAAGTGCGGCCTACACCGCTGCCCTGCAAGTGCTGGATTCGGACATGGACCAGTACATCCACGACAACACCGAGGACGAGCTCACCCACTTCACGTTCATCAATGCCTACCTAGCTTCCAAGGGGGCGAGCCCCGTCAGTCTGGATCGGTTTCGCACGTTGCCGGGCAGCAAGGCAACCGGCGCCCAGAAGATCAAACGGCTCACCAACCTGATGCAGCTCACCGTGGACACGAGCTGGTGGACCCGGTACCGCAGCCGCACCAAGAACCCCGATTTTGGTGACACGTTCCCGCAAGCGGTCCCAGGTTTGAGCACGGGGCAGTTTCCGGCGATTCCGCGACACGATCGCGACCTCCGGCCCCCGGATCACCTCCAAGCGATCGCCAACACGGCGGGATTCCACTTTGCGTTCATCGAGCAAGGTGGCACCAGCCTCTACCCGGCGCTGGCGCAGCGGGTCACCGATCCGGAAGTGCTGCGCATCTTGCTCAGCATCGGCCCAACCGAGACAGCCCATTTTCAGACGTGGCACGACAAGGCAGGCAATGCGCCTCCCTTGACCGACCCCACGAATGGGTTGGTATTTCCGAACCTCAACAGCGCTCCCTTTGGCGGGGAGGACTTCCAGACCAACCTGATCATGCCCGAGCCCACGATCTTCCTCCGACGCACGTTCCCGGTCTGTTCGATCATTCGGCCGAGCGAGACGGAAGGGGCCGCAATGGGGGCAGTCAAGGCCTTGACCGCCAATGGGCTGTTCATCGGCCAATCGCCGTCATTTTTCGCCGTCCTACACGATCTGGCAGCGGCGGCAGATGCGGCCCAGCGCGGGGCTTGAGGGGCAACCGCGCGCTAACGATCACAGCTCGACCGCACCACAACGCGAGGCCCCCTTCGAGGGGCCTCGCGTCTTGTCTCGGGCGCCTCGCGCATAACCGCCGCTACCGTGCCGAGGTGCAGTTCGACCGATTCACGGTCGCCTTGCTGATTTTGCAGCCCGACGCTCCGGACCTGGATGAGGAGGCAGCGGCTGCGTTGCAGGACGCCCACATGGCGCACCTTGCCGACCTCCACGAGGCCGGCCACCTGCTCGCAGCCGGCCCCCTGTTCGACGAGAAGTTCCGGGGACTGTCGATCCTCAACGTCGAGCCGGAGCGCGCCCGCGAGCTAAAAGAACAGGACCCCGCCGTCCGGGCCGGGCGCTTTTCGGTCAAGGTCATTCCCTGGATCGTCCCAGGCGGCGCGCTCGCCTTCTCTCCCGCCCACTTTCCCCGCTCGGCGGCGGAAGCCGATAGCGACTGATCCCTCGATGCGTTTCCCGCGCGTTTAGGTCGGTCTCGGAGCCCTGCGCCGCTGACCGCGGACCGAGAAGCCTGCGCCCATGATCAGCAGGGCGATTCCGCCGGCGATTCCTGCGGTCGAGGGGCTGGGAGCCGAGATGTCGACTCCCCCTCCGCCGGCCGTCGGCTGGCCGGCCTGGTCCCTGATCGCAGCGGAAGACGCATCCCTCACGGACTGCGGGGCCGAATCCCAGATCTGCTTCGCCGTGAGGCCCCCGGTCTGAGGGCCGCTGCTCGCCGCGTCGCTGATCAGAGGGGTTATCTCCGCGGAAGACGCGGCCCTCACCGATTGCGGGGCCGAATCCCAGATCTGCTGGGCCGTCAGTCCCCCGGTTGCCGAGCCGCTGCTCGCAGCGTCGCTGATCATCTCGATCGCCGGTGGCGAGCCGCCACCGGTGTCGAACGGCCGCGCCGCTGCTTGACCGGCGATCCCGGCCGCCGCGGTAGCCGCGACAGTCAGTACGAGGACGCGCTCGCGCAGCCCGTGCGCCTCGACGTCCGACTCCTCGAGCGCCTGCTCGAGCTCCTGCCGATCGAACTGCAGCGCGATCTCGTCGCCCTCGGTCGTCCGAAGCAGCTCCTCGAGATCCTGGCGGTCCCAAGCGACGCTGATCGTGTGGGCCTCGACGTCCGCTCCGCCTTCTTCGGGGACACGCGCCACGTCGATGAAGAGCTCGGGGCTTTCCTTCGAGCGCAGAGCGCGCTCGACCTCGTCGCGTGGGATCGTAGTTGTGACGCCGCGCCCGTCGAAGTCACGGGCAGCGTCGACGAGCTTTGCTCTGCTCGCAGCGTCCGCCATGATCGCTCCTCTCGCGTCGAGTGCCGTCCACACGACGGCCCGGGCACTCTCGATCTTCCCACCGAAGCCCGAGAAAGGCAACGAGAGTCGCTGGCTGTTTCTCCTTCGTCGTGACGTGGAAACAGTGCCGCGTGCTGCCACGCCTTCAGCGACTGCCAGACGAACGGGCCGTGGGGCCAAGTACACCGTTGACGAAGCCGCGCGTCGTCACGCCGCCTGCCCGGACGAGGAGACGCAGGACACCGGCGTCGCCTACGCGCGCTTCCCACCTTCAGAGCCGACGCCCTATCGCGACGGCCTGTTGCCCAGCTAGATCGGCGAGCAGAGCGTAAGTTTTCACGGCCCAGCGCGTCATCTCTTGGCTGTTAAGACGGGCAAAACACATCCCAGAGGTGAAATCGTGAGACCAATTACCTACAGGCTGAAAGATCAGCTCGGCACGTGGGCAAGCGTCGGCGCCGAGCAAGAGAGTGGCGCCACTTGGATCAGCGTCGGCTCGTCGGCAGAGCCAACGGAAACGTTCATGCCACCCGAGCATGCGCGCGAACTGGCATCCGCGTTGCTAATGGCAGCGGACGTGGCTGAGGCGGCGCCTCCGCCCGGCGATTAGTTCGAGCGCCTCAGCTCAATAAACCGAGACGGCGTCTTTGGCTCAACTGCGCGAGCCGGAGACCATGGGCGCAACTTGTCAGTGCGCAAACCGCGCTGTGCTGCGCGCGGACGCGCTCGACCTCAACTCGAGTTCCGAGCTTGTAGTGCAGAATGCGCTACAGTTCGGTCGATGGCTGCACCGCCTCTTTCGCTCCGCCTGGGCCGAGAGGGACTGCGTGCGTTGGACGAGATCGCGCGACGGCGCGGCGTGAGTCGAGCAGAGGCTGCGCGCCAGGCTATTGCCGAGACCGCAGAGCGAGAGCGTCGACGCAAGGGTCTTGCCGCGGAGGCAGCGGCCCTCGCAAAGAATCCGGATTACGTCCGCGAGGCTCGCGAAGTCGCCGCGCTCATGGAGCAGCTGCGTGGCCCGCGGTGACGTTCATGCGATCACCCTGGCGCGCGGCCGTGGCCGTGTCCAGCGTGGGCGCCGCCTTGCGGTGATCGTGCAGGCGGATGATCTTCTCGCGTTGTCGACGATCGTCGTCTGTCCAACATCGACGTCGACGCCAGCCGCGAGCTTCCACCCGGAGGTCGAGGTCGGCGGCGAGCCGACACGCGTGATGTGCGAGATGGTCGGTGCGGTCGATGCCCGGATGCTGCGCGAGCAGATCGGACACTTGACATTCGACGAGCTACGAAGCGTCGACGACGCGTTACAACTCGTCCTCGATCTCGCGTGATCGCAGCTCGGCGAGTCGCCAAGTACCAAGTTCAGTGGGCGTGACTGGGATCGAACCAGTGACCTCCCGCGTGTGAAGCGGGCGCTCTCCCGCTGAGCTACACGCCCAGAAGGCTTAGGTTAGCGACCCGTTGGCGTCGAGGCTTCTTGATCCCGAGGCAGGCTCAGCGACGCGCTGACGGAGACGTCGTCGAGCTGAAAATACGTGGGATCGGCAGCGTAGCCGTCGTCGTGGTCGTTGAACCAGAGCACCACGGTCTGGCCCGCGTAGGCGCTCGTGTCGTAGGTCACGCTCGTCCAGGCGCCCGAGTTCGAGCACACGTTGAGAACCGTCGCGAGAGTCGAGCCGGACGTGTTGCGGATCTGCATCTGGATCTGGTCGTAGGTCAAGGTGTCCGGGCAGTGCGGCTGATACC
>JBARRS010000026.1:0-12469 GCA_049644345.1 Gaiellaceae bacterium
GTCGTGCCCCATGCCCCGGGGAAGGCGTTGCAGGAGCCGTTCGACAGCGTCGTCTCGTCGCGCTCGTAGACGCGGGTGGAAGTGTCGACTCCCGAGCCCGTGCCGTCGTTGCCGTCGGTGGGCGTCAGGCCGACCGAGGCGCTCGTGTACCAGGGGCCGCCGGACAGCGCCAGCGTCGGCGTCGACGGCGGCGTGTTGTCGTTCGTGATCGTCACCGTCGCTGTGCTGGTGTTGCCGCCGTTGTCCGTGCCGGTGATCGTCTGGGCGCCAGGCGAGCTGGTTGCGCCGGCGCTCCACTGGTAGTTGGTCGAGGTGTAGCTCGGCCCGGTCGTGATCGTGTCGAGGCTGTGCGTGAACGTGCCGACGCTGACGGCCGGGTAGCTGACCTGCTTCGGCCCTGTGCCCGTGTCGGCGATGGCGTCGTTCAGCGTGAAGCTGCCGTTGGCGCCGCCGTTGTAGTAGACGGTGCCCGCGTTCCAGTAGGTGTTGCCGGTCACGCCGGTCAGCGAGGTCGCGTGAGTCGGCCCTGTGGTGTCCGTCGGCAGGGCGATCTGGAACATCGTCGCGGCTGCGTTCTTTGCCGGGCTCGGAACGGTGACGGTCCGGGTGCCGCTCGCGCCCGCGGACGCCTGCGCGATGTCGGAGTTCTCGGTCGTGAGGCCGCCCGAGTTCTGCGTGTTGCCGAGCCGCTCGGTGGTGGTGCCCGGGGTGATGGTGGTCGTCGCGAGGACGGACACGATCGAGAGGTCGAGCGTGTTGTTCACTGCCGTCGTGACGCTCGGGACGGTGATCGTGTTGTTGTTCGCGCCGGTCGCGCGGCTCGAGCTCGCGGTCGCGATCGGGCCGCTGCTCTCGACGTCGCTGTACGCGGTGATCCCGCCGACGGCGACGGCGCTCAGCGGCGTCGTTCCGTCAGCCGCGAAGAAGCTCCACGTGTACGAGGCGGGCTCGCTCGAGGCCGAGGTGACCAGACGCCCCCAGAGGGCTGTGCCGATGCTCGTCGTCTCGTCTTTCCGCGCCCCGATCGCGGCCCAGCCGCTGGGGGCGTTCACGTTGGGGACGCTGGTTCCGTTCTTCCAGGTGACCTGAGCGACCAGGTAGTCGCCCGTCGAGACGGCGGGCGCGTTCGGCATGCTGAGGGCGAGCGTCGTCGCGCCGGTGGACGCGTTCGCCGTCCCGCGAGACGTGTGGTAGGTGATCGGGTCGATCACGTACGGCAGAGGCAGCTTCGAATCGTCGAGGCGGAGCTCGAGCCACCAGCCGCCGTCGCGGCGCCCGAGCGACCAGCGCGCACTGCCAGGAGTGACGTCGCGGCCGGAGACGTCGAAGATCTTGACCGGCTCCACCGAGAGCGGCATCACGAGGTGGCCCTTGACGAACCCGAGTGCGCCGCTGCTCGTGATGCGCGGCCGCAGGCCGGGCGCGCTCAGGCGCCAGCGCCAGGTCGTCCTGCCGTGCCGTCGCGTGACAAGGAGCGACTCTTCAGTCTTTCGCCGGTCGACCGTGATCGTCTCGAGCCCGAACGGCGTGCGCCGGCTCGCGCCGTGTGCGTACCGGCGCCAGCCGCCACGGCTCTCCGTGGTCAGCGAGAACGAGCCGCCGCCCTGGGCGACGGTGTAGCCGCGCGGCCCGATTGTGACCTTGGTGCCGCGCGCAGGCTTCCGGACGAGGGGCGCGTCGGTCTGCGGCACGCCGAGCGCCCTCGTCAGGAAGGCCGGTGTCGCCGTGCTCTGCTTGCCGCCGGGAACGGCGAGCTCGTAAGCGGCAAGGACGAGGACGACGAGAAGGGCCGGTAGTGCGATTAGAGGAACGGCGAAGCCGGGCAGCGCAAAACGCCCGGTCCGTGCCGGGCTGGTCTCGCGCCGCAGTTCTGGATAGCTCGCCATGTTCCGTGCCCTTCACGCGCGTGAAGGGACTCACGGAGGAAATCGACGCGGAGGCGGCAGTTAGTGAGGAATTTCACGCTCGCAAACCGCCATTCGGCCCCAAAAATCCCCCGGAAGGGTGAGGGAGTTTGTGACCTACCGCTCCCCGACTGGGGTTCAGGGGCTGACCTAGAATCTTTCTCGTGGCGACGACCGAGGACCGCCCCGATGTGGTGAACGGCACCGACGAGTGGCGCCGCGAGCTCTACGGGGCATCGCCGGAACGCCAGGGCGAGCTCTTCTCGACCATCTCGGGGCTCGAGAACGACCCGCTCTACACCCCGGAAACGGTGGAGGTCCGGTACGACCGCGATCTCGGCTACCCGGGCACGTACCCGTTCACCCGCGGCGTCTACCCGTCGATGTACCGCGGCCGCCTTTGGACGATGCGCCAGTTCGCCGGGTTCGGCACCGCGGAGGAGACGAACGAGCGCTTTCGCTACCTGCTCGAGCACGGGCAGACCGGCATCTCCGCCGCGTTCGACATGCCGACCCTGATGGGCTACGACTCGGACCACGCGCGTTCGCTCGGGGAGGTCGGGCGCGAGGGCGTCGCAATCGACTCGCTCGCGGACATGGAGACGCTCTTCGACGGGATCCCCTTGGGCGAGGTCTCGACCTCGATGACCATCAACGCGCCGGCGGCGATGCTGCTCGCCTTCTACGTCTGCGTCGGCGAGCAGCAGGGCGTCGCACGGGAACAGCTGCGCGGGACGATCCAGACGGACATCCTCAAGGAGTACATCGCGCAGAAGGAGTGGATCTTCCCGCCCGAGCCGTCGATGCGGCTCGTGACGGACATGGTCGAGTACTGCGCGCGAGAGCTGCCGCGCTGGCATCCGATCTCGATCTCCGGCTACCACATCCGCGAGGCGGGGTCGAACGCAGTGCAGGAGCTCGCCTTCACGCTCGCCGACGGGTTTGCCTACGTCGACGCCGCCGTCGCGCGAGGCCTGGACGTCGACGACTTCGCACCGCGCCTGAGCTTCTTCTTCAACGCGCACATCGACTTCTTCGAGGAGATCGCGAAGTACCGGGCGGCACGACGGATCTGGGCCCGGGAGCTGCGCGAGCGCTACGGGGCGAAGAACCCGCGCTCCTGGCTGATGCGCTTCCACACCCAGACGGCCGGCGTCTCGCTGACGGCGCAGCAGCCCGAGGTGAACATCGTGCGCACAGCGCTCGAGGCGCTCGCCGCGGTGCTCGGCGGTACGCAGTCGTTACATACGAACTCGTTCGACGAGGCGCTGGCTCTGCCGACAGAGGACGCCGTTCGGCTCGCCCTCCGCACTCAGCAGGTGATCGCTCACGAGACGGGGGTCGTCAACACGATCGACCCCCTCGGAGGCTCGTACTACCTCGAAGACCTGACCAACCGGCTCGAGACGGAGGCATACGACTACTTCGAGCGGATCGAGAAGCTAGGCGGCGTCGTCGCCGCGATCAAGGACAACTTCTTCCAGCGCGAGATCGCCGATGCCTCGTTCCGCTACCAGCACGAGCTCGAGCAGAGGCAGCGGATCGTCGTCGGCGTCAACCGGTACGAGTTCGACGAAGAGAGCCCGGTCGACATCCTCCGGATCGACCCCGCGCTCGAGGGCAAGCAGATCGGGCGTGTCGAGGCGCTGCGCGAGCAGCGGGACTCCTCCGTCGTCGAGGCTTCGCTCGCTCGCCTGAGGGAAGCGGCGGCCGACGAGAGCGAGAACCTGATGCCGCTGCTGGTCGACAGCTCGCGTGCCTACGCTACGCTCGGCGAGATGTGCGACGCGCTCCGCGAAGTGTGGGGGGTCTGGACTGAGACACCCGTCTTCTAACCGAACGGCCACGCGCTCGTCTAATTCGGGGATGAGTGCCCTGCAGGGAGTTCTCTCCTCGCCGAAGTTCAACCGCTGGTTGCTGTGGGTCGCCGCCGGGGTCTTGGCGGTCGGCGTGGTGGCGTTCCTCATCGCATATTTCCGCAACACGGCTCCTTCGACGGCGACGCCGATCTCGAAACAGCCCGCTCAGATCGCTACGCTCGGGAAGCGCGTCCCGCTCTCGGCCCCTGCCCGCACCGTCGCCTTCGAGTTCATCCGCAAGGCGGTCGCCGGGAACGACGCCGTCGCTGCATATCGACTCAGCGGGCCCGACATCCGAGGCGGCGAGACCCTGGCGCAGTGGAAGCGCGACTGGGCGAACCCGAACCAAGGCGTGCCGATCGTGCCCTACCCCGCAGACATCCGCGCCGGGATGAAGATCGACTACTCGCGCCAGACAGAGGTGCAACTCAAATTCTTCCTCTCTCCGAGAGCGGGCGCCCACCAGAATCCGCAGACGTTCATCATGGTCCTCGATCGCCTCGGCACCGGCAGGAACGCCCACTGGGTCGTCAACAGCTGGCAGCCGTACGCGCCGCCGACGATTCCGTCGGCGCAGTAGCGGCGGCGCTCCATCGCAGGCGCCTGTTACCTAAGCTACGTCCGTGAGTAGGCTGCTGGCGTCACCGCGCCGCAGGCGCAGGATTCTCCGGCTCGGGACCGCGCTTGCCGTTGCCGGTGCGATCGGCTTGGCGGTCGTCTTCGTACGGAACACCGCGCCGCCGACGGCGAAGCCGACGGCGGGGACGCCGCGCATCGAGCTGCCCGCCAAGCAAATTCCGGTCACGCGATCGAAGCTACGCAGCGCCCTGTCGACCGCCGCGTCGTTCCTCATCGCCGGCGTCGAGCGCAAGGATCCGGTGCTCGCGTACAAGATGAGCGGGCCGCAGATTCGCGAAGGCGAGTCGCTCGCGCAGTGGGAGCACGACTGGAACGATCCGAACACGGGCGTTCCGATCACGCCGTACCACTTCACGCAGGCGCGTTGGCGGCGCGACTACTCGTATGCGAACACGATCGGGCTCCAGGTGGCGCTCTTTCCGGCGAAGACGGAGCACCAGCGCCCGACGGTCTTCATGATCGAGCTGACGAGAAAGCTCGCCCGGGGTCACGCGCGCTGGCTGGTCGACTCGTTCGTGCCGGCTCCCACCTCGACCTCGTCGACGGGGCCGAACACGTCCGTGTTCGCTCCAGCTCCGCCCGACGAGAAGAGCCCTCTGGGCGCCGTCTGGTTGCTGGCGCCGCTTTCGCTCCTGTCGCTGATCGTGCTGATCCCGCTGGGACTGGGTATCCGCGGGTGGTACCGCGGCAGACGCGCGATGCGCAGGTATGATACGTCGCCGTTCCGGCCGCTCAGGTAGCGCGCGGAAGTCCTCCTACAGGACGATCTCCATCCCGTCGTGCGCCTGCTCGAGCGCGGGGTCGAGCGGACGCTCGACCGGACGGTGCGTGAGGAGCAGGCGCTTCGCACCCGACTCCTCGAATGCCTTGACCGCCTCGTCCGCGGCAAGGTGACCACGGATCCCGCCCTCGGGGTTCGGCTGCAACAACGTCGCCTCGCAGACGAAGAGATCGGCGTCGCGTGCGAGCTCGGGCAGAGCGTCGCTCGGGCCGGAGTCGCCCGAGTAAGCGATCGTCCTGCCGTCCGCAGAGGCACGGAACCCGTAAGCGAGCAAGTCGTAGTGCAGGACCCGGTGCGGCTCGACCCGGAAGCCCGCTGCTTCGAAGCCCTCCTCGCCGTACTCGCTCAAATCGAAGGCATTGGCGAACATGTCCGGCCTGCCGATCCGCGCTGCGATCTGCGTGAGCATCTCGATTCCGTCCGGCGGGACCCAGAGCTTCGCCTTCGTCGCCCCGTTGCCCGGTCCGAGCGTCTGGCCCCAGACCCACGGGACGAGATCACCCCAGTGATCGAGGTGCCAGTGCGTGACCGCGATCGCATCGACCTCGGGCCACTCCCAGCGCTCGCGCAGCCGGGCGAGGACGCCCGGCCCGCAGTCGAGCAGCAGCCGCTGGGAGTTCTCGAGCAGGTAGCCCGACTGGGCGCCGCCCGGGTTGGGCCACGCGGGCGAGCATCCGACGACCGTGAAATTCACCTTCATATACTTGCCAGCATGGCGGGGAAGATCCGCGTCGTGATCGCCAAGCCTGGGCTCGACGGTCACGATCGCGGAGCCAAGATCATTGCACGCGCGCTTCGTGACGCCGGGATGGAGGTGATCTACACCGGCCTCCATCAGACACCGGAGCAGATCGTCGAGACGGCGATCCAGGAGGATGCGGACGCGGTCGGCATCTCGATCCTCTCCGGCGCGCACATGACGCTCGTGCCGCGAATCCTCCAGGGGCTGAAAGAGAACGAGGCGGAGGACGTGCTCGTCATCGTGGGGGGCACGATTCCGAACGAGGACGCGGAGGAGCTCAAGCGGCAGGGCGTCGCCGCAGTGTTCACTCCAGGCGTGCCGACCGGCGAGATCGTGGAGTTCCTGAAGGAGAAGGTGCCGGCCTGAGCGTCGACTCGCGGCTTCACGAAGACGGCGTCGCCGTCGTAACGATCGACCGGCAGGAAGCGCTCAACGCGCTCGACCTCGCGACGCTGACCGAGCTTCGCGACCGACTGCGCGAGCTCGCCGAAGACGTCGGCGTGCACGTCGTCGTGCTCACGGGCGCAGGAGAGAAGGCGTTTGCCGCCGGGGCCGACATCAAGTACATGAGCGGTCTCGGCGTCGAGGAGGCGAAGGCGTGGGGGGCGCTCGGCCACGAGGCCGCGCGACTGCTCGAGACGATGCCGAAGGCGACGATCGCCGCAGTGAACGGCTTCGCGCTTGGCGGGGGCTGCGAGCTCGCGCTGGCCTGCGACATCCGCTTCGCCGCCCGGACTGCGAAGCTCGGCCAGCCGGAGATCAACCTCGCGATCATGCCCGGCTGGGGCGGGTCCCAGCGACTCGCCCGGGCGACGACGCTCGGCTTCGCGAAGGAGTTGATCTTCACCGGCCGCAACGTCGACGCCGAGGAGGCGGAGCGCCGCGGCCTCGTCAACGCCGTGTTCGAGCCCGATGAGCTGATGGAGAAGACGCTCGAGACGGCGCGAGTAATCGCGGCGAAAAGCCCGGTCGCGCTCGCGGCGGCCAAGGCCGCCTGCAACCTCGCGCTCCAGGGCGACCACTGGGCCAACCTCGACGACGAGGCGAACCGCTTCGGCGAGCTGTTCGCGTCGGCAGACGCGAAAGAGGGGATGGCCGCGTTCGTCGAGAAGCGCGAGCCGCGCTTCGTCGGACGCTAGGACTCCCCTCGTTAGAGTCTCCGCCGCATGAAGATCGCCGTCTGCGCCAAGTACGTGCCCGAGGCGAGCGCCGCGAAGCGGATCGATCCAGGCTCGAAGCGCCTCGACCGCTCGGGCGAGGGGACGCTGAACGCCTTCGACGTTCACGCCGTCGAGGAGGCGCTGCGGCTGAAAGAGGCGGGAGGCGAGAGTGAGGTCGTCGTCGTTTCGCTTGGCCCCGATAGGGCGCTCGACGCACTCCGGAAGGCGCTGGCGATGGGGGCAGACCGGGTCCTGCTCGTGAGCGACGCCCAGGCGGAGGGGTCCGATCTCGTCGCCACGAGCTATGTGCTCGCACAGGCGCTCGAGCGCGAGCAGCCCGACCTCGTCCTCTTCGGCCAGCAGGCGAGCGACTCCGACGGCGCCGTCCTCTGGGCCGCGGTCGCCGAGCGGCTGCGACGGCCGCTGATCTCGCAGGTGGCGGAGCTCGGTGTCGAGGACGGAGCGCTGACGGGCAAGCGGCAGACCGAGTACGGGTACGACGTGATCGAGGCGCCGCTGCCCGCGGTCGTCGCAGTCTCGGACGCGATCAACGAGCCGCGCTACCCCTCGCTGAAGGGGATCATGGGCGCGAGGAAGAAGCCCCAGGAGCAGCTCTCCCTCGCGGAGCTCGGGGTCGAGCCCGGGCGGGCAGGCGAGCCGGGCTCGCGGACCGAGGTCTATGCGCTGAACGACCCGCCGCCTCGCGGCGAGACCCGCAAGATCGAGGACGACGGCAGCGCGGCGCAGCAGATCGTCGAGTTCCTGCTCGAGAAGAAGGCGTTGTGAGCACGCTCGTCTTCGTCGAGCATCACGAAGGACAGCTGAGCAAGGACTCACTCGGCGTCTTGGCGAAGGCGGCCGAGCTCGGCGACGAAGTGGCTGCCGTGCTGGTCGGCTCCGGCGTCGAGCAGCTCGCGGCGGAGGCCGGCGGGCACGGCGCGGCTCGAGTCTTCATCGCGGACGACGAGCGGTTCGGCGCGCCGCTTCCCCAACCACGTGTCGACGTGCTCGAGGGTCTCGTGCGCGAGCGCGGCTTCGACACGATCCTCTTCCCGGCGACGGTGCTGACGGCGGACGTGGCAGGCGGCCTCGCCGCTCGGCTCGACGCGGGCCTCAACTGGGACCTCGTCGATCTCGTGGACGAGGGCGGCCGCCTCGTCGGCAAGCGCGCCGCACTCGACGACACGGTCTACGTGGACGTGGGCTGGACGTCCGAGCCGCGGCTCGCACTGATCCGCACCGGCACGTTCGAGCCGGCCGAAGCGGTAGGAGCCGAGTCCGAGGTCGTTCGCGTCGAGCCGCGGCTCGAAGACTTCTCGCTCGGGGCCGTGATGCGGGAGCAGGCGCACGAGGAGAGCGAGGGCCCTTCGATCGAGGACGCCGACGTGATCGTCGCCGGCGGCCGCGGCCTCGGCGGGCCGGAGAACTTCGCGCTCCTCGAGCAGCTGGCCAAGGCGCTCGGCGGCGCCGTCGCGGCGACCCGCGCCGTCGTCGACGCCGGCTGGTATCCGTACGCGGCGCAGGTCGGGCAGACCGGAAAGACGGTGGCGCCGCGCCTCTACATCGCGTGCGGGATCTCCGGCGCGATCCAGCACAAAGTCGGCATGCAGGGCTCGAGCGTGATCGTTGCCATCAACAAGGACCCGAACGCGCCGATCTTCGAGTACGCCGATCTCGGCGTCGTTGGCGACCTACACGAGATCGTTCCAAGGCTGACGGAGCTCGTGCGGCAGCGAAGAGCAGCTTGAAACCGGCGTGAAGCCGTCTGATTTTCCTCCGCCGTTTTCTGTCGACGAGGCGATCGCCGCCCCGACGGACGACGAGCCGATCGAGGTCGGCATCCTCGTCGTCGGCGCCGGCCCTGCCGGCCTCGCCTGCGCGATCCGGCTCGGCCAGCTGCTCGAGGAGCATCCCGGGGAGGCGGAGCGGCTCGGGGACGTGCCGGTCGCCGTGCTGGAAAAAGGCAAGCAGCCGGGCTCGCACCTCGTCTCCGGCGCGGTTGTCAATCCACGCGCGCTCCGCCGCCTCTTCCGCGGTCGCAGGCGGATCGAGGAGATGCCGCACTACGACGAGGTCACCGCCGAGTCCGTCTACCTGCTGACGAGGAAGCGCGCGCTCCGGATTCCGACCCCCCCGACGATGCGGAACCACGGCAACTACGTGATGTCGCTCTCGCAGCTTGGCCGCTGGCTCGGCGAGCAGGCGGAGGCGGCAGGCGCGACGATCCTGCCCGAGACGGCCGCGACGAAGCTGCTCGTGCGCGACGGGATCGTCCGCGGTGTCCGCACCGGCGACAAGGGCCGGGGGCGAAACGGGGAGGAGCTGCCGAACTTCGAGCCGGGCTCGGACATCGTCGCGCGTGTGACCGTCCTGGCCGAGGGCACGCAGGGCCACCTGACCTGCGCGGCCATCGAGCGCTTCGGCTTGGAGGGTGAGAACCCGCAGATCTGGGCGCTCGGCGTCAAGGAGGTCTGGCGCGTGCAGAAGCCGCTCGGCCACATCGTCCACACGATGGGGTGGCCGCTGCGGCCGGGCCCGCGTTACCGGGAGTTCGGCGGATCGTTCATCTACCCGATGGGGCGGGACATGGTCACGCTCGGCATGGTCGTCGGGCTCGACTACCGCGACGCCGAGCTCTCAGTTCACGACCTGCTCCAGGAGCTGAAGACGCATGCGCTCGTCCGCCGGATCCTCGAAGGCGGCGAGCGCATCGGCTGGGGTGCGAAGACGATTCCCGAGGGGGGCTTCCTCTCGCTGCCGGCGCAGCTGCACGCGCCCGGCCTCCTGCTCACCGGGGACGGTGCCGGCTTCGTCAACGTCCCGGCGCTGAAGGGGATCCACTACGCGGTGGAGTCCGGTGTGCTGGCGGCCGAGGCCGCGTTCGCATCGCTCCGGCGCGGCGAGACCCCGACCCGCCCGGGCGGGCTCGCGCGCTACGACGAGGCGATCGGTCAGAGCTTCATCGCGGACGACCTCCGCCGTGTCCGCAACATGCGGCAGGCCTTCGGCCGCGGCTTCTGGCTCGGCGGCGCGCTTGCGGGCGCGATGACGGTCTCGCGCGGGGCCTTCCCGCCGGGGGACGCCCGCACCGAGCCCGACGAGAACCAGGAGCTTTTCTCGACCGAGCGGGCGGAGAGCTATCCGCCGCCGGACGGCAAGCTCACCTTCGACAAGCTCTCGTCGGTCTTCCTCTCCGGCAACAAGACTCGTGACGACGCCCCGAACCACATCCGGATCCAGCAGCGGGTTCCGCTCGAGCTCGCCCGGATGTGGTCGCGGATGTGCCCGGCGCAGGTGTACGAGGTCGGAGCGCAGGCCGGGGTGGCCGACGGCACCGTCCACGTCGAGGTGACGCCGTCGAACTGCGTCCAGTGCGGCGCGATCACGGCGAAGGGCGGCCGCCTGACGCCGCCGGAGGGCGGCGCGGGCCCGGAGTACACGCTGACGTAGTCGCTACTAGCTAGCGGACGACGAGCGTCGGGCTGCACGTCATGTCGAGCGGCGAGCAGAGCGCAAAGTGGGTGCCCGGGCCGGCGAGGACCGTCCGCGTGAAATACCCGCGCGGCGAAGTGAGCCCGACCTCGCCGACGCTGTACCAGCGAACGCCGTCGGAGCGGACGATGAAGTACGGCTGCGACTCCGACCCCGGCCGAACCTGGCCCCAGAGGAGCGTCCGATCGCCGTGCCGCGAGACCTGCGCGAACGGGAGCATGAACGCGTAGAACGACGGCTTGACCACGTCTCCGGACGTGAAGAGACCGCTCGCCCAGCGCCCGACGACCGGCTCGTCTCGCATCAGGAACTGGATGAGCACGTCGACGCGCGAGGCGCGATAGACGCGCAGCGCCGCCTCGCCCATGTACCTCGCCTGGAGCGTGGGCGAGACGCCTCGCCAGGTGTCGGGCGGGTTCGTCTTGTACGCGCATTCGGTCAGCCAGATCCGCTTGGGCCCGAAGTCGCGCTTCACATCCGCGAGCAGGCACTGGAGGTTCGCCATCGTGAGGATCTGGCCGCAGGGGAGGACCTGGAGGGGCGACTCGAGCCGGCCGCGTCCGAACGCGCGCGGATAGGGGTGATGCGAGTACGCGTCGAGGCGTGCGCCGGCCCTGCGCATCCCGCGCATGAAGACGATTGCGGACAGGGCCGTTCGCGTCGCCCTCGGTGAGGTCGCGCCTCCGGCGACCTCGTTCGCGGGGTTGACCGCGTGGAGCGCGTCGAACGCCGGGTTGAGTAGCCGTTTGACGTACAGCCGGGGCGAGTTGGGTTTCAGGCCGCCGACCTGATTCGGCTCGTTCCAGATCTCCCATCTCCGGACCCACGGATAGCGCCTCGCGGCGGCGGTCATGAACGAGGCGATCGCGGTACGGCTCAGCGGCGCCCAGTTCGGCTTGTGGTCCCCGTTCGCCCAGGTCGGCGTGCCCCAGACCGTCAGCAGGACGGCGATCCCGTGCTGGTGGAGGCCCTCGAGCACCGCGTCGTTCGAGGTCCAGTCGTAGGCGGGATCGGCCGGGTCGGCCGGTCTCAGGGGCCTTGCCTGAGCGACCCTGTCCCAGCGGAGCGTGTAGCGGACGATGTCGACGCCGAGCCGGTTGAGGACGTCCAGCCGCTCGTCGAGGAGGGGGAGCGAGGGCGTCCCGGACGTAAGCCACGCCTCGTCTTGGATCCCGTACTTGATCGTCGAGGAGGCGGTGGCCGCCGTCGGCGCGGCGAGAAGGGCCGCCGCGAGGGCGAGGACCAAAGCGCGGCGGCGCATATCGTCATTGTGATCGGCTCAGATGCGGAAGTCGTAAAGATCTGTGTTCTTGTGGCTCGGACCGAGATGTTCGCCGCGCTGCGTGAGCGGCAGTTCCGGCTGCTGTGGATCGGGCAGGCGACGTCCGTCTTCGGCAACGGCCTCGTCCCGGTCGCACTTGCGTTCGCCGTGCTCGGCCTCACCGGGTCCGCCTCCGACGTCGGCTTCGTGCTCGCTGCGGAAACAGTGCCGATGGTCGTGTTCCTCCTCGCGGGCGGCGTCTGGGCCGACCGCCTGCCGCGGCAACTCGTCATGCTCGGCTCCGACGCAATCCGTGGGTCGTGCCAAGCCACGATCGCTGTCTTGCTCCTCACCGATCAGGCACGCCTGTGGCACCTGCTCGCCCTCTCCTCGATCTACGGCTCCGCCGAGGCTTTCTTCCGCCCTGCTGCGACGGGTCTGCTGCCGAGCACCGTTGGCGCGCCGAGGCTCCAGCAGGCGAACGCGCTGATGGGCGTCTCGAACAGCGTCGCTAGCCTGGCCGGGCCTGCGATCGCCGGCGTGCTCGTCGGGCTTGCCGGCGTGGGCGTGGCGTTCGCCGCCGATGCCGGAACGTTCGTCGTCAGCGGTGTTTCGCTGGCGATGTTGCGGC
>JBARRS010000027.1:0-2521 GCA_049644345.1 Gaiellaceae bacterium
GCGCAGCACCGGCCGCCGGCGGCGACGGCGCCGCCGCGGCGGAGGAGCAGTCGACGTTCGACGTCGTGCTCGCAGCTACGGGTGACAAGAAGATCAACGTGATCAAGGTCGTGCGCTCGATCACCGCGCTCGGCCTCAAGGAGGCAAAAGACCTCGTCGACGGCGCTCCGAACCCGATCAAGGAAGGCATCCCCAAGGAGGAGGCCGAGCAGATCAAGGCCCAGCTCGAGGAGGCCGGCGCAACCGTCGAGCTCAAGTAAAACCAATACTCCGGCCTCCTCGAGCTCAACGGAGTCCCGTATCAGACTTCAGTCTGGCACGGGCGCGCAATCTTGAGGCCGCTTTGTTAGGCCCCGGTAAGAACTCCTACCTCCTTCCAGGGATTCGCCTCAGCAGGTCGCAGGAGCCGCCCGAAACCGCCGTCTGTACGGGTGGACCCCCACTGGAGGTACTGACGGAATGCGGAAGTTGATCACCCTGATACTCGTGGCCGGCGCTCTCGCCGTTCCGGCGGCCATCGCGGCTCCTAGCCACGGGAACCCTGGACACCCGGCGAAGGGATGCCACGGCAAGGCGAAGGTCATGGTCGTCCTGAAGGGCTCGTTTGTCGCTGCGGCGGCAGACGGCTCTTCGTTGCAGCTGAACGCCAACCATGCGAACAGGCACGGCCGCCCCTACCTAAAGGCCCCGCAGCCGTTGACGGTAAACGTCGACGCGAAAACGCGGTTCGTCAAGAACGGGGCGGCTGCGAAGCTCAGCGACCTGGCGGCGAACGATCGCCTCGTCGTGCTCTCGAAGACAAGCAGGTGTGACCTGCGGAGTGCAGCCGATACGGCCTCGCTCCCGGCTCTGACAGCGAGGATGGTCGTCGAAAAGGGGTCGGCGCCTGCCCCCGACTCGTCCGCGCCTTCGGGCTCGTAGCGCTCGGCATCGAGGAAGCGTCAAGAGGCGCCCGAAAGGGCGCCTCTGGCGTTTCCAGACGGGAAGATCTATAGTGGCTGGCCGGAGAGCGGAGCGCCGCGGGGTCACCCTTGCGGTACGACCCTCTCTTTAGGTATCTTTGTGGGTCGCGCCGACGTTCCGCCTGTTCGCATTCTTAGAGCCCTTAGAGCCGTAAAGGGAGGCACCCCCACTTGACCACCAGGGTTGCCGCGCCTCGCGCGCGGAAGAGCTTCTCGCGCCTGAAGCATGTTCTCGACCTTCCCAACCTGATCGACATCCAAAAGGCCTCGTTCCAGTGGTTCCTGGAGGAGGGTCTTCGCGAGACGATCGACGATATCTCGCCGATCGAGGACTACACGGGCACCCTCGCCGTCGAGTTCGGCGAGTACAAGTTCGGCGACCCGCCGATCTCGATACAGGAGTGCCGTGAGAAGGATCTGACGTACCAGGCCCCGCTCACGATGACCGTTCGCTTCGTCAACAAGGAGACGGGCGAGATCCGCGAGCAGTCGGTCTTCATGGGGGACTTCCCGATGATGACCGACTCGGGCACGTTCATCATCAACGGCACCGAGCGCGTCATCGTCACGCAGCTCGTCCGCAGCCCGGGCGCCTACCTGATGGAGGCGAAGGATGCGACAAAGCAGGTCTTCACCGCGAACCTGATGCCTTCGCGCGGCTCGTGGCTCGAGCTCGAGATCGACAAGAAGGGCGTCGTCTACGCGCGCATCGACCGGAAACGCAAGCTCCCGATCACGACGCTCCTGCGCGCGCTGCCCGAAGAGGACCCGTCGACCGGGTTCAAGATGGACACGAGCTCGAACGAGGCGATCCTGAAGCTGTTCGGGAATTCGCTGTACATCGTCAACACCGTCGAGAAGGACCCGACCGAGCGCGAGGACGAGGCGCTGATCGAGGTCTTCAAGAAGCAGCGGCCGGGTGAGCCGCCGACGGTCGACAACGCGCGAAACCTGCTGCGCGCGCTCTTCTTCGACCCGAAGCGCTACGACCTGACGAAGGTCGGTCGCTACAAGCTGAACCAGCGGCTCGAGGTCGGCGTCCCCGACGACGTGCGCGTCCTCACCACCGAGGACATCCTCGCGCTCGTCCGCCGGCTCGTCGAGCTTCCGAAGCTGCTCGGGGTGCCCGAGGACTCGAAGGACTACGCCGCAGACGCGGCCACGCTCTCACGCGATCCGATCCGCGGCGAGCTCGACGAGTACGAGGACTTCGGCAACCGCCGCCTGCGCACGGTCGGCGAGTTGATCCAGGAGGCGTTCCGCGTGGGCCTCTACCGGATGGAGCGTGTCGTGCGGGAGCGGATGACGACGGAGGACGTCGACACGATCACGCCGCAGACGATCATCAACATCCGGCCGGTGGTTGCCGCGCTGAAGGAGTTCTTCGGCTCTTCGCAGCTCTCGCAGTTCATGGACCAGACGAATTCGCTCGCCGGCCTCACGCACCGGCGGCGGCTGTCAGCGCTCGGCGCCGGCGGCCTCACACGTGAGCGCGCGCCGATCGAGGTGCGCGACGTGCACCCGACCCACTACGGCCGGATGTGCCCGATCGAGACGCC
>JBARRS010000028.1:0-7919 GCA_049644345.1 Gaiellaceae bacterium
CCCGACGCGGAGCGGGCGTGCTGCTCGCCGGAGGCCGTGCTCGCCGCCCGGGCCACCTGTCACGGACTCGGTCTCCCGCACGTGACGCTCGATCTACGCGAGGAGTTCCGGCGCGCGGTGGTCGACCCGTTCGTCCGCGGCTATGCGCAGGGCGAGACACCGAACCCCTGCATCCGATGCAACGGCAGCTTCCGCTTCGCCGAGCTGCTCGCCTTCGCGCGGCGTGCCGGGGCGGCTCGGCTGGCAACAGGCCACTACGCTCGCGTCTTGAGTTACAAGGGAAGGCGGCTGCTCGGGCGCGCGGCCGACCCGGAGAAGGATCAGTCCTACATGCTCGCCCGGCTCGATCCTCGACTGCTCGAGCGATTGTGGTTTCCGCTCGGTGAGCAGACGAAGGCGCAGACGCGGGCCGAGGCGGCCGAGGCCGGCCTCGACGTGGCGACGCGCGCCGAGAGCCAGGAGGCGTGCTTCCTTGCCGGCGACGACTACCGCTCGTTCCTCGAGCGACGCGGGCTGGACACGGAGGAGGGGCCGGTGGTGGACGAGCAGGGGCGCGTGCTCGGCCGCCACGGGGGCTTCTGGCGCTTCACGCCGGGGCAGCGACGCGGCCTGGGCGTGGCTGCGGCCGAACCGCTCTACGCGCTGCGAACGGAGCCGCGGACGAACTCCGTCGTCGTCGGCCCTCGTGCGGCGCTCGCACGCCGTGAGGTCGACGCGCGCGGCCGCCTGTACGTCCCCGTCGAACGCGTGCAGGCGAAGCTCCGCTACCGCTCGCCGGCGGTCGGTGCACGCGTCGAGCCGCGCGAGAACGGCTTCCGGCTCCGGCTCGACGAGCCTGTCCACGGGGTTGCTGCCGGGCAGACGGCCGTCCTCTACGAGGGGCACGCGGTCGTGGGCGCCGGGACGATCGAAGCGGCGTAAGATCGGACAGGTGGTCGGTACGCCCGCAACTGCGGCGCTCCCTCGCGCGTTTTTGAATTCGAGAGGATCATGACCAAGGGAGGAGGGCCGTGAGCGGCGATCGGATCACGCTTTCGATCCCGCGCGAAGAGGGCTTCGAGCACGTGGCGCAGCTCGTCCTGAGCGGCGTTGCGGCACGCCTCAACGTGACGTTCGAAAGCCTCGACGACCTACAGGTGGCGCTCGAGTCCCTGCTCCGACGGGCCGAGAGCGACGGCGACTTGACCGTCGACCTACGGCTCGAGGACGAGGCGATCAGCGCCCGTGTGGGCCCCTTCAACGGCACCCTGCGGGCCGAGCTCGAACGCGAGACCGGGGACGACGTCGGCCTGCGCAGAGTGCTCGAGACCGTCGTCGACGAGGTGACGCTGGACGGCGCATGGGTCGAGCTGACGAAGAAGATCGAGCGCCGGAGCTGATGGCGACGCGCGCGAGCGACAAGGACCTGCTCCGCCGCTATCACGAGAGCGGCGACCTCGCGGCGCGCGAGCGGCTGATCGAGCAGTACATGTCGCTCGTCCGCTCGCTCGCGCGGCGCTACTCGTACCGTGGAGAGCAGCTCGAGGATCTCGTCCAGATCGGAGCGATCGGCCTGATCAAGGCGATCGACCGTTTCGACCTCGACCGCGGGGTCGAGCTCACCACCTACGCAACGCCGAACATCATCGGCGAGATCAAGCGCCACTTCCGCGACCGCGGCTGGTCCGTGCGCGTCCCGCGCGGGCTCCAGGAGCTGAACATCCAGCTCTCGCGGCTGCTCGAGGAGCTCACCGTCCAGCTGGGTCGCTCGCCGACGATCGCCGAGCTGGCGAAGGCGGCCGGTGTGTCAGACGAGGAAGTGCTCGAGGCGCTCGAGAGCGGGCGGGCCTACAGCTCGCTCTCGCTCTCGGCTGGCGGCGGCTCGGACGACGAGGGCGACCTCGATCCGCTCGAGTCGCTCGGAACGGAGGAGCACGCCTACGAAGTCTCGGAGGACCGCGCCGTGCTCGCGCCCGGATTCCGCGTGCTCGACGAGCGTGAGCGCAGGATCCTCCACCTGCGTTTCTTCAAGGGCCTCACCCAGTCCCAGATCGCCCAGCAGGTAGGCATCTCGCAGATGCACGTCTCTCGCCTGATCCGCCGCTCGCTCGAGAAGATCCGCGAGGAGATCGACGAGCAGGAGCTCCCGGTAGGGCAGCGGGTCCCCGGCTGAGAACTCGGTTTCGGGCCTTCCTGCCACCGCAAACGAGTGAGGGGCCGTAACCGGCCGCACCTAGAATCACTCCCGTGCGCACGACCGCCGAGCTCCGGGAGGGTTTTCTCTCGTTCTTCGAGTCGAAGGGTCACCTGCGCCGGCCGTCGGCGTCGCTGGTCCCGCGGGCCGACGACCGCTCGACGCTGCTGACGACGGCGGGAATGCAGCCTCAGATGCCGTTTTTCCTGGGTCGCGAGCAACCGCCGGCGCCGCTGGTCACGACGGTGCAGAAGTGCTTCCGAACCCAAGACATCGACGAGGTCGGACTCGACACGTACCACCTCACTTTCTTCGAGATGCTCGGCAACTTCTCGTTCGGCCAGTACTTCAAGGAAGGCGCGATCGAGTACGCGACCGAGTTCGTCCGGGAGCACATGAAGCTCGACTGGGATCTCGTGTGGGCGAGCGTCTTCGCGGGCGACCCCGAGCTCGGTCTCGGCCCAGATGAGGTCGCGATCGAGCTCTGGGAGCGGATCGGCATGCCGCCCGAGCGAATCGTGCCGCTGCCTACGTCGGAGAACTTCTGGTCGGTTGGAGGACCCGGGCCGTGCGGGCCGGACTCGGAGATCTACTACGACCGCGGCGCCGAGCACGGCTGTGGCCGTCCTGAGTGCAAGCCGGGCTGCTCGTGCGAGCGCTTCCTCGAGATCTGGAACCTCGTCTTCATGGAGTTCGAGCTCCACGGCGACGGCAAGCTGACGCCGCTCCCCAAGCAGAACATCGACACCGGCATGGGCCTCGAGCGGGCGGCGACGACCCTGCAGGGCGTCATCTCCGTCTACGACACCGACGGCTACCGCTCGATCATGGACTGGATCGAGGCCGAATCGGGCGTCGCCCACGACGACTCCTCGGACGCCGCGAAGGCGCACCGCGTCCTTGCTGACCACGGGCGCGGGATGACGTTCCTCGTCGGCGACGGCCTGACGCCCTCGAACGAGGGCCGCGGCTACGTGCTCCGCAGGATCATCCGCCGGGCCGTCCAGCATGGGAGGCGCATCGGCATGAAGCCGCCGTTTCTGGCAAAGCTCGCCGAGGTTGTGATCGAACAGATGGGAGACGTGTACCCCGAGCTAGTCGAGCACCGGACACAGATTCACCGGGCGCTGACCGCCGAGGAGGACCGGTTCGCCGAGACACTCGAGCGAGGAATGAAGCTTTTCGAGGCGGCAGCAGAAGGCTCTGAGATCAGCGGAGACGAGGCATTTGTCCTCCAGGCGACTTATGGATTTCCGATCGAGCTGACTGTCGAGCTCGCTCGTGAGCGCAACAAGACGGTCAACCTCGAGGAGTTCGAGCGGGAAATGCAGCGTCACCGCGAGATTTCGCGAGCAGGGGCTGCGGGTGTCGATGCCCAGCGGGCAGCCGAGTTTGCGGCGCGCGCCGGCTTCCGGACGGAGTTCGTAGGCTTCGAGAAGACGGACGTCCTGACGCAGCTCGGTGCGCTCGAGCAGATCGAGGAAGGTCTGTTCCTTGCGAAGCTCCGAGAGTCGCCGTTCTATCCCGAGGGGGGCGGCCAGGTCACCGATGCTGGGTTCATCGAGCTCGACGGCGACGGTGCGCGGGCCGAGCTGCGCGAGGCGTACCGGCTCGAGGACGACCAGGTGCTCCTCTTCGAAGGCGACGGCTTCGAGGAGGGCGCGCGCGTGCGCGCCGTCGTTCCCTGGTCGGTGCGCTTTCCGACGATGGCAAACCACACCGGGACTCACCTGCTGCACAAGGCGCTCCAGGAGGTTCTCGGCGACCATGTGCGCCAGGCCGGCTCCGCCGTTCGGCCGGACAAGCTGCGCTTCGACTTCACCCACGGGCAGGCGCTCTCGCCGGACGAGCGCGACGCGGTCGAGCGCCGAGTGAACGAGATCGTGTTCGAGAACCGTCCCGTCCGCGCGTACATCGTCCCGATCGAGGAGGCGCGTCGGCTCGGCGCGATGATGCTCTTCGGCGAGAAGTACGGCGACGAGGTGCGTGTGGTCGAGGTCGCCGACTACTCGCGCGAGCTGTGCGGCGGCACACATGTCCGCTCTACGGCCGAGATCGGTCCCTTCGTGATCCTGAGCGAGAGCTCCGTGGGCGGTGGGGCCCGGCGGATCGAGGCCGTGACGGCCGGCGAGGCCTGGAGCTACCTCCGGGAGCGTGCACGCGAGGCCGACACGCTCGGCGAGGAGCTCGCCCAGACGCGAAAGGAGGCGAAGAAGCGGCCGGCCGGGGGCGGCCCCGACATCGTCGAGGAGCGGCGCAACCGAGCCGGCGACGTCGAGGTGATCGTCGTCGAAGCCCGCACGGCGAGCGCAGAGGATCTGCTTGCGTTGTCCGATCGACTGCTGCAGCAGAACCCGCCCGCAGCGGTCGTGCTCGGGTCACAGGAGGACGGAAGAGTTCACCTCGTCGTCAACCTCGACCGGTCGCTCCAGGATCGGGGCCTCGACGCGGTCGCCGTCGTCAAGGAGGCCGCGGCGCTGGTCGGCGGGGGAGGAGGCGGACGGCCGACGATGGCGCGGGCCGGCGGACGCGACCCCGAGAAGCTTCCCGAGGCGCTCGCGACCGCCGAGCGGCTTATCCTCTCGGCGCTGTCGTGAAGGTTCTCGCGCTGGACTACGGCTCGGCCCGCACGGGGGTAGCGGTCTCGGACCCGACCGGAACCGTCGCGCGCCCACTCGGGGTCGTCGAGCGCGCCGGGACAGAGCCGGGGCTCGAGCGGCTCGCCGAGCTGATTCGCTCCGAGGAGGCGGAGCTCGTCGTCGTGGGGCTACCGCTGACGATGGGCGGGAAGCACGGCGAGCAGGCGGACGAGGCACTGCTCTTCCTTGATTCCCTGCGGAGGCTCGTCGACGTTCAGGTCGAGAGCTTCGACGAGCGCTTCACCACCGACCTTGCGGAACGGGATCCTGTCGCCGATGCGCCCGAGGACGCGCGCGCGGCGGCGCATCTGCTGTCGAACTATCTCGAGTGGTCGAGCGGCGCCCGGGCGTGATGCCGCCGCGTCGGCGGCGCCCGGAACGGCACCGGCCTCCGCGCTCCGTCGTCTATCGACGCCGCGCGCTGGCGCTTGCGCTGATCGCCGCTGCGGCCGTCGGGCTGGGCTTCGTGATCAAGAGCGTCGGCGGCGGCAACTCAGGGCCGACGACCACCGCGGTCGTGCCGCCGAAGCCGTTCCGCGTCGTCTTCCCGGAGGGGTTCACGCGCCGTGACATGGCGGGACGCGTCGGCGATGTCGCCCACATTGCCGCGCACGAGCGTCACGTCACCCCGCAGCTCTCGCAGCCGTCGTACCTGGCCGCGACTCGACGCCCTAGAAGGGTCGTGGGCTTCGGGCTGAAGCGGTATCCGCTCGAGGGCTTCCTCTTCCCGGCGACGTACGACTTCACTGCGCGGACGACGTCGGCGCAACTCGTCGCCGATCAGCTCCAGGCGTTCGAGGACCACTGGCGCAGGATCGATCTTCGTTACGCCCGCTCCAAGAACCTGACGCCGTACGACGTACTCGTCATTGCCTCCATGATCGAGAAGGAGGCGCTGGCGCCCGAGGAGCGACCGAAGATCGCGCGCGTCATCTTCAATCGCCTCCATCTCGGGATGAAGCTGGGGATCGACGCCACGATCCGCTATGCATTGAATGTTCCCGGGACACAGTCGCTGACCGACCCGGAACTGAACTCCCGGACCCCGTACAACACGCGCAAGTACGTCGGCCTGCCGCCGACCCCGATCGCCAACCCCGGCCTGGCGTCGATCCAGGCGGCGGCGCACCCTGTGCCGGGCAACTGGCTCTATTTCGTGCGCAAGCCGGACCGGGTGCACCACTTCTTCACCGCGAGCGCGCAGGCGTTCGCGGACTACGCCCGCACTCACGGCTACCGGTGATCACCGGCGCGACGCGGCTCGTCGGGCTGCTCGGGCAGCCGGTCTCCGAGTCGCTCTCTCCGAAGATGCAGAACGCCGCCTTCGCCGCCCGAGGGCTCGACTGGGCGTACGTGCCGCTCGACGTCGAGCCCGCGGCGCTGAAGGAGGCCCTGAGGGGCCTGGTCGCACTTGGTTTCGTGGGCGCGAACGTGACGATTCCCCATAAGACGGCGGCGGCGGAGCTCTGCGACGAGGCCGAGGACGAGTCCGTCAACACGCTCGTCGTTCGCGACGGCCGTGTGCTCGGCTTCAACACGGACCGGGAAATCGTCGCCGGGATCGACAGCGAGAGGGTCTGCCTGATCGGGGCCGGCGGGGCGGCGAAGGCCCTGCTTCCCGGCCTCTCGGGCGAGGTACGCGTCTTCTCGCGCAAGGGCGACTGGCCGCCCGATACAACCGGCGCCGACCTGATCGTCAACGCCACTCCTGTCCGGGACGAGCCGCTCGTCGAGCCGTTGCCGCACCAGACGGTGGTCGATCTCGCCTATTACCACGACGGGCGTGAGACGGCGCTGATCGAGGCTGCGCGCGCTGCCGGTTGTCCGCTCGTCGTCGACGGGCTCGATGCGCTCGTGCGGCAGGGCGCGGCGTCGTTTGAGCTCTGGACAGGGCTTCCCGCGCCGGTCGCGGCGATGCGAACGGCGCTCGCTCTCGGGTAATTGCCCTGGGGTCGGCGCCTGGCGCGACTACGCTTCGAGCGTGACGCTGACGCTCGTGACGGCGGGAGAGTCGCACGGTCCGGCGCTCGTCGCCGTCGTAACCGGTCTGCCCGCAGGTCTGGTCCTCGACCGCGCTGCAATCGACGAGGACCTTCAGCGACGGCAGCGGGGCTACGGGCGCAGCCCGCGCCAGCAGCTCGAGCAGGACGAGGTCGAGGTGCTCGCGGGTCTTCGGCACGGGCGGACGCTCGGGTCGCCGCTTGCGCTCGTCGTCCGCAACCGCGACCACGCCAACTGGGAGTGGGGCATGAGCCAGTGGCCGCCGGAAGGCGAGCCACATGGGAAAGGCTCGAAGCCGGTCACGCTGCCCAGGCCTGGGCACGCGGACCTCGCCGGCGCGCAGAAGTACGGTCTCGACGACGTCAGGGATGCGCTCGAGCGTGCCAGTGCGCGCCAGACGGCGGTCTTCGTCGCAGCCGGCGCGGTTGCGAAGGCGCTGCTACGGCAGATCGGGATCGAGGTCGGGAGCCGCGTCGTCACGGAGCAGCTCGAGCGCCGGATCGACGAGGCACGCGCCGAGCGGGACACCGTGGGCGGCGTCGTGGAGGTGCGTGTGCGGGGCGTTCCGCCGGGCCTCGGCTCCTACGCCACGAAGGCGGACCGGCTCGACGCGAGGCTCGCGGCGGCGCTGATGGGGATCCAGGCAGTGAAGGGCGTCGAGATCGGCGAGGGCTTCGCGCTCGCGGAGCTGCGCGGCTCCCAGGCCCACGACGAGATTCTCCGCGACGATCGTGGTCTCTATCGGGAGACGAACCACGCCGGCGGGATCGAGGGCGGCGTCTCGAACGGAGAGGAGGTCGTGGCGAGGGCGGCGATGAAGCCGCTTCCGACGCTGATGCGCCCGCTGCGCTCGGTCGACCTGCAGACTGGGGAGCCCGGCGAGGCGCTGGTCGAGCGGAGTGACGTTGCGGCGGTCGAGGCTCTGGCGGTCGTTGCCGAGGCGGCGGTCGCGTTCGAGCTCGCGCGCGCCGCGCGCGAGAAGTTCGGCGGCGACGCGCTCGGGGACTTCGTCGGGGCGCACGGCGCGTACGTGGAGCGGATCGACTGGGCCCCGCGCTAGACAAGCACGTCGCGCTGATCGGCTTCATGGGCGCCGGCAAGTCGAC
>JBARRS010000029.1:0-6124 GCA_049644345.1 Gaiellaceae bacterium
TCAGGAGCCGCGTCGAAGACGAAGCCCACAAGGACAAACGCCAGTGTCTACTCCTCAATCAGGGCGGGGGTCCCCTGGGGAGAATGCATCCAGGAGACACCCGCCGAAGTGTTAGCTCAGGAGGTGAACCCCTGCGCCTTAGTCAACGTTGGTCTACGTGTGTCCGAGGAGCTGTCCGTTGACGTCGATGTTGTCGAGGATCGCAGCACCGAACATGTCGGGGCCGCCGGACGGATCCGTCCCCTCGTCGAAGACGATGACGATCCTCTGCACGGTGCCCGTGACCGGCACGAGCAAGAACGTCGTGGCGCTGAATGCCATTACCGGGCTCCCGGTCCAGCGGAGCCTCGTCCACCCGTCCCCGACTGTCTGGGTGGTGGGCGGCGGCGAGTTGCAGCCGAGGAAGTAAGTGTCGGTGGTGGTGACGATGTCGAAGCGCGGCGCACCCGCGCCGCAGTGTGAGCCGGCTACGTTGCCGCTCCCGAGTTTCCTGATGTCGTAGCCGAGCTCGGTGAGGTTGGTTATCCCCTTGGGGTTGTGAAGCTCGACTTCCACCGAGGCGTTATTGCTGGTCGGCCCGACTTTCGAGAGCAGGAGGCCCCAGTTGTTTTGGTCGCTCGGGTCACCCGTTGTGCATGCCGGGTCGGTGTACGTACCCGTCGGTGAAGTCGCTGGATACGTCGCCACCGGCCGGCCCGTCGGGCAGCCGGTCCCCTCCAGCCACTTCCCCCCGACGAGGTTGGTGTGCGCCGGGTCGAACAGGTGAACCGTGGCTGCGTGGAGGTTCCCGGGCGGATCCGCTGTGGGATCCAGAGGCGGATCCAGAACGGACACCGCAGCGGCGTCCTGGGCGGCGAACTGCGCGATCTGCCCGGGAGTCAGACCCTGTGAGTCGCCGGCCGACGCCTGCGCGCCCACAAGCACGACGCTTGCGCCGACTACCGCCAACACGAGTAGCAACAGCTTTGTTTGCATTACGTCTCTCCAATTTCTAGCCCTGAACGGGCCATCAATTACCCCCCAAATCACTCAAGGCCAGCGCCGCAGAAGGCGTCTCGCCGAAAGCACCTTCGTCGGCTTGCCACCTCCTTCTGACCCCTGAGGACGGACGGACGTCGTTGCAACGGACGCAAGCGGCGAGAAGATACGTCGGCCCCGGCTAAAGTTCGGAAATTGCGGGAAAGCACGGGTGAGACGTTCTTGTCGCAAGGTGTGTTGCCCCGCCGCTCGTCTGGGCCGCATTCACAGGGGCGGAAGTCAGATTCGGAGCGGCGCGGCGATTAGGACCGCGTGGTTTGCGTACCGCCAAGTTCCGCCCACTCACCGTCGCAAGTCCGGCCGCTTCGCGGCCATGACGACTTGCGACGGTTTCGCTCCTACGGCAGACGTTCCTGAGCCGCGCCCGCACATGTCGGGCGCGGCGACCGATCTCGTGATCCGATGCCGAAGAGCTGTGGGAAACAGGGGAGAACGGCCAGCTTGATCGCGCTAAGCGTGGCAGCGATGATCCCTGCCGTGGGCGCCGAGTACCAGTTCCTCAGCACCTGGCCCGTGCCGGGCGCGACGATCGAGGAGCTGTACGACGTGATCGGCGACACGCTCGGCTATCCGCGCTGGTGGGGAGCCGTATTCCTGCACGTCGAGGGAGACGAGGGGCCGCCGCGCCCCGGGCGCCGAGCACGGGTCAAGGCAAGAGGCTTCCTCCCGTACCGCATCCGATGGGGCGCGGAGATCACCGAGGCCGAGCGGCCGCGCCTGATCCGGATGCGACTCTTCGGCGATTTCGAAGGGCAGGGCGAGTGGAGGCTCGAGCAGGTCGGCGATGAGGCGAGGGCGACCCTCGACTGGCGGCCTTTCGTCGAGAAGCCGCTCGTCAGGTACCTGACCCCTGTCCTTCGTCCGCTGTTCGCGAAGAATCACTACTGGGCGATGGATCGAGGCCGCCGGAGCGTCGCCGAGGAAGTGCAGCGCCGGCGTTCAGAACAACCGCTCGAGACGCGTTTGTAGGCTGTCGCTCCGGCCTCGTGCCACCTGCCTGATTGCAGCGTAGTCCGATCCTTACCGCTTAGAACTTCCCCCTTTTGGGGGTAGGCCGTTCGGCCTATCGCACCGAATGTCTAGAGACAACACGGGACGATCAGAGGATTGGGCCGCCGCAGTCTCGATCCCGAAGCTCGCCGCTTCAACTCGTCCCATCTCGGCAAGAGGGCGGCCCGTTCGAGCCGCCCTCTTGCGTTTCGCTCACGCGTGGTTGTCTAGTCGTGCGCCTCCACGATCAGGTCGGGAATCAGATTTGCCACGTCAGGCGTGCCGAGCCCGGTGACCGCGTCCCAGCCCTGCGAAGCGGGCCAGCCGGGGATCGACGTCGTCTGGTTCGAGTTGTGAGTCGGGTCGTAGAAGTCCGCCGCGTACTTGACCGAGTTGTTCGCGATCCGGTACAGCGCCGGGTTCAGGTACCCGAGGTCGTGGCCGGCGATCTCGTTGGCCATCGCTGCCACGCCTGCCCACTGCGGTGAAGCGGCGCTGGTACCGCCGACGACGAACCAGCCGCCCTCCTCGGCGTTGTAGACCAGCACGCCGGTTCTCGAGCTCGAGTTCCAGGCTACGTCCGGGATCCCCCGCATGTTCGCGTTTGGTCCCGGCGCGCCGGGCGAGCTGCCGACGTACGAGCTTCCCGGCGGCAGGACGTTCTGGAAGTCCGGCCGCGAGAAGTTGATGCTGTACCCGCCGCCCGACGGGATCCAGGCCGGCTCGCGGTCGAGCGCGTAGACCTGGCAATTCGGAGGCGGCGAGGCGTTGTCGACACCGAGACCCGTGTCTGCGTTCACGCAGAGGTAGGTGCCTCCTGTCGCTGTCACGAGCGGATCCGAGGCCGGCCAGATTACGCTCGGGTACGGAATCGGCGCCGGGTTCTTGACGGGCTCCTTCATGCTGTTCGTGGAGCCGCCGTCGCCGCTCGAGGCGAAGACGCTGACGTGGTTCGCCCTCGCGTCGATGAACGCCTGGCGCATTTGATTCAGCGCCGCGAGGCCGCTGTGGAACGCGCCCTCACCGGAGCCGAAGCTCTGGCTGATCACGTCGACCCGGTGGCTGTCGATCAGCGACTGCTCGGCGTTCATCATCTGCTGGAAGCCCTGGACGCCGAGCGTCTCGGCGGTCGGAGTCGTGACCAGCATGATGTTCGCCAAGGGCGCCGTCGCGTGTGCCCACTCGACGTCGAGAGCCACTTCGACCGCCCACAGATCGTGGGCCTCGAGGCCCGTGCCGTGGCTCGGCGGGGGCGGCACCGGCGGCGGCGAGCCCTGGAGCGCGACGATGTCGAAGCGCGGTCCGGTTGCGCTGGGCGCGCAGTTGCCGGCGGGCGAGCTCGGGCCGGTTTCGCCGCACAGGTGCGGCAGGCCGAACTGCGTGTTGAAGTTCGCGAGATCCTGGCGGATCGTCGACGAGCCGAACGAGTCGACGACCGCAATCGTCTGACCCTGGCCCAGGTGCCCGGCCAGGTGCAGGCCCGCGAAGTCGTAGGCGTTCGCCACCGCGTCCGGCCTGAAGCAGCGCCGGCTGATGGCGTTGCACTGCGCCTGGCTCGGCGGCGGAGGCCCGGCGCTGACTAGGGCAGCGTCACTGATTTGTGGCCGGATCACCGACCCTTTCGCAACGATCTTGTGCGTCCCCGTGGCGGCGCCGGCGACTGCCGCGACAGCCGTCGCCAGCAGCACAAGCGCGAGGACGCGCGTGATGCGCTTACTCATACACACTCCCCTCCCAAAAAGGATTCCTGCTCCGCTTGAATATACGACGCTCTACGAACTACCGCAACAGGGACCGGTTACTCGAGGAAGAGGGCGAGCGTCGCGGTGAACCCGTGCAGAAAGGCGCGCCCCCCGACCGGTCCGATCTCGCCGCCGCAGAAGAGGCCTGCGAGCGGTCGACCGCCGATCGCCTCCGCGACGGCGCGGGCGTCGTGGTCCGGCTCGGAGAACATGTTGGTTCCGCGCCCGTTGCACGTGAAGAGAAGCGCTCCGGCGCTGCGCTCCCCGGCGAGCGCGAGCCGGAGCCCCTCGTAGAGATCTTCGTCCGCCGAGCCTGCGTCGCGGACGTGGAAACGGAGCGTCTGCCCCACCCGAACGGGCTCGCCTACGGCGATGGCGCCCGCTTCCTCGTCCAGGCCGACGACGCCCCGGATCAGGAAGTCCCCCCGCCGGTACTCCGAGCGGTTCTCATCGATGACGAGGCCGGCGAGCAGGCCGCCCTGAGCGACCAGCTGCCGCTGTTCGGTTGTGATCGACTCGAGATCGCCGCGGAGCCGCTCGAGCGCCGGTTCCCCGGCGAGCTCGTAGACGACGTTGTCCTCGGCCGCAGTGATCACGGCCTCGCGGCCTATCGGCGAGCAGCCCTGCGAGACGAGCGTGCGCACGGGGACGCCGGAGAGAACGGCGCCGACCGCGCCTTCGTCGACTACGCGGTCGCCGATCACGAGCGCCTGCGCGCCTGGAACGCCGGCGCCTGAGGCGATCCCGCCCACGACCGGCAGGCCCGGGTGCTCCTCGGTGAGGGCGGTCAAGAAGGGGGCCGCGGGGAAGGTGAAGGGGTCGACGAGCATCGCCACGAGCGATGGTGTCTCCTCGAGATCCGGGAAGCCCGCGACACCGAGACCCTCGTCGTCGAGGCTGAATGCGACGGCGTGAAACGTCTCGATCTCCGCGTTCGGAAGCGAAGCGCCCCAGACGGCGACGCCCGGCCCTTCCTCGAGCTCGCGCGAGCCGGCGATCACCCCCTGGGCGACGCAGCCCACGAGGTTCCGCGGCGCGAGCTCGTCGTTCACTGCGGCCACTGCCTCCTCGGCCTCTGCAAGGTGCTGGGGCGAGAGAAAGACGAACGCGAGATCGACCTCGGCGTCCCGTAGCTCGGCCGCGACCGCGCCCGCCGCCTCGGATGGGGTCGTCGCGAGCCCCGCGGCGATGCGTACCGTCTTCGTCCGCGCCCTCATCTGTCGGAGTCTACGGCGGCCGGCCCGGCCGAACGGCGAGAATGCCGCCGTGCACCCGACTCGCCTGGCCGAGCCCATCCGGCAGCTCGCGCTCTCGTTCCCGGAGACGTACGAGGATCACCCGTGGGGTGACTTCCCTGTGTTCAAGGTCGGCGAGAACAAGGTCTTCGGCTGGATGGTGGTCGAGGCGGACGCCGTTCGGGTGACTCTGAAGCTGACGCAGGAGGAGCGCGAGATCGCGCACCTGCTCCCGTACGTGAGCGTTGCCCGCTACGTCGGGCGCTACGGCTGGATCACTGCGACGGTGACGGACGGCGAGTCGCTCGAGGCCGCGCTCGAGTGGCTGCGCGAGAGCTACTGGCTAAAGGCGCCCGCGGAGCTCCGGGACGCAGCGCTTTCCGACTAGAAAGCGTCGGTCTTCCTCTCGGGGCTGCTCAGTATTCTGGTCTGACATGAAGGTGATCCTCCCCGACTCCTCGGAGCTCGAGCTTCCGGAAGGCGCGACCGGCCGCGACGCGGCTGCCGCGATCGGCCCGAAGCTGGCCGAGCAGGCCGTGCTCGTCCGCATGAACGGGCACGTCCAGGACCTGCGCCTGCCGCTCGAGGAAGGACAGCGGATTCAGATCCTGACGACGCGCGACAAGGACGATCCCGACGCGCTCGCGGTGCTCCGCCACTCCTCGGCGCACCTGCTCGCGGAGGCCGTGAGGCGCCTCTATCCGGGGGTGAAGATCGCGATCGGGCCACCGATCGAGAACGGCTTCTACTACGACTTCGAGTTTCCAGAGCCGATCACGGACGAGGACCTCGAGCGGATCGAGGAGGAGATCCGGCGCGAGCTCTCCGAGGGGCGGACCTGGGAGCGCTGGGAGGTCGACCCCGAGGAGGCGAAGCGCTACTTCGCCGAGCAGGGCGAGGACTACAAGGTCGAGCTCGTCGAGACCGCCGACGGGCCGATCTCGCTCTACAGGCAGGGTGACTTCACCGACCTCTGTCGCGGGCCGCACCTTCAGGACTCGAAGCCGATCAAAGCGCTCAAGCTGACGAGCCTCGCCGGCGCCTACTGGCGCGGCGACGAGCACAACAAGCAGCTGACGCGGATCTACGGGACGGCCTTCTACGACAAGGCCGATCTCG
>JBARRS010000030.1:0-4775 GCA_049644345.1 Gaiellaceae bacterium
AATGCCGACCACGGGACCCTCTGGGCGGCGACCTCGGCCGGCCGCATCTTCGTCACGCACAACGCGGATGCGACCGATCCGGCAACAGTCGTCTGGCACCGGATCGACAACTCGAGCTCGCCGACGAGATTCCCGAGCTCGATCTACCCGGATCCGAAGGACACGAGCCACGCGTGGATCACGTACTCGGGCTACAACGCCGCTACGCCGGCGACACCCGGCCACGTGTTCGACGTCCAGGAAGGCGGCTCCGCGCCGGGCTCAGGCGTGTTCACGAACCTGAACGTGGAAAGCGGGACTTCGGCTTTCCCGACGCCCGACAACAGCGGCGATCTGCCGGTGAGCGACATCGTGCGAGACGATCACACGAAAACCCTCTACGTGGGTACCGACTTCGGCGTCCTGCAGGGCGCTAAGGACGGTAAGAAGGGCTGGACGGTGATGAGCGGAATGCCGCGGTTCGAGATCATGCATCTCGAGATCGAGCCTTCGGCCCGCGTTGCGACCTGCACCAACGGGAAGAAGGCCTGCCCGACGGTGATCTATGCCGCGACGCACTCGCAGGGCATCTGGTCACTGGACCTCAGCAAGTAGTCCAAGCCATCGGTCTGAAGGGGGCCGCCTCCGGGCGGCCCCCTTTCACTTCAGTGTTTGGCGTCCGCCCAGTTCTCGCCGGCGCCGACGTCGACCTCGAGCGGCGGGTCGAGCTCGAAGGCGCCGCACATCTCTTCGCGCACGAGCGCGCGCACCCCGCTCACTTCTGCGTCGGGCACCTCCAGGAGAAGCTCGTCGTGCACCTGGAGCACGAGCCGAGCCGCTCTCCCCTCCTCGCGCAGGCGCCGGTGGATGGCGATCATCGCCTTCTTGATGATGTCGGCGTTCGAGCCCTGCATGACGAAGTTGACCGCCAGGCGCTCCCCCAGAGACCGGGTCTGGCGGTTGGAGGCGCGCAGCTCCGGCACCGGCCGCCGCCGTCCGAGCAGCGAGGCCGAGTAGCCGTCGCGCTCCGCCTGCTCGATCGTGCGCTGGATGAAGTCCTGCACGTGTGGGAAGCGGGCGAGGTAGGCGTCGATGTAGGTCTGCGCCTCCTCGCGCGGGATCTCGAGGTTCTCCGAGAGCCCGAAGGCCGAGATCCCGTAGACGATCCCGAAGTTGATCATCTTGGCGATCGAGCGCTGCTCCGTCGTGAGGGCCGCGGGATCGACGCCGAGCACCTCGGCGGCCGTCGCCCGGTGGATGTCGTCGCCGCGCTCGAACGCCTCGCGCAGCTTCGGCTCCCCCGAGACGTGAGCGAGGATCCTCAGCTCGATCTGTGAGTAGTCGGCGGAGAGCAGCTTCCAGCCCTGCTCGGAGACGAAGGCGGATCGGATCTCACGTCCGAGCTCCGTGCGGATCGGAATCGCCTGGAGGTTCGGGCTGGTCGTCGAGAGCCGGCCCGTCGCGGCGACCGCCTGGTTGAACGTCGTGTGCAGGCGACCGTCTTTCGCGATCAGCGCCGGAAGCGGCCCGAGGTACGTGTTGAGCAGCTTCGAGTACTCGCGCCACTCCTCGATCACACCGACGATCTCGTGCTCGCCCCGGATCGATCGGAGCACCCTTGTATCGGTCGAGTAGCCGGTCTTGCCCTTTCGGCCCGGAGTCAGTTCGAGCTTCTCGAACAGGATCCGGGCTACCTGCTGCGTCGAGCCCAGGACGAACTCCTCCCCCGCCAGCTCGTACGCCTTCGACTCGAGCTCCTCGACCCGGTCGGCGAGACGGGCTGTGATCTCGCCCATTCGGTAGTCGTCGATCTTGACCCCGACGGCTTCCATCGCCGCGAGCACCTCGGTCAGCGGCAGCTCGATCTCGCGGTAGAGGGGCTCGAGCCCGCGTTCACGCACACGTTCGAGCATCGGCTCCCGGAGCCGCAGAGTCGCGGCCGCGTGCCGGACGAGCCGCGCGGTCTCCTCGTCGGTCTCGGGGACGGGATGCAGCTCGATCCCGTACTCGGCCGCGAGGTCGTCGAGGTCGTACTCGGCGCGGCCCGGCTCGATCAGGTAGGCGAGGATCATCGTGTCGTCCACGGCGTCGACGCGGAGCGACTTCGCATCGTGCGCGACAAGCTGGCCCTCGAGCCGCTGCGGCCTGGAGCCGACGACGACCTCCTCGTCGGTCGCGAGCGCCATCCGCCCGCCGTCCGAGGCGACGGCTGCCGCCGCCGCAACCTCCACCGGCCCCTCCCTCCACGCCACCTCGACGCCGCGCAACTCGGCGGCAGCCGCCGGCACAGCGGCGTCGAGCTCGTCGACGCGGCCGAGCAGGTTCCGAAACTCGAACTGCCGGAACATTTCCTTCAACTGCGAGCGGTCGGGCGGGGCGAGCACGAGCTCGGATGGATCGCAGTCGAGGTCGAGGTCGCGACGCATCGTCGCCAGCTCCTTCGCGCCACGGGCCTGCTCGGCATGCTCGTGGATGTTCTTTGCCCGCGCGGGCGAGAGCTCGTCGACGTGCTCGAGCACACCCTCGAGCGACCCATATTGACCGATCAGCTGGCCGGCTGTCTTGTCCCCGATTCCCGGGACGCCGGGGATGTTGTCCGAGGTGTCGCCCTTGAGGCCGATGAAGTCGGGGACACGCTCGGGCGGGATTCCGTAGCGCGCCTCGACTCGCTCCGGGGTATAGACGTGAACGTCGGAGACACCCCGCGGGGTCATCATCAGGCAGACGTTGTCCGAGACGAGCTGGAACGCGTCACGGTCGGTCGAGACGACGCAGGTCTTGACCCCGGCCTCGTCGGCCCGAGTCGCGATCGTGGCGATCACGTCGTCCGCCTCCCAGCCCTCGAACTCGAGGTTCCGGTAGCCGAAGGCCTCGACGATCGGCCGGAAGTAGGGAAACTGCTCCCGCAAGAGGTCCGGCATCGGCTTTCGCTCGATCTTGTACTCCTCGAGCAGCTCTGTTCGGTGCACCGGGCGCGTGTCCCAGGCGACGGCGACGCCTCTCGGTCTGTAATCGACGAGCAGCTTGAAGAGCATGTTCGTGAAGCCGAGCAGCGCGTTCGTCGAGAACCCCTCGCTCGTCGCCAGCTCCTCCGGGAGCGCGTAGAACGCCCGGTAGGCGAGGTTGTTGCCGTCGACGAGGAAGAGCTCGGACTCACGCGCCGGCGCGTCGTCGAGCTCGAGCTCGGCGCCTGTCAGCGTCTTCGGGGACATCACGTCGAGTGTATTGCTTGACTCTGCTCATGCCGCCGGTGCCGCTTCTCTCCGGGACGCGCGTCGTAATCGTCGATGCGCCCGACGATGCTGTGGTGCTCCGTCCGCCTCCGCCGGGGGAGGCGATGGCCGACGTCGGCGCAGCCGTCCGCGACGCGCTTCGGTTCCCGCTTGCCGGGGAGCCACTCGAGGCGCTCGTGAGTCGCGGAGGTCGCGCGACCGTAGTGGTCGAGCCTCCGGCAATGCCGTTGCCGAACGCCCAGCTGAACGATCCGCGCCAGCCGGCGATCGCCGCGACGGTCGATGAGCTCGAGCGTGTCGGAGTTCCGAGCGAACGCCAGACGCTGCTCGTCGCGGGCGGCCTCGCCCGCCGCTTCGGGGAGCGAGATCTCGAGCACGCCGGCATCGTCTCACCCGAGCTCGCACGGCGATTTCGCGGCACGGTCGTGGTCCATGACGTCGAGGATCCCGACCTCGTCTTGATCGGCGAGAGCGGGCGCATGCCGTTACGGGTGAACCGGGCGCTCGTCGAGACCGACGCGGTCGTCGTGGTCACAGCCGCGGAGACCGTTCTCCACGGCGGCCCCGCCGCGCTCGTCGGCGCGGCCGGGCGGGAGCCGCTGCGGGCAGCCGGGGCGTACTCGTTGCTGGAGACGGGAGCCTCGCAAGGCTGGCGGTTGGGGCTCGACATCGAGCGCGAGCTTGCGCGGCGTGCGCCGGTGATCGGGGCCTCGCTCGTCCTCAACCACCCTCGCCTCACCGGGGCGGCTCGGGGCTATCCGTACGACCCTCAGGCCAGCGAGCGAATAGCGCACTCGCCCCTGCGGCGTGCGTTCGGGCTGTTGCCGGGAGCCGCCCGCGACCGGATCATGAAGTCGTTCCGGCGTGAGATCTCGGCCGCCGCCGCCTTCGCCGGTCCGCCCTCGGTCGCGCACGCCGAGGCGCTTTTGCGCGGGGTCGAGGCGCGCTCGACTGTGCTCGAGGGTCAGCTCGACGCGATCTGCATCGGCATTCCGCGGACGACGCCGCACCTTCCGCGCGAGGGTCCGAATCCGCTGCTCGCAGCGTACCTCGGCCTCGGCCTCGCGCTCCGGCTCTGGCGCGATGCGTTCCCCCTCGTCGAGGGAGGCACCGCGATCCTCCTCCACCGCTTCCACCGACGCTTCGCGCATCCCACACAGGCGCCTTACCGCGCCTTCTTTCAGGCGCTGAGAACCTCGGGCCGGGATTGGGACGAGCTCGCGGAGGACGAGCGAGCGGCGATGCGGGACGAGCGCGGGCTCGCAAGCTACCGGGCGGGCAGGGCCGCTCATCCGCTGCTGCCGTTCGCTGACTGGAGCGGGTGCGCGCCCGCGGTAGGGCGGCTCGGAGCGGTGATCGTCGCCGGGTGCCGCGACTCGGTCGCCGCCCGCCAGTTGGGCTTCGTGCCGACGCACGGGCTCGGGGCCGCGCTCGAGATGGCACGCGGGCGCGCCGGCGGCCATCCCCGCATCGGCTTCCTGCTCTCGCCGCCGTACTTCCCGATTCGGGTGACGCCCTAGGTCTAGGTCTCGCCCAGGTAGGTCTTGTAACGCGGGGGAACCC
>JBARRS010000031.1:0-12693 GCA_049644345.1 Gaiellaceae bacterium
TCGGGCCGCGCTGCTCGCCACCGGCTCCGCCCGGGTTACGCAGTCGCGCCAATAGCTTTGGCTATTGACGCTCCCTGCGTCCTTGCCTCGGAACGAGCAGCGCACCCCGACGACGAGCGAAGTTCCACCAAACCCTCCTAGCAGCGCAAGTTTTCTCGCGCGGCGGCCCCTCATGCACTAACCCCACCTCGGGAGGAGACGAATCGGGGGTCGACGCGGTCGTATCCCTCCCGCAGCACCAATCCCCCCTCGCCGCGTCGGCCCCCACCTCCCTGTTTAGCGAAACGGTCGCACGGCGCCGACGTAACCGCGGGCGTACTGCGCGAGCGAGGAGATCTTCACGACGTCCCCGGTGTGGGGTGCATGGATGAACAGGCCGGCGCCGATGTACATTCCGACGTGGCCCGGGCCGCCGAAGCTCGGATCGAAGAACACCAGGTCGCCGGGCATGAGCAGATCCGGCGGGACGGGATACCCCTCGTGGAGCTGTGCGGCGGCGTAGTGGATGAGCCCGATCCCGAGCTGGGCGTAGACGAACATCGTCAGCCCCGAGCAGTCGAACCCGGTTGCAGGGCTCGCTCCGCCCCACAGGTAAGGGACGCCCAGAAACTGCTCCGCGATCGCGACGGCCCGGGCGCCGATCGCGTCGCCCGAAGTGGGCGGAAGCGACACGGCGAGCAGCGGATCCGAGACCGTCGGCAACCCGGCGAAGCTCGGGCTCGCTGCGAATCCGAGCGTCGCCCACGGCCCGGCGCTCCGCACGACGGTGCGCGCGAGCCGAGCCTTCTTGCTGTCACCGTGCTCGCGCAGCCCCACGAGAACCTGGGCGCCGGTCGGCAGCCCGGGATACCCGGGAGGAACGACCAGGCGGAGGCCGACGAAGCCGGTCGTCTTCCCGATTACCGCTGTCTGGCGGACGACGAGATAGCTGGAGCCGTCGAGCGAGAAGAGCGAGTTCTGGTTCGCGGTGCGGAGGAGCCCGTTCACCACCAGGCCTTCGATCGCCGTGACGTGCGCGTCGATCAGCACCCGGTCGGCCTGCACGTTGCCACCCAACATCGACACGTGCTTCAGGTCGACCCGCGTCTGCGTCGCGGTGACCGAGCCGATCGAAAGCACCGAGCCGTCGGCCGGATACGCAAAGGGAGCGCCCCGGGCCGAGGCCAGCAGAGCGCCGTCTGCCGTCCGTACCTGTGCAGCTCCGAAGACGTCGGCGGCCGCCGCCGGCGCCGCGGCGAGCGCAATCGCTACGAGCCCGAGTCCGAAGGCGGCGCGCACAGGCATCGAGGATAGAACGCGCCGAGCCCGCTTGCGAGCGACCATCGTCCGAAACGGACAGTACGGTGCGCGTCCGTGCGCCTGGTCGTCGCCCGCTGCGAGGTGCGGTACACAGGCCGCCTGAACGCGGTTCTGCCGGCCTCGACGCGGCTGCTGATGCTGAAGGCGGACGGCTCGGTGCTCGTGCACGCGGACGCCGGCGGCTACAAGCCGCTCAACTGGATGACGCCGCCGACCGCGATCGAGGAGGACGGGGACGTGATCGTCGTCCGCAAGCGGAGCGCCCGCTCGGAGGACCGGTTGGAGATCCGCCTGCTCGAGGTGCTGAGCGACGTCTCCCACGATATGGGCGAGGCGGCCGCGCTCGAGAAGGACGGGATCGAGCGCGACCTCCAGGAGGAGCTCGCCGCACGACCGGGCGCGCTCGGCGAGGACCTCCGGCTCGTCCGGCGGGAGTGGCCGACGGACATTGGTCCCGTCGATCTCATGTGCCGCGACGCCGGCGGCGACTGGGTAGCCGTGGAGGTGAAGCGCGTCGCGACGATCGATGCGGTCGAGCAGCTCGGGCGATACCTCGAGCGGATCCGGCTCGACCGGGCGATGTCGGCCTGTCGCGGCGTGCTGGCCGCGGAGCGCTTCCGCCCGCAGGCGGTCACCCTCGCCGCCGCGCGCGAGATCCGCTGCGTCGAGGTCGACCTGGAGACGCTCCGCGGCGAGCGGGAGCCTGACCTGACGCTGTTCGTTCCCTAACGCTATGCCTGCGCCGCCACCTGCCGCGTCATCCAGCTCTTGTTCTTGACAGTGAACAACGCCCAGACGTTTAGCCAGTACAGGCAGGTCTCGTAGAAGATCATGTAGAGAAAGAGGCCGAGCAGCTTCTCGCGGGCGCGAAGGGGAATGAAGATGTAGCGGATCAGCATCAGCATGATCCAGCTCGGCAGGATCGTTGTGAGCACGAGCCAGGGTGCACGAACTGCCGTCATGACGAGCGCGATGCGCAGTCCGAACGAGAGGAACGGCGCGCTCAGATCCCAGAGGAGGATCTGCAGAAACAGAAGGCGCTTGTTTCGCCAGGCATACGAGAGCGTGTAGATGGACTCGCGGATGTAGCCGCGCTTCCAGCGACGCTGCTGGCGCAGGAATCCACGCAGTGTCGACGGCGTCTCTGTCCAGCTGACGGCGTCCTCGACGTACACGACGTCGAAGCCGTGCCGGAGGACGAGATTTGTCAGGTGACGATCCTCGGAGTGCGTGCACTCTTCACCGAGAAACCGTTGCGACGCGAACTCGTCGATCAACTTGCGAAGGAGCGGAGCCCGATACGCAGCGAGACAACCGCTGCAGCACACGACGCTGCGAATCACCGACTGCGCCTGCTTGTAGACATTGAGCCCAACCCAGTAGTACGACCCGATCATCCGGGTGAGCAGGTTTCGCTCCTCGTTGAGGAGCAACACGTTTCCAGTTGCCGCCCCGACCTTCTGCGACTTTAGAGGCTCGACGACGCGGATCAAGGCATCGGGCTCGAGCGCGGTGTCACTGTCGATCGTGACAACGAAGTCGACGTCGTGATCGAGCATTTTCGTGACTGCGTGGTGCAGCGCAGCGCGTTTGCCACGGTTGTCAGGAAAGAAATGGACGTCGATGCCGGTCGCCTCGGCGAGTTCAGCGAGGTAACCGCGGACGCCGTTCGTCGAGCCGTCGTCGACGACGATGATCTGCTTGCGTCCTTTCGCGGCGAGTACCGTCCGGATCGAGTGCTCAACGAGATCCGGCGATTCGTTGAAGCACGGGATGATGACCGCGATTTTCTCCTCTTCGTAAAGCGGATACCTGCGCGGCCGGACGTCGTTGACCAGCAGGAGCATGAAGAGGTACCAGGTGTAGACGAGAAGCAGGACGAGATAGGCGTAGGTGAAGCGCTCCCAGAAGCGTGTGCTGCCCGCGTACTGCGAGAGGAAGAGTGCCGCCGAGGCGGCGAGCGCGACGAACAGCGCGCGGTAGATCGCGCGTTGTGCTCGCTCGCGCGTCGTCATCGCGTGCTAGCTGCCATGCGCGTCGAACGGCAGGTAGAAGATGCCTGCCTCGCGCACGAGCTTGCACTTCAGCTTCGGGTCGCCGAGAAGGCTGCGCAGTTCGTGGTCGTTTGCTCCGCTCCCCGATACCGTCGCGATCTCGATTCGTTTGCCCCCGACCGTGACCGCCATGTGGCCGACTTCGTAACGCGTCGCGATCAGCTTCAGCTCGCTCGAGGTTACGGAGCAGAGCTCGCGGCTCGAGTCTGCGGATGAGAGCCGGTCGAGGAATGTCTGGTGCTGTTCGCTAACGAGCACGAGAGGTCCCGCGGGAAGTTGCCTTGCCGCCTTCGCGTAGTCCGGCTTGCCGAACGTCTTCGCGCCCGCGATCACGGTCGAGGAGAAGAGCGCGAGGATCGGAACAATCACCAGCCACGCCGCGAGCCGAGTGCGAGTCGCGCCGCGCCTGCTTGCCGCAGTCCGTTGCGCCGCCGCAAAGCGCGAATCGCCAACGGACATGAATGCCTCCGATGATGTGTGTGTTTGCGGTTCCAATCCTCTTCGGCAACAACGGTTCAAACTAAGCGCCTCGAATGAGGGAACAACGACCGGATCACTCTCGGCCGGAGTAGCGCTAGGCTCCCCCGGTGCCCGCCGCAACGCTGCACACGAATCACGGGGCGATCGAGCTCGAGCTCTTCGAGGAGGACGCGCCCAAGACGGTCGGCAACTTCGTCAAGCTCGGCCGGGACGGTTTCTACGACGGCGTCGTCTTCCACCGCGTCATCCCCGATTTCATGATCCAGGGCGGCGACCCGACCGGTAGCGGCACCGGCGGGCCGGGCTACGAGTTCGAGGACGAGATCAACGAGCACAAGGTCGTCCGCGGCGCGCTCGCGATGGCGAACGCGGGTCCCAACACGAACGGGAGCCAGTTCTTCATCGTCACCGCCGAGGCAACGCCGTGGCTCGACGGCAAGCACACCGTCTTCGGCCGTGTGACGGGCGGTATGGAGGTCGTCGACGCGATCGAGCAGGTCGAGACGGACGCTGGAGACAAGCCGCACCAGGACGTGGTGATCGAGCGCGTCGAGCTCGCGGACTAACGAATCGTCAGGATGCGGCTGTAGACGTCGTCGGCCGGCGAGTAGATCCGGAAGCGGGCGCCGCGCGCGGCCTTCACCGTCCGGAGATACGAGCCGCGGGAGTTCGTGTACCTGACGCCGCCGACCGAGACCCACCCGCCGTCCTGGAAGCGCTCGAGCTCGTAGCGCCGGAGCCCGCGGCGCGGCCGCACCTGCCCCCAGAGCACCGCGCGCGTGCCCCGGCGGGAGAGTTGGGCGATCGGCAGCATGAACGCGTAGAACGCCGGCTTGATCACTCCCAGCCGGGTCAGGAAACCGCTCTGCCACCGACCCACCGCCGGCTCGTCCTGGATCAGGAAGTGGATGAGCACGTCCACGTACGGTGCCTCGAGCGCTCGAAGCGCCCCCTGGGAGACGTACTGGGCCTGCGCGCTGTATGAGACGCCGATCGTTCGGTCGGGCGGGTTCGTCTGGTAGCCGTACTCGGTCAGCCAGACCCGCTTGGGGCCGAAGTCCCGCTTCACCTCACGTAGCAGCACCGGCAGATTCGCCATCGTCAGGACGCCGGTGCAGTACTTGCATGTCCCTGGGGCGAATCCCCACGGCGTCTCGAGTCGCGTCACCGGATACGGGTGGTGCGCGTAGGCGTCGAGGTGGGCGTGCGCCGCCCGCATCCCCCGCATGAAGGCCACGGGCGACATCCCGCTGGGGGTGGGCCGTGGCGAGGTCGCCCCGCCCGCGACTCGGTTCGAGCGCCGCAGAGAGTGCAGCGCGGCGAAGGTTGGGTTGAGCAGCCGCTGGACGTAGAGCGACGGCGAGTTCGGCCGCAGGAATCGGCGCAGGTTCGGCTCGTTCCAGACTTCCCACATCGTCACCCACGTGTAGCGCTTCGCGGCCGCGTAGGCAAAGTCGGCGAGCGCCGACTTGCTCAATGGGATGAAGTTCTGAGCATGGTCGCCGTTCGCCCATGCCGGTGCGCCGTAGAGCGTCACGAGAACGGTGATCCGGTGCTTGCGCAGCCCGTTGAGAATCGCGTCCGCCTGGGCCCAGTCGTAGGCCGGATCTTTCGGGTTCATCGCCCGCGCCGGCTTGTGACGTGCGACCTCGCGCCAGTTGAGCGTGTAGCGAACGAGCTTGACTCCGAGCCGGTCGAGCGTCTCGAGCTTCGTCTCGACCGACGGGCCGGAGCCCAGGTACGCGTCGTCCTGGACCCCGTACTGGATGAACGGAGAGGCGGACGACGTGGACGGCACCACCAGCAAGACGACGACGGCCGCGAGCGCGGCAAGCGGAACGAGCTTCATGCGGAACGACCCCCTCGAAGTTCGTTGATCCGCCGAGGCTACCGAGGCGGCCTTACGAATTTGTAAGGCCCTTGATGAGGCTGGGTAAAGCGGCTCGTATGAGCTCACGCCAGAGCGCCCGGTTGAAACCGGGCGCTCTGGGACGACTGCCTGTTCGGCTTTAGGTCGGCTTCGGAACCCGCCGCCGCTGGCCGCGGAGCGCAAAGCCTGCGCCCGTGATCAGTAGCGCGATCCCGCCGGCGATCCCGGCGGTCGAGGGGCTCGGCGCCGAGATGTCGATCCCGCCGCCGCTCGACGAGGGCTGTGCAGCTTGCGGGCTACTCGCCGAGTCGCTGATGAGCGGCGTAGCCTCGGAAGCCGCGTGGGCTGCCGGCGAGCCGCTGAGCGCGGCATCGCTGACCTGCGCCGTGGCCTGCGGCGTGCTCTGCAGTCCACCGCTGCCGGCGTCGCTGATGAGCGGCGTGGCCTCCGACGTCGCCTGGACGCCGCTGCTGGCGGCGTCGCTGATCTGCGCCGTGGCTTGCGGCGTCGCCTGGGCACCGCTGCTGGCGGCGTCGCTGACGAGCCCGGTCGCTGCCGGCGCCTGTTGGACGCTGCTCGCGGCGTCGCTGACCAGCTGGGTCGCCGGTGCGGTCGCCTGGACGCCGCTGCTCGCGGCGTCGCTGATCATCTCGATCGCAGCCGGCGCATTGCCGCCGGTGTCGAAGGGTCGAGCCGATGCGCCGCCGGCGATGCCGGCTGCAGCGGTAGCGGCCACGGTGAGGATCAGCGCACGCTCACGCATGCCGTGGCCCTCGACATCGGCCTCGAGTGCCTGCTCGAGCTCCTTGCGATCGAACTGCAGGTCGATCTGATCGCCCTTGGTCTCCTTGAGCAGCTTCTCGAGGTCCTTCTTGTCCCAAGCGACACTGACCCTGTGGGCTTCCACGTCAGCGCCGCCCTCCTCGCGAACCCGTGCCACGTCGAGGAAGAGCTCCGGGCTCTTCTTCGAGCGCAGCGCGGCTTCGACCTCGGAGCGGGGGATCGTCGCGGTGACGCCGCTCCCGTTGAAGTCCCGGGCAGCGTCGACAAGCTTGGCTCTACTTGTGGCCTCCGCCATGTGCACTCCTCTCGTGTGTCCTCGTTTGGCTTGCCGTCAACACGACGGCGCGGCCGCCCTCGATCTTCCCACCGAAACCGAAAAAAAGCAACGAAAGCTACAGCCGAGAATGCGAGGATCCCCGCGTGACCCCGCTCGCGCGGCGTCTGACGCTCCTCGCGACGATTCTCGGCTCCTCGATCACGTTCCTGGACGCCACCGTCGTGAACGTGGCACTGCCGACGATTCAGCGCGACCTGCACACCGGCCTCGCGGGCGAGCAGTGGATCGTCCTCTCGTACTCGCTCACGCTCGCTTCGCTCTATCTGGTCGGTGGCGCGCTGGGCGACTTGTTCGGACGGAGGCGCGCGTTCGTCGGTGGAGTGATCGGCTTTGCGGCGGCGTCGGCGCTCGCAGGTGCCGCGCCGGACGAGACGACGCTCATCGTCGCCCGCTCCCTTCAGGGCGTCGCCGGCGCGCTGCTGACGCCGGGAAGCCTCGCGCTGCTGCGCGCCGCATACGGCCCGGACAGCGCCCGCGCGATCGGGCTCTGGTCGGGCTGGTCCGGCATCTCGACTGTTGCCGGCCCGCTCGCGGGCGGCGCGCTCGTCCAGTGGGTGAGCTGGCGCTGGATCTTCTATGTCAACCTGCCGCTCGCAGCCGCGACAGTGGCGCTCGCGCTGGCAGGAAGCGGGAAGGAGCACGAGGTCACCGAGCACGGACGCCTCGACGTGCTCGGCGCCGCGCTGGCAGCGGCTGCGTTCGGAACCGTGACCTACGGCTTGGTCGAGGGCCCGCAGCGAGGCTTCGGGAACGGCTCGGTCGTCGCAACCCTCGCACTGGGCGCCGCGGCCTTTGTCGCGTTTCTGCTGCGCGAGCTGCGGGCCCGGGAGCCGCTGCTGCCGCTCGAGCTCTTCCGTAGGCGCCTGTTTGCGGTCGCGAACGCCGAGACGTTCTTCGTCTACGCGTCGCTCTCCGGCTTTTCTTTCTTCTTGACGCTCTATCTCCAGTCGGTGCCGGCGTACACGCCGCTCGTCGCCGGCCTCCTGACCATGCCGATCAGCGCGATCCTGCTCGTGCTCGCGCCGGTGTTCGGCCGGCTGGCCGACCGCCACGGGCCCCACCTCTACCTGACCGCGGGACCGATCGTGATCGCGGGCTCGATGCTCTTGCTGCTTCTCTACGACGGCGGCGGCCTCTGGACGCGCCTAGTCCCGTCGATCGTGATCTTCGGGCTCGGCCTCTCCGCTGTCGTCGCCCCGATCACCGCCGCCGCGCTCCAAGCGGCGCCCGATCGGCTCGCGGGCGTTGCCGCGGGCGTGAACACGACACTCTCGCGGCTCGGCGGCCTCATCTCGATCGCCCTGCTCGGTCTCGTCGTCGCGCTCGTCTACAACGCACCCGGCGTGCCGCTTGCGAAGAGCCAGCGCGGCGCCGAGCAGCGAGCGTCCTCCACCCGCGCCTTCCATGCAGCGATGATCGGCGCGGCCGCCCTCGCGCTCGCCGGCGCCGCAATCGCAGCGGCCGGACTAGGAAAGCGGGAGCACACCTAGCTACCATCCAGGGGGCCGTCACTCGAGCTCCTGGAGAGCGCTTGGCCGCAGACCAGCAACCACTCCAGTTCCCGCGACCCCCGTCGCTCGGTCACGACTACCGCCTGGCCCGCTGCGAGGGCTACCGCGTCGAGGGGAGCGACGGGCGCGTCGGGACGGTCGCCGACGTCCTCTTCCGCGCCCGCCACGATCGCCCGGACGCTCTCGTCGTCCGCGTCGGGCTCTTCAGGACTCGGTTCGTCGTGGTACCCGTCGAGGACGTGCTGGAAATCCTGCCCGGCGAGCAGAGGTTGATTCTTCGCCGGATGCCCACGTTGCCGGAGACCGGCACGCTCGGGGATCTCTGGGGCCGCCTGCGACGCTAGCGCCGCTACGCTGTTTTCCGAGTGAGGGCGCTGCTCCTCGACGAGCCCGGGCGGCCGCTGCGGGAGGCGGAGGTGCCGAGGCCGGAGCCCGGGCCGGGGCAGGTGCTGATCCGGGTTCACGCCTGCGGTGTCTGCCGAACCGACCTGCACGTCGCCGACGGAGAGCTGCCCGATCCGAAGCTTCCGCTCGTGCTGGGCCATCAGATCGTCGGCACCGCCGAGGACGGTCGCCGGCTCGGCGTGCCGTGGCTCGGCTGGACCGACGGCGAGTGCCGTTACTGTCGGAGCGGCCGAGAGAACCTCTGCGACCGGGCCCGCTTCACCGGCTATCAGCTCGACGGCGGCTACGCCGAATGGGCGGTCGCGGACGAGCGCTACTGCTTTTCCATTCCGGAGGCCTATCCGGACCTCCATGCGGCGCCGCTCCTCTGCGCAGGACTGATCGGCTACCGCTCGCTTCGGCTCGCGGGCGACGCCGAGCGGCTCGGCCTCTACGGCTTCGGCGCCTCGGCCCACATCGTCGCCCAGGTCGCGCGCTTCCAGGGGCGCCGCGTCTTCGCCTTCACTCGGGCCGGCGACACCGAGGCGCAGGAGTTCGCTCGCTCGCTCGGAGTGGAGTGGGCGGGCGACGCCCTCGCCCCGCCGCCGGAGGAGCTCGACGCGGCGATCATCTTCGCCCCGGTGGGGGAGCTCGTCCCGGCTGCGCTGCGCGCGACCGCGAAAGGAGGCGTCGTCGTCTGTGCCGGAATCCACATGAGCGACATCCCGTCTTTTCCCTACGAGCTGCTCTGGAGCGAGCGCGTGCTCCGCTCGGCCGCGAACCTGACGCGTCTCGACGGCGAGGAGTTCCTCGCGCTCGCTCCTCGGGTTCCGGTACTGACGGAGGTGGAGACGTACCCGCTCGAGCGGGCGAACGACGCCCTTGACCGCATGCGGGCGGGTGAGGTACGGGGCGCGGCGGTACTCGTGGTCGAAGGCGGGAGGGCCGAATCCTGAGGATCGCGAGCGTCTTCGACTGGCAGGAGGACTGGCTCTACCTGCTGACGGCGACGCCAGCGTCGACGGAGCGCCTGAGCGAGCGGACGTAGTCGCGCAGCGCCGCCGGGCCTTTCCGGGCGACCTCGACTGCGCGCGATCCGACCACGATCCCGTCCGCGAGCTCGGCCGCCGCGCGCGCGTGGGCGGGCGTCGAGATACCGAAGCCGGCGTAGAGCGGGACGTCGGTGAGGCCCCGCGCCCGCTCGACGAAGCCCGCGAGCGTGGGGGAGAGCTCGGCTCGCGCGCCGGTCGTCCCGGTCAGCGTGACGAGGTAGAGCCACCCGTCGGTCTGCTCGGCGGCAAGCGCGATTCGCTCGTCGGTCGAGGTCGGCGCGACGAGCTGGACGCGGCGAAGCTCGGGCCGGTCTCCGGCGGGGAGGTCTGCGACGATCAGGCTGGTTGCACCGGCGGCGGCCGCGTCTGCGGCGAAGGCCGCCCAGCCGTAGGCTTCGAGCAGCGACGAGTAGGTCATCGGCACGAGTGGAACGTTCACGCGCGCCCGCGTGCGCGCGAGACACTCGAGGCAGGCGGCAGTCCGCATTCCCTGCGCGAGCGCCCTCTCTGCGGCCGCACGGATCACCGGCCCGTCCGCCAGGGGATCGGAGAACGGGAAGCCGAGCTCCACCAGATCGGCCCCGCCCTCGACGGCAGCCTCCGCCAGCTCCGGTGTCTCGGGCCCGGCCATCAGGTAGATCGCGAGCGTCTTCACAGCACCTGCGCGAGATCCTTGTCGCCGCGGCCCGACAGACACACGAGCACGAGCTCCTCGTCGAGCTCGAGCGCCAACGCGAGCGCGTGCGCGGGCTCGAGCGCGGGGATGATCCCCTCCGTCTCGGCGAGCCGTCGAAAGGCCGACAGAGCTTGTTCGTCCGTCGCGCGGACGTACTCGGCGCGGCCGGTCTCGCGCAGGAACGCGTGCTCGGGACCGACCCCGGGGTAGTCGAGCCCGGCGGAGATCGAATGCGCGTCGAGCACCTGGCCGTCGTCGTCGGCGAGCACGCGCGACCGGGCTCCGTGGAGGACCGCCGGCCGTCCGTCCCCAAGGCTCGCCGCACCGGCGGCCTCGACGCCGACGAGCCGTACCGGGTCGGCGACGAAGCCGGAGAAGATGCCGATCGCGTTCGAGCCGCCGCCCACGCAGGCGACGACGGCGTCCGGGAGACGTCCCTCGGCAGCGAGGATCTGCTCTCGCGCCTCGCGTCCGATCACCGATTGAAGCTCGCGAACGAGCTCGGGATACGGGTGTGGCCCCACACAGGAGCCGATGAGGTAGTGGGTCGTCTCGACGTTCGTGATCCAGTCGCGAATTGCCTCGCTCGTCGCTTCCTTCAGGGTCTGCGTGCCGAACTCGACCGGGCGCACCTCGGCGCCGAGCAGCTGCATCCGCTCGACGTTCGGCCGCTGCCGGCGCATGTCCTCGACGCCCATGTAGACGACGCAGTCGAAGCCGAAGCGCGCGCAGACAGTCGCTGCGGCGACGCCGTGCTGGCCCGCCCCGGTCTCCGCGACGATCCGGCGCTTGCCGAGGCGGCGGGCCAGCACCGCCTGCCCGAGCGCGTTGTTCAGCTTGTGCGCCCCGGTGTGGAGGAGGTCCTCGCGCTTCAGATACAGCCGCTTGCCGGGCGCGAAGCGCTCGGCAAGCGTGAGCGGCGTCGGCCGGCCGCCGTATGTGCGCCCGAGCTCGTCGAGCTCGGCCGCGAACGACGGATCATCGAGCGCCTCGCGCCAGCCCTGCTCGAGCTCGTCCAGCGCCGGGATCAGCGTCTCCGGCACATAGCGGCCTCCGTACTCGCCATAGGTCAGAGGCACCGCGCCGCCTCCACGAACGCGCGCACGCGCGCGTGGTCCTTGATCCCGGGCTCGACCTCGAGGCTCGAGCTCGCGTCGACCGCCCACGGCCGCACGAGCTCGATCGCCTGCCGGACGTTCTCCGGCGCGAGGCCGCCGGCCAGCACGACGCGTCCCTGGGCTGCCCGCGCCCGTTCGAGGTGCTGCGGATCCTCCTGTTTCCACGGCAGGTCGAGCACACGCGCGACCTCGTGTCCATCCCGAAGCAGCACGCCGTCGCGTCCACGCATACGCGTGCTGGGATCACGCGCGTACAGCTGCACGAGGTCGGCGCGGCCGTCGGTGATCTCGCCGACGTGGACGGCGACCGAGAGCATCGTCTCCGGGACCTGCAGAACGGAGGGAGCCCGACGTGGGCTCTCGCGGGCGAGGATGAAGCCGGCCAGGTCCGCGCCGGCCTCCGCGGCGACGGCCACGTCCTCGTCGCGCGTGAGGCCGCAGACCTTGACGAGCGGCCGCTCGAGCAGCTGGCGCAGCTTGGCCGCGGGATCGGGAGCGCGCATCAGCGCCGAGCCCACGAGCATCGCGTCCGCGCCGGCGAGCTCGGCGGCGGCGCCGTGGGCGCGCGCGGTCACTCCGCTCTCCGCGACCACGACCCGGTCCCGCGGCGCGGCGGCGACGAGCTCTAGCGCCGTGGCGCGGTCGATCCTGAACGTCGTCAGGTCGCGCGTGTTGACGCCGATCGGGTCGGCGCCGAGCCGCACCGCGCGCGCGAGCTCGTCGGCGTCGTGGGCCTCCACGAGCGCGTCCATTCCAAGCTCTCGGACCCGCGCCTGGAGCGCCGCAGCCGCGACGTCGTCGAGGTCGCGCAGGAGCAGCAGGACGGCGTCGGCGCCTGCCGCGCGCAGGTCTTCGAGCTCGCGCTGCTCGTGGAAGAAGCCTTTGGCCAGCAGGGGAAGCCGGGCCGCTGCCCGCGCGGCCCGGAGATCCTCGAGCGAGCCGCCGAAGCGCTCGTCGACGAGGATCGAGATCGCTGCGGCACCAGCGTTCGCGAACTGCGCAGCGAGTCGTGCTGGGTCGGCGTCGGGCCTGAGGTCCCCGGCGGAGGGCGAACGGCGCTTGACCTCGGCAATCGCGCCGAGGCCGGGAGCGGCGAGGGCATCGCGGAATCGGCCCATCAGGCTGCCAC
>JBARRS010000032.1:0-8264 GCA_049644345.1 Gaiellaceae bacterium
ACGAAGGAGCAGCGCCTCCGCCGTGTCGTCGAGGACGTGCTCGTCGGCTCAGGCTTCTCCGAGACGTACACGCCGAGCCTCGTCGCCGAGGATCCGGACCCGCGCGCGCTCACGCTGCCGATCCCGCTCTCGAGCGAGCTACGCCAGCTGAGGACGACGCTTGTTTCGAGCCTCGTCGAAGCAGCGCGGCGAAACGTCGACGTCGGCAACGAGCACATCGCCCTCTTCGAGATCGCGCGCGTCTATCTCCCGCTTCGCAAGGAGAAGCTTCCGGACGAGCGGTGGCACGCCGGGGGCATCGTCGAAGGAGGCTTCCCGCCGGCGAAGGGCGCTGTCGAGGCAATCCACGAGGCGCTTCGCCTCGAGCCGCGCTTCCAGCGGGCCGAGACGCCGCTCCTCCATCCCGGCAAGACTGCATACGTCGATTCCGGGCTCGTCGGCGAACTGCGGCCGGGGCTGCTCGAGGGCGAGTGGGGCGTCTTCGAGCTCGATCTCCAGACGCTCTTCGCCGAGGTCGAGGAGCGGGCCCGCTACGAAGATGTGATCACGTACCCAGCACTTCGCCAGGACCTCGCCTTCGCCGTTCCGGAGGCGGTCGAAGCCGGCGAGCTCATCGACGCGGCGCGCGACGCAGCAGGGCCTGAGCTGCGCGAGATGCGCCCGTTCGACGTCTACCGCGGCGAGCAGGTCGGCGAGGGCCGAAAGTCGATCGCTTTCCGCGTCGCCTTCCAGTCGCCGGAGCGGACGCTCACGGACGAGGATGCCGCGGCCCTGCGCGCAAAGATCGTCGAGGCGCTCCGTGAGCGCTTCGACGCCGAGCTGCGGGCGTAGGGTCGGCCCTTGTAATTCCGGCTGCAACCCCTTAAATGAGCCTAAGGGGTCTAAGGGGGGTCAGTTGGTCTGGGGGGACCTAAAACGTCGAGGGGGCGAGCCGCTCCGCGAGCGCTTCCAGCACCTTTCGCTGGATTTCCGGCACGCCTTCGAGCAGGCGCCGGAACGAGCGCTCGGTGATCACGAGCGCGCGCACGGGCGAGGTAGCGACGACGGTAGCCGTGCGCGGGGAGCGGGAGACGAGCGCGATCTCGCCGAAGAAGTCACCCGCCTTCAGGGTGTTGATCCTCCTGCCGCCCTTGCGGACGTCCGCCGTCCCCTCGAGGAGGACGAAGAACTCGCGCCCGGGCGCGCCCTCGCGGGTCAGCTCCTTGCCCTCCCGCAGGTCGATCTCGTCGGCGATCCCGGCGACCTCCTCGAGCTGCCTGCGGGACAGATGAGCGAAGAGCGGGGCGTGTCGGATCAGGTCGACCTTCTGGTTCCGACGGAGATTTCGCCCGAGCTGCACGACGGCAAGTCTAGAGCCGCACGGCTGCGGCTCCTAACGCTGTCCCCTCCTGATCAACGTCATCCAACCACGAGGTGGAGATCATGAAGCGACTGACAAGAGCTCTCCTGAAGGGCGCTCTGGTCGCATCGATGCTGGCGGCGTTCACGGGAGCCGCGGCAGCAGGAGGGAACCCGAACAAGGGCTCCGAGACGGCTCCTGGCAAGTCGGCGGCTGCGCCCGGCCAGGAGAAGAAGGCCCAGCAGCAGCCGGCCGAACAATCGCCCACGCCGAAGGCGGCCGCGGCCAAGCCCGACGAACAGACGGCAACGCCGGCGACTGCCGTGGCCAAGCAGCACGACCAAGGGAAGGGAACGAAGGAGGGCAAGTCCAAGTCGAGGACGCATGGCAACTCGCCGAGCTCGCCCTCGTCGCCGTTCAAGACTCCGAGCGGGAAGGCGCGCCAGAACGTGCCGAGCGGTGCGACTGCCGGTTACGCGGCGCACCCCGAGAGCTTCGGGGGGCCGGGGTCGAGCGGCACGCACAAGTACACCGTCTGCCACAACGGGCACGCCATCACCGTCGACGTGCATTCGTGGAACGCCCACGTGAACGGCCACGGCGACACGCTCCTGCCCTACGGCACGAAGGGAAAGCGAGCGTGTGGGACCACGAGCCCGGCGACGCCCGCGACAGCTCCGACCTCGTCCGGCGGCCCTGCGACCACGTCCGCTGCGGTCACCGTTACGAGCAACTCGCACCCGGCCGCCAAGAAGGTGAGAGTTGACGTCGGCTCCAAGAAGACGATCGCCTCGAAGCGGCCGGCCAAGCCGTCCGGCGGCGTCCCGGTGCCCGTCGCCGTCGTGAAGAAGGGCACGCTCCCCTTCACGGGCTTCCCGATCTGGATCGCGGTTCTGATCGGGTTCGGCGTGACCGCAGGCGGCTTCGCGCTCAGGCGCATCCGCGCTACGGCATAGGCACGGATTCGTTGTGAGGCAAGCGGGGCGGCCGAGCGGCCGCCCCGCTTCGCTGCAACTGGAATCCGAGTCCGTCGTCTCATCCGTAGTGAACTAGCGTGTTCGTGTCGTCAGTGGAAAGGAGCTCTCCTTGAGGCCCGTATTCCTGCTTGTCGCCGCAGCGGCCGCCGTGGCTGTGCTCGCCCTTCCTGCGTCGGGCGCCGACACGCCGGTCCTTCTCGCCAGCGTCGGCTCCCCAGGCTCAGGAAACGCGTATGTGATCTCGCTCAAGGACGTCGCCGGCAACCGTGTCACGCACCTCCAGCCGGGGACGTACCAGATCGAGGTCCAGGACTACGCCACAATCCACAACTTCGACTTGTCTGGCCCGGGCGTGAGTGAGGCCACCACAGTCGAGGGCACCGGCCCGGCTACGTGGACCGTTACCTTCACGAACGGGTCCTACCACTACCAATGCGACGCCCACCCGACGCTGATCAAGGGCGATTTCGTCGTCGGGAAGGTTTTGCACGGACAGGTCGGACCCAAGCAGACGATCTCGCTTCGCGACCAGACCGGCGCCCGGGTCAAGTCGCTCACGGCAGGCAGCTACCCGTTGACCGTCAGGGACTCGAGCCGCACCGACAACTTCCACCTGACCGGCCCCGGAGTGAACAAGAAGACCGGTGTGCGCTCGCGCGGGACGAGCAACTGGCGACTGAGCTTCAAGACCGGCACCTACCGCTTCCGCTCTGACGCGCACAAGCGCCTGAGCGGTAGCTTCTCGGTGAAGTAAGAGAGGGCTAGTCGCGGCGGCGGGCGAGCAGCCTGATCGTCGCGCCGATCCCGCCGGCGACGAGGAAGCCGGCGCCGAGCGCCCCGGCGGCGAGCACCGGCAGCTTCGATCTCAGGTCGAAGCGGCGTAGCGAGTCGACCGCGTCGGCCAGTTGCTCGCGCTCCTGCTGAATGTCGCGGCGGACGTCGTCTGTGGTGCGGCTGTTACCGCCCATCGCTCCGGAGCGCCTGCGTCGTCAGCTTCGCCTCGTCGATCGCCTGCTTGGGCACGGGGGGCGTTCCGCGCCTGATCGCAGCCGCGCCGATTGCGCCGAGTACCCCTGCGAGGAGCACGAGGCCGCCCGCGACGATCAGAAGCGCGAGCCACGTCGACAGCGTCGTCGCGAGCGCGGCCGCGCCGGCCGCGAGCCCGAATCCAACCGCGAGCAGGAGGAAGAGGCCGGCGCCGATCGCCGTCGCGATGCCGATCCCGAGCGCCGCGACCTTGCGCTTCAGCTCGAGAGCTGCGAGCTCGAGCTCGAGCCGCGCGAGCGTGCTCGCGTGCTCGGCGACCTGCTTTGCAGCCCCCCCGAGGCCCGGCGACTCAGTCTCGCTGGTGGGCATGGCTCCTCGAGTCGATCACGTGGGCGGCGAGCAGCCCGAGCGCGAACGCCGCTCCGATCACGAGCAGCGGGCCGGGGCCGCCGCGGCCGCGCGGCTTCCTTGGGTTCGGGTTCGGCGCGGGCTCACGCGGGGCTACCGGCGGGCTCGCCTGCTCCGTGGGTGCACGGCCTCGCGCGCGGGCCGCGATCAGGCTCGGCTTCAGCTTGCGGAGGAAGACAGCGTCCTCGGCGAGCTCGCCCGCGATCTTCGCGCCCATCCCGCCGCTGCGCGCGGCGTCGGCGGCCAGACCCTGCAGCTTGTCCGCTCCGCGCTCGATCAGCCGGTCGAGCTTCCTCGTCACGGTGGTCACGGTCGTCAAGCCTATTTCCTCGCGGGGGGTTCCTCGCCGGTCGTGAGACGCCAGATCCCCGACGCCACGCGTCTGGCCGCCAGTGCAGCGGCGGCCGCCACCCCGGCGTACAGGCCTGACCACAACAGTCTCCGCAGCATCCTCGGCACCTTACCGCGGAACGGAGGAGCAAAACCTGAATAGTTATGCTCGCCGTATGCATTCCGAGGGGGCGCGCTTGGGCAAGCCGGAGCGGCAGCGATTGATCGCGAGCGTCGTCACGCGTCGCCGAGTCGGCAGCCAGCTCGAGCTTCAGGGCGTGCTCGCCGCGGCGGGCTGCCACGTAACTCAGGCCACGATCTCCCGGGACATCCGCGACCTCGGGCTCCAGAAGACGCGTGACGTGCTCGGCCGGCCGCGCTACGCGCTCCCGGAAGGGCCACGCCGGCTGGAACCGCGGGAGGCGCTTGCCTCGGTGCTGGGCCAGTTCGGCCGGGCGGTCACGGCTGCCCAGAGCGTGGTCGTCGTCCAGTCGGAGACCGGCTCGGCCCCGGCGATCGCCCGCGCGCTCGATCGGCTCGAGCATCCGAAGGTGGTCGGCACGCTCGCCGGCGACGACACCTGCCTCGTCATCACGCGGGATTCCGCCGACGCACGCATGGTGGCCGGCGAGCTCGCCGCGGCGATTGATTGAGCTGGAGGAGGTCGAGCGGGCCGCAGACACCGCCCGACCTCCTCAAGGACCCCGGCAGTTAGATGCCGTGCGCACGCAAGACCTTCGCCTCGAATTTCAGCGCCGACGTGGTCCGAACAGATCCTTGAGCGCCGCGCGAAGACGGGCGCCGAGGCGTCCCTCCTTCGCGGGGTCCCAACGTACGGTCACCGGCTCCTTGTACTCGGAGAGCGCCTCCGCTTCCGCCGCGGTCAGCTCGACCTCGACCCGGTGGGGCCACATCCGCCGCACCCGCTCGGACGGGACGTAGCGGTCAGGACCGTGGGACGACGTCTTGACGACAAGCCCGTCGAAGATGTCCGCCTCTTTGTCGCCCACGATCTCGCGGACGCGGCCGATCTCGCTCCCGTCTGTCGTCACCAAGGCGGCATCGGCCTCGACGGCCGTCCACGCGACCTGAGGCTCTTCGACCGCGCTCAAGCCGTCTTCCCGCCCACGTGCCAAACCGGCCCTTGCGTGTAGTACGGCTTCGTGTCCGAGAGCGCCTGCAGGATGCGGACACGGCCTCGGATTCCCTCGTCGTCGAGCCGTTCGAGACAGCGGCGGACCATGTCCGGCGCAGCGCCGTATCCGAACCGGCGCGCGCAACGGAAACGGAAGCCTCGCTCGGCGCCGACGCGGGCGGGGTTCAACGGCGCCATCAGCAGCGCGGCGCGCTCGAGGTAGTCGGAAGAGTCGAGCTCGACCTCGCAGTAGAGGTCGCTCCAGTCCGGCGGCAGGCCCGCGACCTGTTCCTCCCAGTCGGCGGCGAAGCTCTGCGGCGTCTCCGCGGGCCGCTCGCTCTTTGTCATCGAGACGACTTCGAGCTCGCCGTCGATCCGCTCGAGGTCGAGCCCTCGCAGCAGCCGCCGGACGAGCCCGGGCACAGGCGCACCGACGCGCCGGGCCGTGTCGAAGGTGATCACCCTTCCGTGCCGGCCGGCGCCCGCGGGGGCGAGGAGTTGCGCGGCGCGCTCGCCGTTCCGCTCGTCCCGCGCGGTCAGGCGCAGGCGCGCCTCGTTCCAGTCCTCAGGCAGCTGCGCCTCGATCTCCTGGAACTGCTCGGCGAGGCTCACGAGCGGCAGCATAAACTCGGGTTCGTGGCGAAAGTCGAGAAACGCGGAGCACTCTCGGAGGAGCAGCTGCGGGATTTCTTCCGCGAGATGCTGCTGATCCGGCGGTTCGAGGAGAAGGTGGAGGAGCGTTTCCGTGCGGGCGAGCTTCCGGGCTTCCTCCACGTCGCGATCGGCCAGGAGGCGGTCGCCGTCGGGGTCTGCCGGGCGCTCGAGGAAGGCGACGTGATCGCCTCGACGCACCGCGCGCACGGCCACACGCTCGCGAAGGGGACGCACCCGAACGAGGTGATGGCCGAGCTCTACGGGAAGCTCGAGGGCTGCTCGCACGGCTACGGGGGCTCGATGCACCTGTACGACCTCGAGCGCGGCAACCTGGGCGCGAACGCCGTCGTCGGGGGCGGCCTGCCGGCGATCACGGGCGCTGCGCTCGCGTTCAAGCTGCGCGGCGAGCCGCGGGTCGGGGTCGCCTTCTTCGGCGACGGGGCCACCAATATCGGCACGTTCCATGAGTCGCTCAACCTCGCGCAGCTCTGGCGGGTGCCGGCGGTCTTCGTCTGCGAGAACAACCGCTGGGCCGAGTCGACCCCGGCGAGCCAGCAGTTGCCGATCGAGGACCTGACGAAGCGGGCCGAGGCCTACGGGATGAAGTCGATGAAGGGCTACGGGCAGGACGTCGAGGAGGTCTACCGGGTTGCACACCGCGCGCTCAAGCATGCGCGCGACGGCAACGGCCCAGTCCTCGTCGTCTACGAGACGCATCGGCTCGTCGGCCATTACGTGGGCGATCCTCAGGTGTACCGCGACAAGGACGAGCTCCGCCAGGAGCGCGAGACGCAGGATCCGATCGAGAAGCTGCGCGAACGGCTCGAGCTCTCCGACGGCGAGCTCGAGGAGGTCGACCGCGAGGTGCGCGAGCTCGTCGAAGCGTCGGTCGAATTCGCGAAGAACGGTACGGATCCCAAGCCTGAGGACGCCCTCAAAAACGTCTATGCCTGAGCTGAGCTACCGCGAGGCCGTCCGCGCGGCGCTCTCCGATGCGATGCGCAAGGACGAGGACGTGTTCATCATGGGCGAGGACATCGCCGAGATGGGCGGCTCGATGGGCGTCACCCAGGGGATGCTCGACGAGTTCGGGCCCGAGCGGGTGCGCAACACCCCGATCTCCGAGATGGCGCTCGTCGGCGCGGGCATCGGCGCCGCGATCCAGGGCATGCGCCCCGTGGTCGAGGTCATGTACGAGGACTTCCTCACGCTCGCCTGCGAGCAGATCGTCAACCAGGCGGCGAAGCACCGCTACATGTCGGGTGGACAGATCAAGGTACCGCTGACGATCCGCACGCAGGGCGGAGCGGGCTGGTCACCGGGCGCCCAACACGCGCAGCAGCTCGAGGCCTGGTTCGTGCACATCCCGGGCCTGAAGGTCGTCTTCGCCTCGACGCCCGCCGATGTCCGCGGCCTGCTCTGGTCGGCGATCTACGACGACAACCCCGTCGTCTTCTTCGAGCACCGAACGCTCTACGGGATCAAGGAGGAGGTGCCGGAGGAGCTCGAGCCGATCGAGATCGGGAAGGCGCGCGTGCACCTCGAGGGCGAGGACGTCACCGTCGTCGCCACCGGCCGGCTCGTGCACGAGTCACTCGCGGCGGCGAAGCAGGCCGAAGAAAAGGGGGTCTCGGTCGAGGTCGTCGACCCGCGGACGCTCCAGCCGCTCGACGAGGAGACGATCGTCGATTCGGTCAAGAAGACGAACCGCTGTGTGGTCGCCCACGAGGCGGTGACCAAGATGGGCTTCGGCGCCGAGGTCGCGGCCGTCGTCCAGCACCAGGCGTTCGACTGGCTCGACGCGCCGATCGAGCGCGTCGGCTCGCGCTTCGCGCCGCTCGCGTTTGCGCCGGTGATGGAGCAGTACATCGTCCCTCACGCCGAGAGCGTGCTCGAGGCGATCTACCGCACGGTTGGCCGCGATGGCGCGTGACACTTCCGTAGCGAACGACTGCCGCATGGTTGAGCCATTTCGGCTCGCGCACCGCATGGTTGAGCCGCGCTTGGGGTCAGACCCCGCCACGGGAGCGTGTCGAAATGGCGAATGAAGTGAGACTGCCCCGGCTCGGGCAGGGGATGGAGTCGGGCACGATCGTTCGCTGGCTCAAGTCCGAGGGCGATCAGGTCGAGAAGGGCGAGCCGCTGTACGAGCTCGACACCGAGAAGGTGACACAGGAGGTCGAGGCCGACTTCGCGGGCGTGCTGCTGAAGGTGCTCGCGCAAGAGGGGCAGGAGGTAGACGTCGGCACGACGATCGCCGTGATCGGCGAGCAGGGCGAGGAGGTGGCCGAGACGAGCGTCGCGGAAAAGCCCGCGGAGGCGCCAGAGCCAGAGCCGGCGGAAGCGGCCGAGGAAAGAGAGCCCGCGCCGGTCGCCGCACGCGCCGACGGCGGCCGCGTCAAGGCGTCGCCCCTCGCCCGGCGCCTTGCGGGCG
>JBARRS010000033.1:0-5422 GCA_049644345.1 Gaiellaceae bacterium
GGACACTCGACCGCGCGAACGCGATCTGGACGCTGACGTCGACGGGATCGATGCGAAACCCGAACCCGAACGGCGGCAACGTGACAAAGACGCTGACGGCCAAGGTGACAGTCGTCCCGACGGTCACGCAGCCGCTGAACACCCCGGCTTGGAACTACATCTACTCGACCCACACAGGCAGCGCCTGCGACCAGACGCTCAACAACAACGTGGGCGGCTCCTCCCGGATGTACATCATGGGGAACCTCTGCATCGGCAACAACGCCGGCGTCACCTCGAGTTCGCTCATGGTGCAAGGCAATCTTGACCTCTCGAACAACACGAGCGTCGGCGTCTCGACCAACATGGGCACGCGTGTCGAGACGTACGTCGGCGGCAACTGCCGCTACGGAAGCAACAACCCGCCGTGGGTCGTCTGCACCGGTAACCAGGACTCGCGGCACATCTACAGCAAGCTCTCGGACGGCGCCACGGTCGGCGTCAACCACACGGTGCCCGTGATCGCGGCCCCGGCTGCCGACTTCAACACCTGGTACCAGAACGCGATTCCCGGGCCGGCGCAGAGCTGCACGTACACGAGCGGCACCGTTCCAGTGTTCGACAACAACTATCCGACGAACGACCTCGCCACAGGCGGGAGCGTCCCGACCATCTTCGACCTGACGCCGTCCAGCTCGTACGAGTGCCGCGTCGGCCCGTCGGGCAGTCCGAGCGGTCTGCTGAAATGGGATGCGAGCACGAAGACCCTCACGGTCTCCGGCACGATCTACATCGACGGCAGCGCCAAGATCGGCAACGGCGCGCTGAACCAGTACAACGGCCAGGCGACGCTCTACCTCGCCGGCACCTTCTACCTCAGCGGCAAGCTGTGCGGCGGGGTCTCCGGCTCGAACTGCGACTTCCCATCGTGGAACCCGAACACGGAGATGTTCACGATCGTGGCCCACGGAACCGGCGGACAGGTAAACCCGGGCGACAGCATCCAGGTCGCCAACAACGGGTCCTTCCAAGGCGGCCTGTTCGGGACCGGCAACGTCGACTACGGCAACAACGCCTACTCCGACGGCCCGATCGTCGGCAGCCAGATCATCATCAGCAACAACGTGACGACAAATGCGTTCGCGACGATCACGACCGTGCCGGTCGGGCAGCCGGGGAACCCCGAGGTCTACGCACAGCCGAACCCGCCGCAGAACTTCAGCGGTTAGGCCTTTCGGCCGATAGAAGGGCCGTGAACGCCGCGTTCGCAGCCTTCGCGCTCGCCCCGGGCGTCGCGGTCGGGAGCTTCCTCAACGTCGTCGCCGCACGCGTGCCGGCGCGCAGGTCGGTGGTCGGCGGCCGCTCGGCGTGCATGAGCTGCGGCCGGGAGATCTCGTGGCGGGACAACGTGCCGCTCCTCTCGTACCTGCTGCTGCGGGGGCGCTGCCGGTCCTGCCGGTCGCCGATCGGGCTCCGGTATCCGCTCGTCGAGCTCGCCACGGCGTTGCTGATCGGCGGCTGCGTGCTGCGGTTCGGGATCTCGGGTCGCGCGCTCGTCGGCGCCTTCTTCTGCGCCGTCCTCGTGGCCGTCTCCGCGATCGATCTCACGCACAGGATCGTCCCGAACAAGATCGTCCTGCCCGCGACGGCGGTCGTGCTCGTGGCGCAGACCGCGCTCAAGCCGAGCCCGGAGTGGGCGGTCGCGGCGATCGGGGCCTCGGGGTTCCTCTTCCTCGCGGCGCTTGCCTACCCCGCCGGAATGGGGATGGGCGACGTGAAGCTCGCGCTCCTCATGGGCGCTGTGCTCGGCAAGACCGTTGCTGTCGCACTGATGGCGGGAATGGTCTTCGCGCTCGTCCCGAGCCTCCTCCTGCTCGCCCGTCACGGCGGCGCGGCTCGGAAGATGGGCATCCCGTTCGCGCCTTTTCTCGCGCTAGGCTCGGTGCTGGCCCTGTTCGAGGGCGGTGCGATCCTGCACGGCTATCTGACGCTCTTTAGGGCATAGCGCCCTTCAGGGCGTCGCGTCCGGTGCCGATACCTCATTCGAGGGATACCTGATGGACACAGAACGTCCGCCGAATCTCCGAACCGCCGGGCAGCAGGGCGGCGAGACCGGCGCGGCCGAGGGCGGCCTCCCCGAGGCGCCGTTCGAGGTCAACGCGCTCGCCGAGCTCGTCGCCGACCTGATCGCGGCGACCGGCCTCGTCACCCCTGACAAGCTCGCGGTTGCACGCGGCCGCGCCGGCCAGGCCGGCTCGCTCGCCCAGGCGATCGTCGAGGAAGGCCTCGCGTCGAGCGAAGGTGTCGCGCGGATGCTCGCGGCGCGCTACCAGCTCCCGCTCGTCGACCTCGCTCTGGCGGGAGTGGACGAGGAGGCTGCAAAGCTCGTCCCGCTCCACGTGCTCGAGCGTGTGATCGCGATTCCCTACGCGCTGGAGGACGACGTTCTGCGAGTCGCGATCGCCGATCCGAGCAACGTCCACGCAACCGACGAGATCAGGCTCGCGACGAAACACCAGGTCGAGATCGCCGTCGGCTCCCGCGAGGACATTCTCGCCGAAGTCCGCCGCCGGACGCGCGCTTCCGAGGCGTTTGGCGCGCGAGCGGTGATCGAGGCCGAGGCGGAGATCGCAGAGGAGGAAGAGGCCGACGACCTCGAGGCCGACGACGGAATCTCGGATGCCCCGCTCGTTCGGCTCGTCAACTCGATCATCTTCCAGGCCGCCGAAGACGGCGCCAGCGACGTCCACTTCGAGCCGCAGGAGGACTCGCTCTGCGTCCGCCTGCGGATCGACGGCGTCCTCCAGGAGGTGCAGCGGATCCCGAAGCGGATGATGGCCGGCGTGATCACGCGCCTGAAGGTGCTGGCGAAGCTCGACATCGCCGAGCGGCGGAAGCCTCAGGACGGCCGTATCTCCCTGAACGCGGCCGCCGCCGGCCGGATGCTCGACATCCGTGTCGCGACGCTGCCGACGGTCGAGGGCGAGTCGGTCGTGATGCGACTGCTCGACAAGTCGAAGAAGGCACCGACACTCGAGGAGCTCGGGCTTGCGGACGGGATGCGCGCGACCTTGGAGCAGCTCATCGCCCGCCCGACGGGAGCGCTGCTCGTGACCGGCCCGACCGGCTCCGGTAAGTCGACGACCCTGTACGCCGCGCTTTCGGAGATCAACAACCCCGAGATCAACATCATCACCGTCGAGGACCCGGTCGAATACCGGCTCTCAGGCGTCAACCAGGTGCAGATGAACCCGCGGGCCGGGCTGACGTTTGCGGTGGCGCTCCGGTCGATCCTCCGCTCCGACCCGGATGTCGTGATGGTCGGGGAGATCCGGGATGCCGAGACCGCGAAAATCTCGATCGAGGCCGCCCTCACCGGTCACTTCGTCCTTTCGACACTGCACACCAACGACGCCCCCGGCGCGCTGACTCGCTTGAACGAGATGGGCGTCGAGCCGTTCCTGACCGGCTCAGCCGTCACGGGGGTGCTCGCGCAGCGGCTCGCGCGCAAGCTCTGCGCGCACTGCTGCGAGATGTACACGCCCTCGACGGAGGACATGCTCAAGGCCCGCATCTCTCCCGACGTGGCGGCGAAGGCCGACGGGATGGCCTTCTACCGCAAGAAGGGCTGCCCCCGCTGCGGTCAGACCGGCTACAAGGGCCGGATCGGCATCTTTCAGCTGCTCTCGATGAGCGAGCAGCTCGAGGGGCTCGCCGCCGCCAAGGCAAGCCGCGAGGAGCTCGAGCGGGCTGCGATCGAGGAGGGCATGCGGACACTCTGGGACGACGGCATCGCCAAGGTCGCGTCCGGCCTCACCTCGATCGAAGAGCTCGCTCGCGTCACTATTTAGCGAGCTTGCGCTGCGGCCGCAGCCTATTCCGCCTGGATATCACAGCCGAGGTACATCAGCGCCTCGACTGCCTCCGTCACGAACGCCGTCGCCTGCTGGGCGTCCGCGAACGTGTACGGGCCCGGATGCTCGGGCTCGGCGCTGGAGCCTGGGGGAAAAACCTCGGCCTCGACCACGCACGAGTCGCCGTAGTCGAGCGCCCGGAGCACTGCGACCGAGCGGCCGTCCTTGCGGGCGTGCCGGAGGAACAGCTCGCGACCCGGGTTCTCCGCGAGCTGGGCGGGGGCCTTGCCCTTGTCGCTCAAGAGGAGCCGCAGCGCGTTGCGCCGAGCAGATAGGCGATGTGATCGCCCTTTCCACCCGAGACCTTGGCCTGCGCGACCAGCTGCTGCGCCTTCGCCTTGTCGCCCTGCTGAACGGCGGTGAGCGCCTGCCGCGTCTTCGCCAGGGCTGCGTCGTAGTCGGCCAGCATCAGCCTCACCTGCGCCTTGTACGAGGCAGGGGCGGGGAGTCCCCGCAGCTGAGTGACAGCACTCTGGAGCACGGTGAGCAACTGGTTCACCAGGGTCGCCGCGTTCGTCGGGCTCGCCAGGAACTGACGCGCGACGGTCTGAAGCTGCTGAGACATCCGGGTGCAGGCTGCGTTGGCAGCGTCCATCCAAGCCGTCTGCGCATTCGCAAGCCCCCCCGTGACGAGCGGCGCGGCGTTCTCCGCCGCCTGCGCGACGGTGGGCGCGTCGTTGTAGCCGTTCAGACGCACGAAGAGCGCTTTCGGACGCTGGAAGACGAGTACAGCAGGCGAGTCGAGCACGCGATCAGCCGGCTGGGCCGACGCCAGCAGTGAGGTCAGGGAACGCGTGTTGCTCTCTTTGGTCACGTCGAGGGCGACGAAACCGACCCCTGCGATCTCGGCGCCGGCCCGCGCCTCGCGCGCGGAGATCACGTCGACGCTCGAGTTGGGCGCGTATAGGGCGAGGACGACGACCGGATGCGACGCGAGTGCCCGCGCGAGCGGGGCAGGCAGGCCGTCGACGACCGCCGGCTTCGGCTTTGGGTGAGGCTTCAGCGCAGGCGTCGGCGTCGGCTTCACCGCGTGCTTCGCCTTCGGTGAGACGTGTGTCGTCACCGTCCGAACGTGGTGCTTGACCGGGTGGAGCGGCTTGATCACTTTCGGCGTCGCCGTGCTCGCCTGCTGTCGGGCGAGCAACAGCATCCCGCCGCCGCCGGCAAGCGCAGCGGCGAGCGCCAGCATCGCGACCACGCGCAGCTGAGGGCTCACAGTCACAAGTGCTCTATCGGCAGCCACGCAGCGTCCCTTTACGTGAACAAAGAGAGAGGGCGCGGTCTCCCGCGCCCTCGCGAAACGAGACGAAGTCGGGTGGCTAGCAGCCGCCCGGGAGGATGTCGCCCGACGGGCCCGTCTTGTGGTAGAGGACGCCGACCGGCTTCGTGTTCTCGATGCAGTAGAGCGTCCCGTTCGCCACGTGGACCGAGATGTTCTTGATCCCCGCGTCGTAGGACAGCTGGAGCTTCGTCAGGTGAGCGCCAATGTAGTTCGTCTTGGCATTGTCGGCCGCAAAGGCCTCCATGCC
>JBARRS010000034.1:0-22387 GCA_049644345.1 Gaiellaceae bacterium
GGGGAAACGCGTAGCCAAGCTGTCGATGCGGCCGCCGACCTTCCACATTCGGTGGCTGGAGAGCAACGGTACAGGACAGCTGATCGTCAGCGGCAGCATTGCCATGCGCGCCCAGCTCATCCTCGACCTCCTACGACCCGGCGGCGGAGGTCCGCTGCTGCGGTTGCCCCTTCCTGTGAACCGAGCCGGCGCGTTCAGGCTCCCTCTGTACGTTCCTTCGAATCGGTTCGCGCGAGGTGCGAGACTGCTCCCGGGCGGATTCATAGCGTCCCTCAGGGGAAGGGCGACCGGCGGCTTGTACATCCCCGCGCAGCTGCGAACGGTCGTGCTGTACGGACCTCGCGAAGGGGTGGTGAGACGTTCGTTCGCGAGCGCCTCGCGCGTAGGCCGAACCGTCAACCAGTTCCCGGCGAGCGCCAAGGTGGCGTGGGCGAACTTCCGCTTCGCGCAGCAACCGGTTGCATCGCTGCAGCTGCGCGTCTACTGGTTGTGGCCAAACGGGCAGGTGCTCGGCTTCGTCAAGAAGGCGAATCGAGCCGTCGTCTCGAGCTACCTGAGCGACGTCCGACCGCTTCCGCGCGGGTGCTGGCGCGCCGACCTCTACGCCGGCTCGAAACGGATCAAGCGCCAGGTGGTCAAGATCGGCGCGAGCCGCTGCTGAGGAAGGTCCCAGTCCATAGCTCCTCGCCTTACCATCTGGGAAACGTCGGAAAAATGGAAAATTCCCTGTAAATCAGTCATTTTTTGCTCTCGATCCCAGTTCGGACTGGCTTATGTACACGTGGCTTGATTTCCTAGACTGAAAAACACGTGAAGTCCTGGCAGAACTTCGAGCGCGAGCCGACGCGTTGACCGTTCTCGTCACCGGCGGCACGGGGTTCGTAGGGCCGAAGATCGTCCACGCATTACGAACGCGCAACCTGCCGGTCCGAGCGCTCGTGCGAAGTCCACGCGGCCGCTCGGCGAGCACCCTCGCCGCCTGGGGCTCCGAGCTCGCCGAGGGCGACATGACCGACGCTGCGAGTCTCCGCCGCGCAGTCGACGGTTGCGACGTGGTCGTCCACCTCGTCGCGATCCGCCAGGGGCGCGCGGAGCAGTTCCGCCGGATCATGGAGCAGGGCGCGCGCGACCTCGTCGATGCGGCGAAGGAGGCGGGCGTGGAGCGGTTCGTTCTCATGAGCGCGCTCGGCACGAGCGAGGAGACGAAGGACCTCGTTCCCTACTACCACGCAAAGTGGGAGATGGAGGAGACGGTCCGCGCCTCCGGGATCGTCTACGTGATCTTTCGGCCGAGCTTCGTCTTTGGCCCCGAGGGCGGCATCCTGCCGACGTTCAAGCGGCTCGCCCGCCTGGCGCCCGTGACGCCGATCACCGGCTCCGGCGAGCAGCGGCTCCAGCCGATCTGGATCGACGACGTCGCTGCCTACTTCGCCGCCTCGGTCGACAAGCCGGAGACTTCGAACCGAGTCTTCGACCTCGGCGGTCCCGACATCGTCACGTGGAACGAGCTCTGGGAGCGCCTCAAGAATGTGCTCGGCATCCGCCGGCCGAGCATCCACGTCCCGACGGGTCTGATGCGGGCGAATGCGCTGATCACAGAGCGCCTGCCGGGGAACATCCCGCTTACGCGCGACCTGCTGACGATGCTCGAACACGGCGACAACGTCGTCACCAACGACGACGCTGTGCGGACGTTCCAGCTGCCGCTCGTTTCGCTGGACGAACAGCTGAGGCGCGCCGCATAACGGAGCGGCTCGCACACATCGTCGCCATCGGCGGCATTCGGGACGAGGACGAAGCGCGCCGGATCGACGAGTTTGCGATCGGGCTCGCCCGCCGCTCGGCGCCGAGGATCTGCTTCCTGTCGACGGCGAACGCGGAGCGGGCCGAGTCGATTCTCTGGTTCTACAAGACCTTTCAGGGGCGCGGCGAGCTCTCGCATCTCGAGTTCTTTCCCTGGCCGCCGGAGAACCTCAGAGAGCTCGTGCTCGACCAGGACCTCCTCTACGTCTCCGGCGGCAACACCGCGAACATGCTCGCGATCTGGCGTGCGCACGGGTTCGACGCCATCGTCCGCGAAGCGTGGGAGCAAGGAGTCGTGCTCGCGGGCTGGAGCGCCGGGATGATCTGCTGGTTCGAAGCCGGAGTCACGGATTCGTTCGGCCCCCAGCTCGAGGGGATGCGCGACGGGCTCGGGTTTCTGGCGGGCAGCGCCTGCCCGCACTACGACGGCGAGGAGCGGCGGCGGCCCGTCTACCAGGCACTCGTTGCGAACGGCTTCCCGCCCGGGGTCGCGGCCGACGACTCGGTCGCTCTCCACTACGTCGGCACCGAGCTACGCGAGGTCGTCGGCGCCCGGGACGACGGCGCCGCCTATCGCGTGGAGCCCGAGGGCGAGGCACGGCTGGAGCCGCGCATCCTGTGAAAGAGATAGGGGGCCGCACACCACGGCCCCCCGATCCGGTTACCAGCGTTGGAGTGGTAGAGGCGCTTCTCACTCGGTCAAGACCCTGACCGGCGGCGCTACGGCGTCGCTTGCGACGCCGTCGCAAGAGGCCGCTCCGGCTTTGCCGGGGCGGCCGCTTCTCGCAGCGAGTCCCCTACGCTGGCTAGGCGGTTCCCCGTGGGTCCCGGGGACACGCCTCTACCCGCTGGCACCTCCACTGCCCGTACATGAATCTTTCACGTCTCGGACCACCTCCTTTCCGCAGTAGCCGAACTCTAGCGATCCCGGTGGACTACCGAGAGTGCCCGCCCGGCGTCGTCGACCTATGGCCGCGATGTGACTTCGAGACGATGAAGGACGTCCTGGAGGGACGCGAGAGCTAGGTGACCTCTACCTTGACCATCCCGTCCTCGACGCGAACGGGAAACGTGTCCACCGGGAAGACCGCCGGAAGCGTCAGAGGCCGGCCGCTCCGGATGTCGATATGCGCGCCGTGGCGGGGACAGACGGCGAAGCCCTCCTCCGGATCGAACTCGCCCTCGCAGAGCGGCCCGTCGTCGTGGGAGCAGCGGTCCTCGAGCGCGTAGTACTCGCCGTCGAGGTTGTAGACGCCGAGCGAGATCTCGCCGGCGTGGACGATCTTCACCGATCCCGGCGGCAACTCGTCGACCGGGCACACGTCGAGCTCGGCCAAGTCGGAATCAGTTGAGGTCGAGGTCGGCTATGCCCTCTGGGAGCGGCGTGCCCTTCGCCTTGTGCAGCGCGAGCTTGAGCGTCGTCAGCCCGAGGATCGCGCACTTCAGCCGGATCGGCGTCAGCGGGATTCCGATTTCCTCGAGCAGCTCGTCCTTCGGCAGCTTCGCGATCTCCTCGGCCGTTCGGCCCTTGACCATCTCGACGAGCATCGACGTCGCCGCCTGGCTGATCGCACAGCCCCGACCGGAGAACTTGACGTCGTCGATCGTCTCCCCGTCCTCGTCGAAGGCGACGTAGATCGAGACCTCGTCGCCGCAGAGGGGATTCATCCCCTCCGCTGTCGCGTCGGCGTCCTCGATCACGCCGTGCCCACGCGGGTTCTTGTAGTGGTCGAGGATGACCTCGCGGTACATGTCGTCGGTCACTTAAAGATCTTGTTGACCTTGTGGAGGCCGTCGACGAGCCGGTCGATCTCGTCGCGAACGGTGTAGAGGTAGAAGCTGGCGCGGTTGGTCGCCGCTACGCCGAGCTTGGCCATCAGCGGCTGGCAGCAGTGGTGGCCGGCGCGAATCGCGATCCCCTCAGAGTCGAGGACCTGCGAGACGTCGTGCGGGTGCACTCCTTCGAGGTTGAACGAGACGATTCCGGCCCGCCGCTCCGGCGGGGGGCCGTAAAGGCGGATCCCAGGCACGTCCGCCAGCCGCTCGAGCGCGTACGCCGCGAGGTCGTGCTCGTGCTCCTCGATCGCTTCGAGCCCGACCTCGGACACGTAGTCGATCGCGGCCCCGAAGCCGACAGCCTCCGCGATCGGCTGCGTCCCCGCCTCGAACTTGTGCGGGACGTCGCCCCACGTGGTTTCCTCGAACCGGACCTTCCGGATCATGTGGCCGCCGAGGTTGAAAGGCTCCATCTCCTCGAGCAACTTGTGCCGCCCCCAGAGAGCGCCGATGCCGCTCGGCCCGCAGAGCTTGTGGGCCGTGATGGCGAGGAAGTCGCAGCCGAGCGCCTGGACGTCGATCGGCATGTGCGGCGCCCCCTGCGCAGCATCGCAGACGAAGATCGCCCCCTGCTCGTGGGCCCACGCCGCCAGTCGCTCGACCGGATTGACCGTGCCGAGCGAGTTCGAGACGATGTTCGCCGCGACGACCCTGACCCGGCCCCCCTCCGAGATGGACGCGAGCTCGTCGAGCCGCAACTCGCCGTGGTCGTCGAGCGGGATCATCTGGAAAGCCGCTCCGGTGCGGCGCGCGATGTACTGCCACGGCACGAAGTTCGAGTGGTGCTCGAGCTCGGTGACGATGACCACGTCGCCGGGGCCGAGATTGTTCAGGCCCCACGCGTAGGCAACGAGATTCAGCCCCTCGGTCGCGTTCCGCGTGAACACGACTTCACGCGCTGACGGCGCGTTGATGAAACGCGCGACCTTCTCGCGCGCGCCCTCGTACCCGGCCGTCGCCCGCTCAGCGAGCGTGTAGACGCCTCGGTGGACGTTCGCGTACGACGTCTCGTAGAACGTCCGCACCGCGTCGAGGACTGCGCGCGGCTTCTGCGAGCTTGCCGCCGAGTCGAGATAGGAGAGCGGCTTGCCGTGGATCTCCTGCTCGAAGATGGGGAAATCGGCGCGCAGTTTCTGCGCATCCAGCTTCGGGCGGGCGGTCACGGCCACAGGGCTATCGTACCGACCCGCTCCTCAGCCAAACTGTGGTCGTGCGGCTCGCAGCTGTCCTCCTCCTCGCCGCGCTCGCAGTCTCAGGCTGCGGCGGAACCAACGGCTCCGGCTCTTCCGCGGGTGGGAAGGTGTTCGCAAGTGCCGGCTGCGGCACCTGCCACACCCTCGGCGCTGCAGGCACGAAGGGCCAGATCGGCCCGAACCTCGACCAGCTCAAGCCCGACTACGACACGATCGTCCGCCAGGTCTCGAACGGCGGAAACGGCATGCCGGCATTCGGCGGCAAGCTGAGCGCCGAGCAGATCCGCAAGGTCGCAGTCTTCGTCTCGACCTCCACCAAGAGCAGCACGGCAAGCCTTATCCAGTTCCACCCGGACAAGAAGAAGGTCGCGGATTGCCATGACTTCCTCTGCTATCAGCAGGCGTTCGGCAATGTCGCCTACTACCACGGCCCACAGGCGGCGCTCTCGTTGCTCGCGAGTGACATGCGCACGAATTCGACCGTCAACGGCGACTGCCACCAGATCGCCCACTCGATCGGTCACGCCGCCTTTGCCCGGTACCACGGCGACGCGGCGAAAGCGCTCTCGCAGGGCGCGATGACGTGCTGGTCCGGTTACTACCACGGCGTGATCGAGCGCGCCTTCGGCGGCGTGCCGCGTCAGCAAGTCGCCGCGAAGGCACGGACGTTGTGCACCGGGCCCGCCGTCAACAAGAACACGTTCGTCCTCTATCAGTGCGTCCACGGCCTCGGTCACGGCCTGATGATCTACAGCGGGGACGACCTCCCATATGCGCTTCGTGTCTGCGACCAGCTCCAGACGCAGTGGGACCGGTCCTCCTGCACCGGCGGCGTCTTCATGCAGAACCTGATGCCGATGGCCGGCATCAAGACGAAGTGGTTGAGGACCGGCGACCTGCTCTATCCGTGCAACGTTGTCGCTGCCCGCGACAAGCTCTACTGCTACCTGATGTCGACGTCGCGGATCCTGCCGGCGGTCGGCTACAACTGGCACAAGGCGGCGGCTTGGTGCCGCCGGGCCGAGCACGGGTGGGTCGCGACGTGCTTCCAGTCGTTCGGCCGCGACGCGTCCGGCCAGAGCGTGCAGAACCCTCCGGCGATCGTCGCCATCTGCCGGATCGCGGGAACCATGGAGCGCGAGTGCATCTACGGCGCCGCTCGAGACCTGACCTCGAACGACGCGAACGGAAGACGCGCCGCACGGATGTGCCTGCTCTCGCCCCCGGGCATGCGGCCTTACTGCTTCAACGGAATCGGGACGATTCTCGGCGGCTTCAAGGCCGAGGCCGCGGGGAGGCGCGCCGAGTGCGCGCAGGTGACGCCTCGCCGATACCTCTCCGATTGCTACCGCGGCGCAGCCGCCTTTTAGCTCAGACGCGAGGGATCCGCGCTTCGAGCGCGTCTCCGAGAGCTTCGCGAACCGGCTCTAGCTCGATCCGGTCCAGCACGTCCGAGAAGAAGCCCCGCACGATCAGCCGCTCCGCCTCTGCGCGCGAGAGCCCGCGCGTCATCAGGTAGAAGAGCTGGTCGCGGTCGACCTGGCCAACCGTCGCGCCGTGCGTGCAGCGGACGTCGTTCGCCTCGATCTCGAGACCGGGAATCGAGTCCGCGTGCGCCTGCTCGGAGAGAAGGAGGTTGCGGTTCTCCTGGTAGGCGTTGGTCTTCTGGGCGTCCTTCTCGACCCTGATCATCCCGCGCCAGACCGCGGTGGCATGGTCGCGTAGCGCGCCCTTGAAAGCAAAGTCGGAGGTCGTGTGCGGGCCGATGTGCCGCTGGAAGGTGTCGTAGTCGAGGTGCTGGTCGCCGTCGGCGAAATACGCGCCGGTGACGCGCGAGGTCGCACCCTCGCCTGAGAGGTCGTTCTCGATCCGCGTCTTGCCCTTCTTCGATCCGAAGCCGCCTGCGACCCAGTCGAGCTCGGCGTCGCGGTCGACGCGAGCGCGATGCGAGGCAAAGTGCCAGGTCTCCCGCGAGAGGTTCTGGAGCGAGACGTACTCGACCTTGGCCGCCTGGCCGACGAAGAGCTCGGTCACGGCGTTCGAGTAGCCGGCGAGCCCGGGCGAGGCCGACGCGTACTCCTCGATCACGCTGAAGCGGCTCTCCGGGTCGGCGACGACCAGAAGCCGCCAGAAGAGCGCACCGTTCTCGACCGAGTTCGCGATCCGCACGTAGAGCGGCTGCTCCAGCACGACACCCTTGGGAACGTGGACGAGCAGGCCGTGCTCCCAGAGCGCGGCGTTGTGCGCAGCGAATTTCTCGTCCGTGCCGACAAGCGTCCCGAGCAGCTCGTGCTCGGCGAGCGGCTCGAAGCGGATCCCGTCCGGCGCGCGCTCGATCTCGATCCCGCCCTCGCCGACGATTGCGACGCCCGCGACGTCGATGTCGAGCAGCGTCGGTGGTGCCGCGATCTCCTTTGTGCCGTTGGCGGAGAAGCCGTCGGGGTCGAAGCCCTTCAAATCGGTGAAGCGCCACGACTCGTCGGTGGGCGAGGGCAGCGGCAGCTGCCGGTAGCGCTCGAGCAGCTTGGGCCTACTCATCCGCGCCGAGACCTCTCGATGTCCTGCGACGCGATCGACAGAAAGTCGACGCGCTCAACCTGAATCACGTCAGCCGACGGACCCTTCCATCTGGAGCTGGATCAGTCGGTTCATCTCCACCGCGTACTCGAGCGGAAGCTCTTTCGTGATCGGCTCGACGAAGCCGGAGACGATCATCGCCGTCGCCTCGGCCTCGGAGAGCCCGCGCGACATCAGGTAGAAGAGCTGCTCCTCGCCGATCTTCGAGACCGTCGCCTCATGGCCGATGTCGACGTTGTTCTCGTCGATCCGGATGTACGGGTACGTGTCCGTGCGCGAGTCCTCGTCGAGGATGAGCGCGTCGCAAACGACCTTGGACTTCGACCCCGCCGCGCCGTTCGCCACCTCGAGCAGGCCGCGGTAGGAGGCGCGGCCGCCGTTCTTCGAGATCGACTTGGACGTGATCACCGAGGAGGTGTTCGGCGCGATGTGCACGGCCTTGCCGCCCGCGTCCTGGTGCTGACCCTCGTTGGCGAACGCGATCGAGAGCACCTCGCCGTGCGCGCCCTCCCCGAGCAGCCAGATCGCCGGGTACTTCATCGTCAGCTTCGAGCCGAGGTTGCCGTCGACCCACTCCATCGTGGCGTCCTCGTAAGCGACTGCGCGCTTCGTAACGAGGTTGTAAACGTTGTTCGACCAGTTCTGGATCGTCGTGTAGCGGCAGCGCGCGCCCTTCTTGACGATGATCTCGACCACGGCGGAGTGGAGCGAGTCGCTGGAGTAGATCGGCGCGGTGCAGCCCTCGACGTAGTGCACGTAGGCGCCCTCGTCGACGATGATCATCGTGCGCTCGAACTGGCCCATGTTCTCCGCGTTGATCCGGAAGTAGGCCTGGAGCGGCATCTCGACCTTGACGCCGGGCGGCACGTAGATGAACGACCCGCCCGACCACACCGCCGAGTTCAGCGCTGCGAACTTGTTGTCGTTCTGTGGGATCACGGTCCCGAAGTACTGCTTGACGAGCTCCTCGTGCTCGCGCAGCCCCGAGTCCATGTCGAGGAAGAGGACACCCTGCGCCTCGAGGTCTTCCTTGAGCTTGTGGTACACGACCTCGGACTCGTACTGGGCGCCGACACCGGCGAGGAACTTCCGCTCTGCCTCGGGGATCCCAAGCCGGTCCCACGTCTGCTTGATGTCCGGCGGGAGATCCTCCCAGGACTTCGCCTGCTTCTCGGTCGGGCGAATGTAGTAGTAGATGTTGTCGAAGTCGATCTGCGTCAGGTCGCCGCCCCAGGCCGGCAGCGGCCGCGCCCGGAAGTAGTCGAGCGACTTGAGGCGGAACTTCCGCATCCACTCGGGCTCGTTCTTGTGGTGCGAGATCGCCTCGACGACCTCGGCCGAGAGCCCGCGCTCCGATTTGAAGAAGTAGTCCTCGGGATCGTGGAAGCCGTACTTGTAGTCGTTGCCGATCTCCGCGACGACCTGTGATTCGGGCGCTACTGCCATCTACACCTTTCCTCCGACCGGTTCAGGCATGAATGCCTCATACCCCTCAGCCTCCAGCTTATGCGCGAGCTCCGGTCCACCTTCCTCAACGATACGCCCACCCACGAAGACGTGCACGTGATCGGGGTCGATGTAGTTGAGAATCCGCTGGTAGTGAGTGATCACGAGCGCTCCCGTCTCCGGGCCGACGAGCTCGCGGACTCCGCCGGCGACGATCTTGAGCGCGTCGATGTCGAGCCCGGTGTCGGTCTCGTCGAGAATGGCGATGCGCGGCTTCAACATCGCCATCTGGAGCGCCTCGAGCCGCTTCCGCTCGCCGCCTGAGAAGCCGTCGTTCACGTAGCGCTTGGCGAGCTCGCGGGAAATCTTCAGCCGCTCCATCGCCTCCGTAAGGTCCTTCCGGAACTCGGGGATCGGCACCGGGTCCTCCTCGCCGGAGCGAGCCTTGCGGATCGCGTTGATCGCTGTCCTGAGGAAGTTCGTCACCGTGACGCCCGGGATCGTGTGTGGGTACTGGAAGGCGAGGAAGAGCCCCTTCTGCGCGCGCTCGTCGGCGCCGGCCTCGGTTATGTCCTCGCCGTCGAAGATCACCTGGCCCTCCGTGATCTGGTAACCCGGATGGCCCATGAGAGCGTAGGCCAGGGTCGACTTACCCGAGCCGTTCGGGCCCATGATCGCGTGGATCTGGTTTGTGTCCACGCCGAGGTCGACGCCCTTGACGATCTCGGTGCCGTCCTCGAGCGCGACATGCAGATTTTTCAGTTCGAGCAAAGCCATCAGGGTGGTTGAGCGCGTCCGCTCGGACGCACTCGTGGACCCATGGTAGCGGTCATCCTTGGCGGCCCGCCGAAGCCGCGGCTACCCTTCACGATATGCCCGGCTGGGTCAGTCCCTGGGAACTCCTCATCCTCCTGGCGTTCGTCCTCCTTCTCTTCGGCCCGAAGCGACTGCCGGAGATGGGCCGCTCGCTCGGAAAGGGGATGCGCGAGTTCAAGGACTCGCTGACGGGCAAGGACGAGGACGAGCCGAAGCAGGAGCTGCCGTCGCCGCCCGCTGCCGCGCCCGCCGAGCAGGAGCCGGTGGCCTCGGCGCAGCAGCGCGAGCCCGACACGCACTAGGCGAGTGCGGTTTCCGCGGCGGCTTCGCCCCGGAGAGGAGGCGACCCTTGTCGAGCACCTCGACGAGCTGCGCTCGCGCCTGATCGTCTCGCTGCTCACGGTCTCCATCGGCTTCGGCGTCGCCTACGGCTTTCACGGCCGGCTCATCCGCGCGCTCGAGCACGCCCTGCCGGCCGACCGCCGCCACCTGGTCACCTTCGGCGTCGCCGAGCCGTTCCTGACCTCGATGTGGGTCAGCATCTGGGCGGGCCTCGCGCTGGCGCTGCCGGTGGTCCTGTGGCAGATCTGGAGCTTTCTCGCGCCCGCCGTCGCCGAGCACTCGCAGCGGATCCTGGTCGCCTTCGTCGCCTTCGCGTCAGGGCTCGCGCTCGCCGGCATCGCCTTTGGCTATTACCTGGCGCTGCCGGCGGCCGTTCACTTCCTGACCCACTACGACGACAACCTCTACCGGATCCAGATTCGCGCGCGGGACTACATCACGTTCTCGATGCTCGTGCTCGTCGCGTGCGGCGTCGTGTTCGAGCTGCCGATCTTCGTGCTCGCGCTCGTTCGGCTCGGCGTGCTCACGACGCAGAAGCTGCGCCGGAATCGCCGCCTCGGCTACGTGATCGTCTTCGCCATCGCCGTAGCGCTGCCGGGGGTCGATCCGGTCACGACGACGCTCGAGGCGATCCCCATGCTCGTGCTGTACGAGCTGACGATCTGGCTCTCGGTCGTGCTCGAGCGGCGCTGGCGCCCGAACGAGCTCACACCGGCGACGCTACGCGAGTGAGCTACCCGAAGATCGAGCTCCACGTCCATCTGGAGGGGACGGTTCGACCGCCGACGCTGCTCGAGATCGCTCGGCGCAACGACTACGCGCTGCCGGCCGACACCGTCGAGGGCTTGACGGCCCTGTACGAGTTCCGGGACTTCGAGCACTTCATCGAGGTCTGGGTGCTGACAACGAACGCCCTCTCTGCGGGGGAGGACTTCCGGCAGGTCGTCGTCGACTACGCGGGCGAGGCTGCCGGCCACGGCGCCGTCTACATCGAAGGAATCTTCTCGCCCGCGGAGCGGGCGAGGCGGGGCGTGGACTGGGACGAGATGTTCAGCGGCTACTGCGACGGAGCGCAGGAGGCGCTCGAGCTGCACGGTCTCGCGGTGCGTCTGACGCCTGACATCCCGCGCGGCTTTTCGCTCGAGGAGGCCGAGCAGACAGTGCGATACGCGGCCAAGTACCGGGACCGCGGCGTGGTCGGCGTCGGGCTCGGAGGCCTCGAGGCCCAGTACCCGCCGGAGCCCTACAAGCGGGCCTTCGAGCTCGCCCGGGCGGAGGGGCTCGGTTCCGTCCCCCACGCAGGCGAGGTCTCAGGGCCGTCGTCCGTGCGGGGCGCGCTCGAGGCGCTGGGGGCCGACCGAATCCGTCACGGGATCCGGGCCGAGGAGGACCCGGGACTGCTGCGCGAGCTCGTCGACCGCCGGATCGTCCTCGACGTCTGCCCGATCTCCAACCTCCGCACGGGCGCGGTCCGCTCGCTCGAGGAACATCCCCTGCCGCGACTGATCGACGCGGGTGCGCTCTGCTCGATCTCGACCGACGATCCTGCGATGTTCGACACCGATCTCTCGCGCGACTACGAGGCCGCGATCTCTTTCGGTCTCGATCCCCGCGTCTTCTACGAGGCCGGAGTCGAGGGGGCGCTCTGCGACGAGAAGACGAGAAAGGGGTTGCGCCGGATCGGCGAAGTGTTCGATTGGGCCGGCGCCGCGGTACGCTAAGGCAATGGCACGCGGAGCCGCAAAGACGCGCCCCAAGCGCGCGAAGCCAGACCCGAAGCGCCGGCACCACGGCTCGCCGAGCACTGCGAGCGTCGAGCACCAGCTCTTCTTCACTAGGCTGCGCAAAACCCAGAAGCCGATCTTCATCTTTCTCGCGCTCGTGTTCGGGCTCGGCTTCGTCTTCTTCGGCGTCGGCTCCGGGTCGACCGGAATCGCGGACGCTCTCGGCAACTTCTCGCACATCTTCGGGGGCGGCTCGAGTACCAGCTCCGCGGTCTCGAAGGCCTCGGACCGCACGAAGAAGCACCCCAACGACCCGCAAGCCTGGAAGGCGCTTGCCGATGCATACCGGACGAACGGCAAGGACGCTCAGGCCACGATTGCACTCGAGCACTTCGTCAAGCTCCGTCCGAACAATGCCGACGCGCTGCTTCAGATCGGCAGCTACTGGGGCAACCAGGGAGCGACGATCGGCGGTCAATGGCAAGTGGCGCGGAACGACGCCGCCAACCAGAGCCCGCTCTTCCAGCCGGGCAGCGCTGCCCTCACGGGGAAGCTCGGCCAAGCCTTGACCGGACAGGATCCGATCAGGGCTACGCTCAGCCAGCAGGCCGACCAGCTGCGCCTGGTCTCCTTCTCCTACTTCCGCAAGTCGGAATCGGCGTTCAAGCGCTACGCGCAGCTGAAGAAGAACGATCAGTTCGCGCAGCTTCAGCTCGCCGACGCCGCGCGTGACGCCTGGATTCTCGCCCAGGCGATCGAAGACAAGAACACCGCGATCGCCGCCTACCGTCGCGTGGTCAAGCTCGGACCGAAGTCCCAGGAGGCGCAGCGCGCGAAGCAGGCGCTCGTGTTGCTGTCGGCTGGTTTGCATCATTGACCCCCGGATAGACTCTCGCCACTAGCGAGCCGGGAGACGAGATGAATTTCGACATCAAGACGGAGCAGGTCGGTCCCGAGGCATACGTGATCGCGCTCTCTGGCGAAGTCGATCTCTACACCGCGCCTGAGTTCAAGCAGCAGCTGCTGGACGTGATCGGCCAGGGCGGCAAGGACGTCGTCGTGGACTTCTCCGACACGACCTTCATCGACTCGACGACGCTCGGCGTGCTCGTCGGCGGCGTCAAGCGGCTGCGGACGACCGACGGCCAGCTCTCGCTCGTGTGCAACGACCGCAACATCACGAAGATCTTCGAGATCACCGGCCTCGACCGCGTCTTCACGATCTACCCCACGCGCGATGAGGCACTCGAACACGTGCGGTCGAGCACGCCGCCCGCCTAGGGCCGTGCGAACGGCCCGCGCAGGTCTCGTCCTCCTGCTGCCGGTCCTGCTCGCCGGCTGCGGCACCGGCGGCATCACCAAGGGCGGGGATCCCGCGCTGGGCGGGCCGCTCTTCGTGAAAGGGTGCGGTCAGTGCCACGTGCTCGGCGCTGCCGGCACGAAGGGGACGATCGGGCCGAACCTCGACGACGCCTTCTCGGCCGACCGGCGCCAGAAGTTCGAGCAGAGCACGATCCAACAGGTCGTCCGCGACCAGATCGAGCTGGCGATACCGCCGATGCCCCAGAATGTCTACACCGGGAAGGCGGCCGACTCGGTCGCAGCGTACGTCGCCGCCTGCGCCGGTGTGCAGAAGCCCGGGCCGAGCTGCACGATCAGTGCGGCGGCCGGCCCAGCGCTGCCGGGACTCGCCGGCAAGGGGCAGAAGCTCTACGCGTCACTCGGCTGCCAGAGCTGCCACACGACCGACGGTACGAAGAGCACCGGCCCGACCTTCAAGGCGTTGTTCGGCTCCAAGGTAAAGCTCACGAACGGGCAGACGGTGACGGCCAACGACGCGTATCTGATCGAGTCGATCATCGCTCCGGACAAGCAGATCGTCTCCGGCTACCACCCGGGGATCATGAGCGCCGCGATCAAGCCGGGCTCGGTGTCCCAAGCAGACGCCAAGGCGCTCGTCGCCTTCATCAAGACCCTCAAGTAATCACCGGACTTCTTCGCGCTCCGCCTCGAGATCGACGACGACGTGCGTGATCGGGACGGCGAAGCGCTCACGCGCGTTCGTGACGATGCCGCGCTCGAGCCAGTGCGAGCGGCCCTCGGGGTGCGTCGAGATGATGATCTCGTCGGGCCCGAAAGTCCGCAATGCGTCCTCCATCGCCTGGAGCGGGTCGCCGTCGCCGACCTCGCCACGCGCATTGACGCCCGCCTCTCGCAGCCGCGCGAGGCTCTCCTCCAGGCGGCGCTGTGCGGCCGCGCGTGCCTCGTCCTCGTCGGACATCCAGTGCCGGATCGGCGAGTTGAGCGCCGGTGTGACGACGAGCACCTGCTCGCGGTAATCGGCGGCGCGGTCGCGGATGATCTGCTGCAGTGCCCGGCCGCCGACGGTCTCGTTGGCGATCACGAGAATGCGGCGCTCGTCCTCCGCGCCGCGCCGGCGCGACACGGTCTGGACGGTCGGCTCGAGCCGGCGCGCGCGAAGCCACCAGCCCACAACGACCGCCGAGAGGGCGACGAAGACGCCGAGGCCCCACCAGCGCCCGCCGAGCCCGCCCGCGAGGCCGATCGCCGCGAAGTAGGCGACGGCGCCGAGCAGGAACTGGAACGCCTCGGCCTCGCTCCTGAGCGGATTCTTCATCGCGCTAGAGGATGTAGACCGTCGTGTAGACGACGATCCACATCACGTCGACGAAGTGCCAGTAGATCCCGGGGATCTCCACCCCCCAGTGGGCCTCGGGCGAGTAGTGGCCCCGGTAGGCGCGGATCGTGGCCGCAAGGAGCAAGAGCAGGCCGATGCAGACGTGAGCCCCGTGCAAGCCGGTCAGGCAGTAGAAGACCGTCCCGAAGGCCTGATCGCTCGGCGCGAAGCCGACGCGCGAGTACTCCCGGACCTGCGTGAGCAGGAACGTCAGCCCGAGCAAGAACGTCAGCGACAGCCCGGCCTGGAGACCCACGCGGCTACCCCGCTTGATCGCCTGGAGCGCCCAGTGCATCGTGAAGCTCGAGGTGACGAGGATCATCGTGTTGATGCCGGCGACGAAGACCGGCAGGTGGAACGGCTTCGGCGGCCAGGGCGCGTGGTTGACGACGCGTACGAAGAAGTAGGCGGTGAAGAACGAGCCGAACAGCATCACCTCGGAGGCGATGAAGAGGAACATCCCGAGCGTGCGCGGGTCGACGCGCGAGCTGTAGTGGGTCTCGGGCGGGTGGTCCGCGTGTGCGTGGGCCGGTGCCGCGTGCGCTTCCATCACGCAGTCGCCCCCACGGACTCGGGCTCGACGACGACATGCTCGACAGGAAGGCCGGTCTCGCTCCGCAGCCGCTCGACGAGGTCGCGCCGCAGCCAGCCCGAGCGCGCGCCGGGGAACGTCGACACGATGATCTCGTCGATCCGCTCGTCCTCGACGGCGTGCATCGCGGCGGTGAACGGGTCCGGATGGGCGATCTGGCCGTGCGCATCGATCCCCTGCGCGCGTAGCGCCGCGAGTGCCCGCCGCAGCCGGCGCTCGGCCTCCGGATGGTGCGACTGGGTGGGGTCGCTCTGCGGCGAGATGACCAGGAAGCTCGCCGGCGAGCGGGCAGAGCGCTCCCGGATCCGCTGAAGCAGGGGCTCACCGACAACCGTCTCGTTCGCGACGACGAGGACGTTCTTCGCGCCCTCTTCGTCGGTCACGTCCACCGTGACGTGCTCGACCGGAGTCCCGCCGGCGATGCCTCGGATCCGTTCGAGGACGCCGCGCCGGAGCCACCCCGACTTCTCCTTTGGATGAGTGGAGACGATGATCAGGTCCGGATGGGGCTCGGACTGGGCGAGCGCGTCACGCGCTGCGTCGACCGGGTTCGCGTCGACCACCAAGCCGTGCGCCGCAATCCCCGCCTCGCGCAACCCGGCCAGCGTCCGGTCTAGCCGGCGTCCGGAGGCGGCGCGACGCGTGTCCTGGTAGACGACGTAGCCGGAGCTCGGTGCGTTCACGGGAGCGATCACGGTGACCAGGTCGCCCGGGCCCGCCGCCCGCTTCACGGCCTCGAGCAACGCGCGCGTAGCGGCCGTCTCGTTGGCGATGACGAGGACGTGGCTCACGACCGCCTCGGGGTCGCCCCCACCTCTTCGAGCTCAGCCTCCCGCGCCCCGCCGTTGAGGACTGCGTGGCGGGCGCCGGGGACGCCGTACTCGTACGGGCTGCCGACAACCTGCGGGATCTCGTCGAAGTTGAAGGTCGGCGGCGGTGAGGAGACCTGCCACTCGAGCGTGAGCGCCCGCCAGGGATTCGCAACCGCGCGCGGCCCGCGCGTCCAGCTGACGATCATGTTGTAGAGGAAGACGAGCGTCGAGGCGCCGAGGCCGAACGACGCGATCGAGATGAACAGGTTCAGGTCGGCGAACCGCGGCGCGTAGTCGGCCACCCGCCGCGGCATCCCCTGGATCCCCAGGTAGTGCATGGGGAAGAAGGTCGCGTTGAAGCCGATGAACGTAAGCCAGAAGTGCAGCTTCCCGAGCCGCTCGTTGTACATCCGGCCGGTCATCTTCGGAAACCAGTAGTAGATCCCGGCGAAGATCGTGAACAGCGAGCCGCCGAAGAGCACGTAATGGATGTGGGCCACGACGAAGTAGGTGTCCGAGACGTGGATGTCGATCGGGACGGCGCCGAGGTAGATGCCCGAGAGGCCCCCGATCACGAACATCGAGACGAAGCCGAGCGCGAACAGCATCGGCGTGTTGAAGTGCACGCGTCCTTCCCAGATCGTCGCTAACCAGCTGAAGACCTTGATTCCCGTCGGCACCGCGATCAGCAGCGTCGTCACCATCATCGGAACCCGCAGCCACGGAGCCATCCCGGCGACAAACATGTGGTGCGCCCAGACCGAGAACCCGAGCACGAGGATCGCCATCAACGACAGCGCCATCAGCCGGTAGCCGAAGATCGGCTTGCGCGCCATCACCGAGATCACCTCGGAGGCGATCCCGAACCCGGGCAGCATCATGATGTAGACGGCCGGGTGCGAGTAGAACCAGAAGATGTGCTGATAGCCGAGCGGGTAGCCGTGCTGGGTGTAGTCGAAGAAGTGCGTGTGCATCACCCGGTCGAACGTGACAAAGAACTGCGAGCCGGCGATGAACGGCGTCGCGATCACTACGAGCAATGACGTCGTGAAGTTCGCCCAGACGAGCAGCGGCATGCGCCAGAAGGTCATCCCCGGCGCGCGCATGGTGATGATCGTGACCAGGAAGTTGAGCGCCGTCAGGATCGAGGACGCGCCCGCCCACTGGACGCCCATCGAGAAGAAGACGTTGCCGATCGGCTGGTGCACCGACAACGGCGCGTAGTTCGTCCAGCCGTCCGCGAACGCGCCCCCCGGCATCGCAAAGCTCGTCACCATCATCACGCCGGCGATCGGCAGCAGCCAGTAGGAGAGGGCGTTCAGCCTCGGGAACGCCATGTCGGCTGCACCGATCATCAGCGGGATGACGAAGTTTCCGAGGCCCGCGAACGCCGGGATCACGAACAGGAAGATCATCAGCGCCGCATGCACGGAGAAGAGGCCGTTGTAGGTCTGGTTGTCGAAGAACTGCATCCCCGGCCGCGCGAGCTCGGCGCGCATCAGCATCGCGAGGAAGCCCGCAACGACAAAGAAGACAATCGTTGTCGTCACGTACTGGATTCCGATCACCTTGTGGTCGGTGTTGATCCGGAAGTAGTCCTTCCAGCTGCGGGCGCCGTGGCCCGAGTGGTCGTCGGGCCGTGTCGGCGAGCCGATCGCGTAGCGAATCCAGTAGTCGAAGCCCCCGATGCCGGCGAGGAAGCCGAACGGCGCCGTGACGAGCGAGACCGTGACGATCGTCGTGCCCTCCCAGAGGGGGTGCCAGCCCTCGATCCACCGGATCAGGACGATGAGCCCGACGCCGATCCCGAAGAAGAGCGCCGTCATCCACGGGATGCGCAGCCAACCCGGCGCGAGCAGCCTTCTATACCCGCGCGGGGCGGGCGGGGCGGGCGCCTCGTGCGGCGTGGCCAGCGTCTCGATCACGGCTTCCCCTTCGAGCTCGTGATCAGATACTGCACCAGCGCGTCGAGCTGCGCCGACGGAAGCTGACCGAAGGTCTGCGGCATCACGTTCGGCGGATAGCCGGCCTGGATGTAGGCGTTCGGCTTGACGATCGACTCGCGGATGAAGGCTTCAAGCGGCTGCCCTGCCTGCCGCGCCTCGGCCGGCAACTTGTCGAGGTTGGGGCCGACCGTCGCGGTCGAGCCGGCGGCCTTGAGCGTGTGACAGGCACCGCAGCCGTTGTCGGCGAAGACCTTCGCGCCGCTGATCGCGCCGCCCAACGTCTTGCCCCCAGAGGCCCAAGCCGTGAACGCGGCAGGCTTCATCACGATCGCCTCCGAGCGCATGAGAGCATGCCCGAGACCACACAGCTCGTTGCAGATGACGGGGAAGGTGCCGAGGCGATTGGGCGTGATTCGGAGGTTGTTGACCGCGCCGGGAACGGCATCAAGGTTCTGCCCGAACTGCGGAACCCAGAACGCGTGGGTCACGTCCATCGACGTGATCTGGAGCCGGACTGGCCGGTTGAGCGGCAGCCGCAGCTGGCCGGAGGTCAGGTTGTTGTACTGCGGATACTGGAAGCTCCACGCGAACTGCCGCGCGACCACCTTCACCCTTAGCTCGTTGCTGGCCGAGGCGTCGTTTTTGGCGAGCACGATCCCGCTGACGATCGCGATCGCGGTCACGAGCACCGCCGGCACCGCCGTCCACGCCACCTCGAGCCCGGTGTGGCCGTGGATCGCCGGGCCGTCCGAGTCGTCGTCGGGCTGTACGCGGAACTTCAGGACCGCGTAGCCGATCACCGAGGCGACGATCGTGAAGATGAAGAGGCAGATCCCGGTGACGAACCAGAAGACGAAGTCGATCCGGCCGGCTTCCCGCGCCGCCGGCTTCGGCAGCCAGGGCACGAACAGCGCGACGACGACGGCGATTCCGCCGGCGATCGCGCCCATCGCAACAAGCTGGACGATCGAGCCCCTGCGCACCGGTTCGAGCGTAGTCGAAGCGGCCTCGCGCTTGCGCGCAGAACGATCCGGGCGGTTTCTCCGTTATCTCCGAGTAGGTCAAGAAGGAGGCTTTAATGGGACTCGGAGTCAGTTTTCTCCTGATCGCGGGCGGTGCGATTCTCGCGTTCGCGGTCAACGCGGACGTCTCCGGCGTGAACATCCACGCGATCGGGTGGATCCTCCTGATCGTCGGGCTCGTCGGCGGCGTCCTCTCGATGGTCTTCTGGTCGAGCTGGGCGGGGCCCGGCTACTGGACGCGTCGGCGCGGCTACTACGAGGAAGGGCCGCCCGCCGGCCCGCCTCGCTAGACGAAGACTCCTCGGCGGGGCGGCATGCGCCGCCCCGTCGAAGAGCTAACCGGACGCTCGGGACGGCCCAGGGACAGGTAGAGCGCCACCGAGCGGCTGTGGCGGCTCGTGCCGCTCGCGCTCGATGTCCCTCATACCCGGAAGGAAGAGCGCGCCGAGGGTGATCGCGGCGCCGACGCCTGCGGCCCCGACGAGCGTCGCGCGCGCGCCGAGCGCGGCGGCGACAGGAGCCGTGAGCGCGAATGAAACAGGGAGCAGACCGATCGAGATCAGCCAGTCGAGACTCGAAACGCGGCCCAGCATCGCGCTCGGAACGTGCCGTTGCTTCACCGTCGCCCAGACGATCGTGCCTGCCGTCTCCAACGCGTTGAAGACGAGACACGCGAGCATCAGCTGCCACGCAGCCGTCGCGATTCCGTAGCCGGCGATCGCGACGGTCGCCAGCGTCCAGGTCACGTACATGACGGTGACGTCACGGCGTGGGTGTCCGCGTTGGCCCATCCAGAGAGCCGCGCCGACCGCGCCGATGCCGCCCGCCGCGAAGACGAAGCCGAGCGTGGCTGCGGACGCATGGAGGTTGTTCTTCACCACGTACGGAAGCAGGACCTCAGTTGGGCCGAGGAAGACGAGATAGGCCGCCGCAGCGGCCGCGAGCGTTCCCCAGAGCCAGACGCGCCGCCGTACGAAGCCCAGGCCTTCCTTGACGGCGGCGAAGGCGGACGCGCTCGCCTCCGCCCGCAGGGGGAGGCGAGGACGGATCGCCAGAACCGCCAGCGAGGAAGCCCCGAAAGAGGCGGCGTCCACCACGAACGCGAGACCGGGGCCCGCCGCGACCAGCGCACCCCCGAGCAAGGGGCCGGCAAGCCGGAGAGCGATCGGCCGGACGAACTGGTCGAGCGAGTTCGCAGCCGCCAAGTCGCCGACCGGGAGGAGATCCGGCACGATCGCCTCGAACGCCGGCGTGAAGAAGGCCGTCCCGACCCCATAGACCGCAACCAGGGCGACGAGCTCCCAAAACCTCAGCGCACCGACGAGGACGAGCGCGGCGACAACTGCGACGGCCGTCGCTCGAACGCAGTCCGCCCAGAGCATCACGCGGCGGCGATCGTGGCGATCGCTCACGACCCCTCCGGCCAGGAGGAAGACGACCATGGGCACGGTCATTCCGACGCCTACGATCGAGAGCGCCGCAGGCGCGTTCCAGAGCACGTAGCTCTCCCACGCGATCGCGACGAGGAAGATGCCGTCGCCGAGAAGGGACACAGCCATACCCGTCCAGAGAACGCGGAAGTCGCGGTGCCGGAGTGGCGACAGCAGACGAGCTCTCGAGAAGCCGCCGGGGCGGTCGAGCGCCTCGTAACTATGCTGCATTGGACGCCGACTGCCCGTCGACGTCCGCCCACTCGGGCTGGGCGGCGAGGAAGTCGGAAAGCGCGTCTGCGCCCATCGGCCGGGCAAAGAGGAAGCCCTGCCCGAGCTCGCAACCCAGGTCGTGCAGCGACTCCTCCTGCTCCGGAAGCTCGATGCCCTCGGCGACGACGTCGAGCTCGAGGCTCGCTCCGAGCGCGATGATCGCGGACGTGAGAGCCACGTTCTCACCGGCTCCCACGAACGAGCGGTCCATCTTCAGGATGTCTACGGGGAAACGGCTGAGATAGCTGAGAGACGAGTAGCCGGTTCCGAAATCGTCCATCGCCAGCCGGACGTCGAGAGACTTGAGCTCGGAGAGCCGCTGAACCGCGAAATCGGTGTCGGCCATCATGACCGACTCGGTGATCTCGAGTACGAGTGATGACGGGGGCAGCCCGCTCTCCGAGAGCGCCCGACGCACGTCGGCGACGATCGAATCGGACTGGAGCTGCCTGACCGAGAGGTTGACGCTGACCGCGAGCGGCTCCGTGCGGGGGAACCGGCTCTGGATCCGAACTCCCTCGCGGCACGCGGTCTCGAGCACCCAGCGACCCATCGGGACGATCAGACCAGTCTCCTCCGCCAGCGGGATGAACTGGTTCGGCGCGATGGTCCCGCGCGTCGGGTGATGCCAGCGCAACAGCGCCTCAACGGCCAGGATCTCGTGGCCTTCCAGGCGGACCACGGGCTGGTAGTGGAGCTCGAGCTGTTCGGCCTCGACCGCGTGCTGCAGGTCCCCGCGAAGCTCGAGCCGCTCGACGACGCGCTCGTGCATCGTCGGCTCGAAGACGCGGTAGCTGCCCTTGCTGTCGCGCTTCGCCATGTACATGGCAACGTCAGCGTTCCTGAGCAGCTCCGCCGCGTCCGGCGTGGGCGCGTCTCGGTTGACGAGGCAGATCCCGACGCTTGCCCGCGGAAAGACCTGCTTGCCGTCGATCTCCATCGGGATCTCGAGCGCCTGAAGGATCCGTGCGGCGGCGTCGGCGGCCTCGGGCGAGTCGACGACACCTTCCAGCAGGACGGCGAACTCGTCGCCGCCGAAACGGGCGACCGTGTCGGTCGGGCGGACGGCGATCCGGAGCCTCTGCGCAACTTCCTGCAGCACGAGGTCTCCCGCGGCGTGACCGAGGCTGTCGTTCACCGTCTTGAAGTCGTCTAGATCGATGAACACGACGGCGATGTCCGGGAAGCCGCGCTGGGACCGCATCAGCGCGTGCTCGACGCGGTCGGAGAACAGTGCCCGGTTTGCGAGGTTCGTGACCGGGTCGTGGAACGCCTGATGAGCGAGCTGGTCCTCGAACGCCTTGCGCTCGCTGACGTCGCGGCTGTTGAGGACGATCCCGCGAATGTGCTCGTCGTGGAGCAGGTCCGTGTGCTGCACCTCGAACTTCAGCGTCGTGCCGTCGCGGTGGTTGAGCGAGCACTCGATCGTGTGGGCCTCCGGACTACCTGATCCATTGCCTGCGAGCACCTGGGCAAGCCGAGCCCGGTCGCTCTCGCTGAGGATCCAGTCGAAACGCTTCCCCTCCACTTCGTTGGCGTGGTAACCAAGCACCCGCTCGATCGAGGGGCTCTGGTAGGTGACGATGCCGTCGGCGTCGAGCACCGTGATCAAGTCGCTCGAGTGGGCGACCAGAGAGCGGAAGCGCGCCTCGCTCTGGCGCCGGTGGAGGTCCTCTGCGAGCGAGGCGCCCTCGACCGCGAGCGAGACCTGCACGCCCAGTGCCTCCAGCGAGTCGCTGAGATCCGACGAGACGTTTGCGGGCGAGCAGACGATCAGCAAGCCGCGCACCTCCGACCGAATCGACAACGGCAGGACGAGGAAGGTCTCCCCGTCGAAGAGCCGGAGATCGCCGCGCACCGGAGCCGGCACCTCGTCG